>JAJBVE010000197.1 GCA_020859995.1 Clostridiales bacterium
GGCCCTTTGGAGGGCCAATACCAAACCACCGGTTGAACCGGTGGTGGCTGACTTATTTCGAGCCAGACATTACGGTAATTTGCGATCCGTCAAAATTAGATGACAAAGGATGCCATGGCGCCCCTGACTGGATTATAGAGATTGTATCCCCATCGAGCAAATACATGGATTATGTACGGAAAATGTTTAAATATCAGGCCGCAGGAGTTCGTGAGTATTGGATTGTAGATGCTCAGAAGCGTTATGTTGCTGTTTATAACTTTGAGTCAAAATCAATGGATACCTATACGCTGTCAGACAAAATTCCGGCTGGAATCTTTAACGGAGATCTGCAGATTGATTTCTTGGCACTAAATATCTGATCAGGAGGATCAAAAAATGGAAGCATACAAGAAGGAATTTATCGAGTTTATGGTGGACTGTGAGGTGCTGCGCTTTGGCGACTTCGTGACAAAGAGCGGCAGACAGACTCCGTTTTTTATCAATACCGGATTTTACCGCACGGGGACGCAGCTCTGCCGTCTGGGTGAGTACTACGCGCGGGCCATCGAGGCGGCTTTCGGGCTGGACTTTGACGTGCTGTTCGGACCGGCTTACAAGGGGATTCCGCTGTCGGTCGCCGCGACCATGGCGCTCAGTGAGGAATATGGGAAGGAGATTCGATATTGCTCAAACCGTAAAGAGGTAAAGGACCATGGCGATGCCGGTATTCTGCTGGGCAGCCCGATCTGTGACGGGGACCGGGTGGTGATTATTGAGGACGTGACGACTGCCGGGACGTCGATCCGGGAGACCCTGCCGATCATTCAGTCTCAGGGAAATGTGGATATACGGGGGCTGGTGGTTTCCGTAGACCGTATGGAGCGCGGCACCGGGGAAAAGAGCGCTTTGCAGGAGATTGAGCAGACCTATGGTATGAAGACGACCGCGATCGTCACGATGGCGGAGGTCGTGGAGTATCTCTATAACCGGGAATATAAAGGAAAAGTCGTGATTAACGATGCCATGAAAGCGGCGATCGACGCATATTATGAAAAATATGGTGTAAAATGAGAAGTGGAGGTTTTTCTATGAATGAACGCTTAGTGAGGGCAACGGAAAAAGCTGGCGTATGGAATCTGGTGCTGGGAATTGTAGTACTGGTCACGGGGATTGCGAGCGGAATTCTTCTTATACTAAATGCGGTCAGGCTGTGGAAGGCCGGGACTGGACTGGGGCTTTGATGAATCATTCAATGAGAAAAGGCATTAAAATTGTGGGGACGTGCCTGTTTCTGCTCTATATGGCGGGGCTCGTCTATTTTCTGTTCCTTTCAGAGGATTTTGGACACGGCGGGACGGGGGAGTACAGCTATAATATCGTTCCTTTCAGGGAGATTCTCCGCTATATCCGCTACCGGGAAATGCTGGGGACGCGTGCCGTGCTGATCAATCTGCTGGGAAATGTGATCGGCTTTCTGCCTTTTGGAGCGTTGGTTCCGCTCATGGTAAGAGGGGCGAGGCGTGCGTGGCGTACGACGCTTCTGAGCTTTGAAGTCAGCGCACTGGTGAAGGTTTCACAGCTGATTTTTCAGGTGGGCTGCTTTGATGTGGATGATATGCTCCTGAATACACTGGGCGGATTGTTGGGTTACTTGCTGTTTCGAATTCTGAGTTTTTGTTATGTGAAGCTGGAAACGGCGTAGGAAATACTTTGCTTCAGGTCTGCGTGTGATTGAGCTGCGTAAAAGTGCTTTGTGATGGGTCTGTCAGATGTATGGGTTGTGCGAAAATACGCAGAAAGACAGCTTTTCGAGTCAGTCAGAACAGAAAACCACAGTACGAGGGGATAAAAATGGCGAAAAAAAGGGTATATTCATTTGTTGATAAAAAATATTCCGCAAACAGCATCGCGTCGTTGGTGTTGGGACTGATTGGAGTTGGTTTGCTTCTGCTGTTGCTTCTGGCTTCTTATTACCTGAAAGGGAGCGCCGGCTCCTGGATTGGAGCGGGCGGCGTGACCGGGATTGTAATGACTCTGATGGGCCTGCGCTATGGATTTTTAGGCTTTCAGGACGATTGTAAATCTTATCTGTGCTGCAAGGCAGGAACCATTATCAGTACTGTGGCCATTGTGGGCTGGTTTTTCGTGGTCTGTATTGGAATTGTGAATATGATACAATGAAAGCCGCGCAACTGAAGATCGCTGCGCGATTGTATATCCCGTACGAAGTGCGGGATGCCCCCCGGCGAGGGGCGCGGTAGCGTTCTCGATTTTCTGCGAAAATCGGAACATAGCCTGCGTCCATACTCGCGGGCGAGTACGGACATATATCACTCAGGAGATGATTTTTTATGAAGATAAATCCGATGAAGCTTATGCAGCTTAGGGGTATGGAGGATCAGGTGAAAAACAGCCATCCAAAGCTGGAGCCATTCTTTGCCGCGGCCACGGCTGCGGTGGATGAGGGAACGGTGGTGGATGTCAAAATGACCACATCGGCTGGGGAAACCCTGCGCACGAATATCTGCGTGAGCGCCGATGACATGGAAATGATCCGAAAGCTGAAGGAAGCTGTGGAGTAGACAGATTTGCAAAGAATACACCGCGAAAACGCAGATCCCATCGTTGGGAGCCGGTTTTTGCGGTGTATTTTTGTTATTCCCGCGAAGCAACGAGTCAAGCAGCCAGAGTCATATGGTTATTTCCGCTCGATAGCGCGCACCAGCCGGATCCGCAGGGATTCCAGCTCCAGTCCGCTCTGTGCAACGTAGAACTTGAGGTAATGCATTTTACCCCGCACTTCTTTTTTGGCAGTCAATTCTGACTTTTCCGATTCCCCATGCCAGGTATAGACATTCAATACGGTATTGTCCAGAGTCAGGGTGGCGGACATCTGTGCCAGCTCGCTGCCGTGAGAAGCAGCGGTGAGCGTAAAGTCAAACAAGCCCTCCTGTTTAAAATCGGCCGCGAAGGTGAAGGCGCTGCCCGCTTCCGGACATTGGCCAGCCAGTGGAATCGTGGTATCCGTGCCGATGGAGAAATATTCCATCTCATCGCCATTGATCAGGTTCAGGTCGGCGGGGGTGTTGATATGTGTCACATCCCTGTATGTACCGCAAAGCCTCTGCATGGCGGGGGAGGCCATTAGAAAACGGCAGATATTTGCAGCGTTTCGGACAAGCTCCGCGCGGGTGAGTGTCCCTTTTTTGAGGGCCTGCGGCTGTGTATCCTGATAGGTGAGCGCATCCTGTGTCACCATATAGATATCGTTCTGGGCTCGCACCATCGCGGCGAGGTTGTCGCGGGTGGCTTTCTCGCCCTCATCATTGATCCTGGTCCACCAGTCGGTCATGACCAGTCCCTGATAATGCCATTCTCCGCGCAGAATCGTGGTATTTAAATCGTAATTCCCGGCAGTCCAGATGCCGTTCACCGGGCCGTAGGTCGTCATAATCGAGCGGGTATGTCCGCAGCGAACACCCATCTCAAATGGTTTCAGGTAGATTTCGCGCAGCGCGCGCTCTGAAATAATACCGTCTGCCAGATGACGGTGGTACTCCTGATTGTTTGCACAGAAATGTTTCATGGTACCGCTGGCGGAATATCGATCCATACCAGTCACCTGCGCGACGGCCATGCATCCGGTCAGATACGGATCCTCCGAATGATATTCAAAATTCCGCCCGTTCAGCGGACTGCGGTGGATGTTGATGCCGGGACCCAGCAGGGCGTCAATCTTGTTGGCATACAGCTCCAGACCCTCCATGGCAAACAGCTCTGTGACCAGAGACGTGTTGAACGTGCAGGCCAGAAGGGTGCCGTTGGGCAGGCTGAAGGCACTGGTGCCGCAGTCCATGCGGATGCCGGACGGTCCGTCGGAGCAGCAGCCCGCCGGGATATCGAAGTTTTTCAGCGATTCCGTAATTCCACCGAAGGCAGCGGCTGTGCCCGGAGTGACCTTCGGACTGCACATGCCCTCGCCGCGGGAGAGTGTCATCAGATCCTCATCGGAGAGTTGCGCCAGAAATTCTTCCATAGACACCTTTGCATCCATCACATCGCGGAGTCGGTATCCCTGATCGCCCGTGCAGGGCAGACAATCCGGCAGATTGTCAAGCCGCCGCTGTGCCGGAGAGACCGTGCGCAGAGGAACCGGCTCATATGTAAGGGCGCAGATCGTGTGAGATTGGCTGTATTCAGAGGCAGCAGGGCAGCTTGACGTGCCGGAGCCATCTCTGACTGCGCTGGAGGAACTATCCGTGGCGGAAACAGTCCCTGGAATTGCGCTGGAAGAACCATTTGCAGTGTGAACGGTTTCGGAAATTGTGCTGGAAGAATCATTAGTAGCCGGATCTGTTTCGGAATAACTAAGTGGTTTTGTCACGGACTGAGGCCGGAACCGCTCGAAAGGTTTTACAGGAGCCATTGCTTCCTGGCACTGCGCAACGACAATTGACTGATCGAAAGAGAAATTTCCAACCAAAGATGCATCCCGCACATTTGCCCCTGCATAGATTTCATACATACCTTCCTCCAGCACGTAGCAGCTTTTGTGCCCGGTGGCGCCGCTGTCGTCATATGAGGCGAGACGGTCGGTGGGAACGTTTATAATCAAAGTCTCACTTTCGCCTGGAAGCAGCTCTTTTGTCTTGGCAAACGCACAGAGGTTGCGCAATGGCTTGCCAAGCTTTCCCTGCGGCGGATTTGCGTAAACCTGCACCGTTTCCTTGCCCGGCCGGCTGCCGGTGTTTTTGACGGCGGCACGGATGGTAAAGAACCTGCTGTCTGTGGATGCAGCCGCAGCTGGATCCGCCGAAACCGCGGAAACAGGGCATGCCGCAGCTGGATCCGCCGAGGAAGGATCTATTGTAACAAAATCCGCCGAAGCAGATTCCCCTGAAGCAGGCTCTGCCTGGCCGTTGAGACAGGTTTTTGCATCTTTCCAATATACTTTGAAAGAGCAGCTCGTCTCAAAATTCGTATAGGAGAGACCAAAACCGAACGGATAAAGGACCTTTTCCAGAGCAAAGGTCTCAAAGTAGCGATATCCTACGTAGATATCCTCTTGGTAATAGTTGGCAGATTCGGAACCAAAATTCCGGGTGGAAGGGTAGTCCGCCAGATCACGCGCAATGGTGTCGGAGAGTTTTCCGCTGGGGGAGACAGCTCCGCAGAGGACATCTGCAACGCCGCAGCCGCCTTCCATGCCGCCCTGCCATGCGTAGAGTACCGCACCGGGATTTACATCTTCTACCCAGTTCATGGAAATAATATTGCCTGTATTTAAAACAACGGTCGTGCGTGGAAAAGCCGCACAGACCTTTTTCAGCATGGCGAGCTCCGCATCGGTCAGATAGTAGCTGCCGGGGATCGCGGAATTGTCACGGTCTTCCCCTGCCGTGCGGCCAATCACAACGATAGCTGCGCTCGCCTTTGCGGCTGCTTCCTGCACCAGAGTATCATCAAGCGGCATTTCCTCCTGGCTCCAGGGCTCCTGCCCCCAGCCGTTTCCCCGGTCAAAAGGATGATCCTCCACCCAATTCTGATAAACGGAAAGAAGGGGTTCATAAATGTGAATATTATTTTTTTCATATTCCCGCAGCCCGTCGAGAATGGAGTGCACGTAGGGGACATTTACCATGCCGCCCGAACCTGTGCCGCTTTTGTAATAATTCAGCTGGATCCGCCCGAACACCGCGACGGTATCTCCGGAGGCGAGTGGGAGAGAAGCGCGCTCATTGCACAGCAGGACGCAGCCCTCGGCGACTGTCTGTCTTGCGAGAGCACTGTATTGTTTCCAGTCAAGTGTGTAAGAATTCATAAGATAGCTACTCCTGTAAGTCAGTATTGTCAGTCGATACGCCCGTTTTCACCGGGATTCCGTTTACTTCTACCTCATCATCCGCCGGAATGACGAAGAAAAGCCGCCCGTCGATGACGCGCGTCTCGACGAGGTCTGCGCACTCCGGCTTCACAGAAATCACAATATTCGGCGTCTTGATTTCGAGCTTGCGGGTGCTGGCCACGTTGGTCACATAAAGCTCCGTCTGCGCACAGCCGGAAGCCTGCTCAAACTCTTCATCAAAATGCTCCAGAGCTTCGTCAGCCGCGCCGCTTCCTGCCAGAAGGCGCTTCACATCCCCACGGTCCAGGAGCACCGGATCGGGGTCATCCTTGTGCTCCTCCAGCAGCTCATTGAGAGAGGCATGGATATTTTTAACCGTCTCGTATGTACAGGCCTCACTCAGCGTCTCTGCGACCAGTGCATTAAAGGCATTCTTCTGTGACCCGGCGGTGAGGGGCAGCTCGCAGCCCAGCAGCTGCCGGGCAAAGTCCGCGTTCAGCTCGTCCGGGTTTTTCGAGTAATAGAGCAGTCCGTGGATATCCATGTTGCGGTCGGTAAAGGCGGGAAACAAAAATCCTGTGACCGGCGGCTCGACAAACCAGTCGCGTATGCGCTCGCTGATGGTGTTGGTGTCTTCGTGGTAGCACAGGCCCGGCTTAGAGAGCTGCACAGGGCAGATCGAGCAGAGCAGAAACTCATAGACATCGTCTGAGGCATCAAACATTTCTATGTTATCTGACCCTTTTTTGGGAATGTCATAGGCGCAGTGGATCAGGATAATATAGTAATTCTCCGGATACAAAAAGGATTCGATGACCTTATCGTAAAAGGCGTCCAGCAGGGCGTCATCCTTCAGCTGGCTGTTTTTCAGCTTCAGCAGATATTCCTGTGCGCCTCCTCCTGCTTCCTGCTCCAGCGGAAACTCCATATCCAGCAGGTTTTTTCCAAGGGTACCGGACAGGGTTTTCTTAAAAATATCAAAATATTTGAACATTTCCTCCTCCGGAAGGGAGAGAAATGCCTCTTTCATGGTTGCCCGTTTTGTTTTTTCCGAATCTACATAGCAGCCGCAGATCCGGGTGACCGGTGTCCGGTCCGGATGAAACAGCCGCTTTAACTCGGCGACTTCTTTCTTATTCATACTTCCTCCTCAATTGGTCTTACCCGGCAAAGAAAACCTTTTCCAGCAGCGGCACACCCCAGGTGTTGATGGCATAAAGCACCATCAGATGCACGGGATAGAACCAGTAGAAAACGTATTTGAGTGAAATTCCGCGCTTTCCATTATAAAAATAAATTGGAATAAAAGCGATCGGAGCCGGCAGTTCCCACGAAATAGCGGCGGCTCCGCCGATGCACTGATAAATCCTGGTATCGCGCATCAGATACAGCACAGCGATCAGAAATACACCCTTATAGTCGTAATCTGTATTTAACTTCCAGGCCAGCAGCATACCCAGCGCGACCGGCAGTGCCGAAAGAATCAGGCGGCGCGTCCCGTTGTCGGTGATCCATCGGATGGCGATCATGACAAGCAGGCCGATCAGCAGCGTAAAATAGACATTCTGCTTGTCCGGGTAATACCAGCTGCCTTTCAGCGCGATATCGAACGGAATCTCAGAAATCAGCGCAAATAAAAAGAGCCTTCCTGCGTATTTTTTCGGACTGCGCGTGTGTAAAAAACCTTCCACCAGAAGAAAGCAGAAGATCGGAAACGCAATCCGCCCGATATCACGGGAAATATTGTAGATGTTTACCCAAGTGCTGCGCAGCGAAGCGTCTCCCGTCACAGCGGGAAGGCGTGCAATGCTGCGGAGCACTGTCGCTCCGGTGTGGTCGATGAGCATTGTGATAATGGCAATCAGCTTCAGGGTACTGCCGGAAATACCAAAGTTTTGCAGCTTTTCTTTCATGATCTATCTTCCCTTCGCGCTGATAGAATACTTGTTTTCCATTCATTTGTCAAGAAAATGGTGCGCCTCTTTTTTGGCGCTTTTTCCGGCCGGTTGTGCGCGGCACAGAGTGGTCCGTGCGATCGGGGCGGCCTGCGTCCATACTTGCTGTGCAAATGTGGACATATGATGAAATGTAAAAAAAGCGCGGGGCGCCAAAGGGAAAAGCCTTGGACGCCCCGCACAGGAACTGATTAAAATCTGTTTCTAGAGAGATTGTTTTTCGGATCCATTATTACGTTGATCCTCGCGAAGCAGCGATTCGGCACTTTCACAGCCGCGCAGATGTTACTGTGCCAGCAGCATCAGGATTTCGTTGCTCCGGGAGATGAAGCGTGTCATTTCGTCCGGCTGCAGCGGTTTGTGGGCGATCATCGCCAGATCATACAGCTGCTCGCAGATCATCGGTGCTTTGTCGGAGTCCTTATTTGAGGCCAGATACTGTACCAGCTTGTTGTTGGCGTTCAGTACAAGTGTCACCTCATCGCCGAACATGGACGGATCCATGCCGTACATACCGTACATCTTCATCATTTCCTGCATGCGGCGGTTTTCCTCAGAGAGCGTGATCATGGAAGAAACACTGGCATTTTTCAGCTTCTCCACACGCACGGAAAGCTTGTCATTGTTAAGAGATTTGCGGAACAGCTCTGTCAGGATATCGGTGATCTCCTTCAGGTCCTCCACGCTGGTTTCTTCCTTGAACGTATCCGTGACATCTGCGTCGATCCGCTGGAATTTTACCTTCTCATTGATCTGCTCAATATGAGAGATAAACGGAGAATCAATGTTGTGCTTCAGGATGACCGCATTCAGGCCGGATTCACGGAACATATTGATGTACTGGCTCTGCTGCACCTCGTCCGTCACATAGTAAATGGTGATTTTCTCCGGCTCTTTTTCTTCTTCCTCCTCATCTGCATCGACGGTCTCATCCGCGTCTTCGACAACTTCATCTGCGTCCATATCTTCAACTGTTTCTGCATTCTCAGCACCTTCAACAGTGGTGTCAGCTTCGGAAACTGTTTCTGCGCCGGACGCTTCCGCTACAGTTTCCTCTGTTTTCACGACTTCCTCTGCTTCCACTGCCTGATCAGTGCCTTCTGCAACCCCGGTCTCTGTTTCAGCCACCTCGTCTGCGGCATCTGCTTTCTTTGCGTCCTCCGCAGCCTGGATCAGGTCATTGAGGGTCTGATACTTGCCGTCAATATCCTTATAGAGGATGTAATCGTTCATCTTTTCACTGAACTTGCTGTCCTTGATGCAGCCATATTTGATGAACGGGCTGATGTCGTCCCAGTATTTCTCGTAGCTTTCCCGGTCTGTCTTGCACATGCCGGTCAGCTTGTCCGCCACCTTCTTGGAAATATAATCGGAAATCTTCTTTACAAAACCATCATTCTGCAGCGCGCTTCTCGAAACGTTCAGCGGCAGATCCGGACAGTCAATCACGCCCTTTAAGAGCATCAGGAATTCCGGAATTACTTCCTTAATATTATCCGCGATAAATACCTGGTTGTTGTACAGCTTGATGGTACCTTCGATGGAGTCATATTCCGTGTTGATCTTCGGGAAATAAAGGATGCCCTTGAGGTTAAACGGATAGTCCATGTTTAGATGAATCCAGAACAACGGCTCCTTATAATCATTGAAGACCCTGCGGTAAAACTCCTTGTATTCCTCGGCAGTACAGTCGTTCGGATGCTTTGTCCACAGCGGCATCGTGTCGCTTAAGGAAACCGGGCGTTTATTGATCTTTACGCGGTCGCGAGCCGGGGAAACCTCGACTGTCTCCTTTTCACCATTCTCATTTTCACGCTCCTCGGTCTTCGCGTCCTCATGGATGCGCTCTACGACTACATCATCCTCACGAAGCTCACCTTCGTCGATGGTCTCATATTCCTGCTCAGCATTTGCCTTGGAAAGGAAAATCTGCACCGGCATAAAGGAGCAGTACTTTTCAATGACCTCACGCATGCGGTATTCATTGGCAAACTCCAGACAATCCTCGCTCAAAAACAGGGTGATCTCTGTGCCGACCTCTGTGCGGGTGCCTTCCTCCATTGAATAGTCCGTGCCGCCGTCGCACTCCCAGTGCACCGGCGCTGCCCCTTCCTTATAAGAAAGTGTGTCAATATGCACCTCGTCCGCTACCATGAAAACAGAATAGAAGCCCAGACCGAAATGTCCGATGATGTCGTCCTTCGTCATCTTGTCTTTGTATTTCTCAAAGAAATCGGTCGCGCCGGAGAAAGCGATCTGTGTAATATACTCCTCGACCTCATCCGCTGTCATGCCCAGACCGGTATCAATGAATTTCAGCGTCTTTTCCTCCGGGTTTACAATGACCTCGATGTGCTTTTTGTAGTCCTCCGGGAAGGTATACTCGCCCATGACCTCCAGCTTTTCCAGCTTTGTGATGGCGTCGCAGCCGTTCGAAATCACTTCGCGGGCAAAAATGTCATGGTCGGAATACAGCCATTTTTTGATAATGGGAAAAATGTTCTCACTGTTGATAGAAAGGTTACCAGTTTTCTTGCTCATGATACATCGCTCCTTACTTAAAATAAAAGTATAAAATGTGTTTATCCCCGTAAAACAGCAGGCCAGGCGACCGGATCCATAAAGGCATTGAGTGCCGGCGCCGAACCGAAGCGCAGCTCTGCCGGTTTTGCCGGACACCGTATGATATAGCCTGCTCAGATACCTGGCGGCTGCCTGTACGGGATATATGGTCTGTAGTGATCGTGTGGAAAATGGAAAATCATTGCTCCTCCACAAAACTGAACACATGATAATACCATCAGAGCGAAATGTCAAGAAAAAATTAGCACTCAATTTTAGTGAGTGCTAACAACTCATATAACGCAGACAGTTACTGCCGGAAATGATTTTCGCTGCGCAGCTTTCTGCTCCCTGTCAGAACCTGCAGCGCTGGCATTAGCACGGCATTTATTCTGCCAGAAAAGGAATCTGCTCATGCCGGAAAAATTTTTCCAGCATATCATCCCAAGCATGCTCCAGCGTCTTATCCAGCGTAAACACCTTCATGGAAATTCCGCTGACGCAATAGAGAGCCTTTCCGTCAAAATGGATATTCAGAAACAGTCCGTCCACCTGGTCTGCCTGGATGGTCAGGCCGCTCTGTGCGATCAGCTTTTCGATATTATAGGGAGCGAGCCGGAAAACAATGCGAAATTTTAACGGTGTGTTTTTCCCCCTGGTCAGCTCGAAAAAGAAAGGGCGCACACGCCGCCACAGCGTATAGCCGCATTTTTCAGCCTGCAGCTGCTCCTGCTCGGCGGTACTCAGATAGTCCGGATGAAAGGCACCGTCTATCTGAAAGGAGGCGTAAGTAGTGATGGATGCTTCTGAGAGCAGGAAGGTGTCAAAAGCACTGCCTGTCAGAAGCTTTTTCATAAAACCCAGATTGTCCTGTATATGGAAAGAACGCATGAGAATCTCCCTTATTTTATGCCATTTTGAGGCTGAAATTATTTGACTGGTTTGCGCGGCTTTCATTATACATGAAGAAGCGTTTCGGGTGCAATAGAAAGTTACTCTGAAGGCACCCGTTATTCGTATTTTATAAAAATTGTGTGAATCATAAAAACCCTCTTTTCAAGGACTGCAGAGTGTGCTATGATAACGTAGACTTAAAAACCACGTTGTGAGAGAATGAAAAACGTGTAAGTAAAGGAATTACCCGAGATACTGGAGGTTGCTTATGGAATATGTGATTGTAATGGACAGCTGCGGCGAGCGCACGGAGGATATGAAAGCGGATGAACGTATCATTTCTGCACCGCTTACCATGCAGGTGGATGACTATGCCTTCGTAGATGATGACAGCTTTGACCAGGCGGATTTTCTTCAGAAGATTGCCGCAAGTCCGAACTGTCCGAAGTCTGCGTGCCCTTCGCCTGATTTTTATAAAAAAGCATTTGAAAAAGCGGAAAAGAGAGCCTATGCGGTGACGCTCTCCGCAGAGCTGAGCGGCTCGTGCAACAGCGCGGTGCTGGCCAGGGATCTGCTGGAGGAGGAGGGTTCGACGCTCCAGATTCATGTATTTAATTCTCGCTCCGCATCGGTCGGAGAGACTCTGATTACGGCAAAAATTCAGGAGTGTGAATCTGCCGGTATGCCATTTGAAGAGATTGTGGAGACGGTCGAAGCCTATATCGCCGGACAGAATACGTATTTTGTGCTGGAGGATCTGGAGACCCTGCGTAAGAACGGCCGGCTGAGCAACATCAAGGCTTTCTTTGCGACCGCTCTGAAAATCAAGCCGGTTTGCGGTGCGACGCCGGAAGGCACGATTGTTCAGCTCGACCAGGCGCGCGGGATCAACAAGGCTCTGGTGAAGATGGTCGATTACATTGTTGAGCAGGTGGAAAATCCGGCGGAGAAGATTCTGGCGCTGTCCCATTGTAACTGCCCGGAGCGCGGACGCATGGTTCTGGACGCGATCACGAAGCGAATCCCGGTGAAGGGCGTGATTTTCCTCGATACAGCCGGTATTTCCACAATGTATGCCAATGACGGCGGCATAATTGTGGTTATTTAACAAAAATCAGTTGAATTTTTTCCGAAATCGTGTATACTGATAAAAGATGTGCGTTGTCCGGAAAAGGACAGGGCGGCGAGCAAGGCTAGTACCATTATTAAGAAAGATTCAGGAGGCATATACATGAGCCAGGAAAAAGTTGACCGTTATAAAGAAGAAAAAAAGAATCGTGCAAAGATTATCAAAAAGGAAAAGCGCCAGTGGATGCTGACGAAGATCGGCATGGGAGTGGTAGCCGTTCTGGTCGTCGCCTGGGTGGGCTTTTCCGTATACAATTATACCGGGACTTCGGATGACACTACCACGGTAGACCTTCCGACCTATACGGTAGACACGGCCGCACTGGATGATTATCTGAATACACTGGAAGCGGCAGAATAACAGACATTTCAATGATGAGATAAAAGAGAAAAGGCACGCCGATGGCAGACAGAACTGCTGTCGGCGTGCCTTTTTGTATGCAGGGCTGCGTATAGAAAGCAGCCGCTTATGCTGTATGCACCGCAGCCATAAGGACCTGCGCTTCGGTTTGCCCTTAACGGCCGCTGGCGCGCATCCCCCTTATGGCGCATCGTGCACCGGCCGCATTAGCAGCCGCAGCCGCCTCCGCACAGAGAATTGCCTCCGCAGCAGCAGAGCAGGATGATGGCCCACAGGCAGGAGTTGTCGCCGCCGCAGAAATTACCGCCGCATCCATTGCCGTTAAAGAGAATCAGAAGGATCAGGATCCACAGAATGGAACCTCCGTTTCCGCTTTCACATCCGCAACCGCATCCGCAGTTAGTAGCTGCCAGATCACTCATTTTATTCTCCTCCGAAATCAATTTACATTGTATTGTATGATTGTGCGGAGAAAGTGTGCATATGCCTGTAAATAAATTTTTTTGCAATTCTACTGTTTTCGAAAACAAATCTGTTTGCAAGGCAAGCACTGCGAAAAAGAGGCATGTATCCGCCTTCCTGTTTATATCCGGAATGGTTCGGGCAGCTAAACGGTCAGATAATCAAGGATTCAAAAATTCCATAGACATTCAGAATTCCGTATCCCCACGACTGATTTGGATAAGATAAGGAAGGACTTTGGCGGAGACCGCTTCGAAACAGATCTTTTAGTTCCGCGGAAGAGAATACGCGGGGCGGATTTTGCTTCAGGCCGGCTTCAAAAAGGAGGGCCGCGGCACCGGCGGTGAGCGCAGCGGCGGCGCAGGAGCCTGTGAGAGAGGAGTAGCCTCCGCCCGGGACCGGGGCAGTCACGCGCACGCCGGGAGAGACGAAATCTGGCTTGATCAGACCATTTCGCGTATAGCCGCGGCCGGAATGAAGATATAGGCTCTCATCGTACGCGTTCCAGGCGCCGGCACTGATGACAGAGGAGGCGCAGGAAGGAATGACGAGTGTGGTATCTGCACTCGAGGCGTGGAAACGCACCCGTGGGCTGACCAGTCCTTCCGCAGGCAGCCACAGATGAAAAACGCCGCTTTCGATTTCCAGAGTGCTGATCTGAATCTGCCATGTGCCCGGAGTCGGATCAGCAATACGGATCAGGGTGACCAGGGAAGCGTCCGGCGAGTGAACCGCAGCCCAGGTAAGGACTATCCGGCTGTTTTCCAGCAGAAAGGAAAATTCTCTGGAGGTGCCGATGGCTGGGGAAACAGGGCGGATGGATTCTCCGAGGGGCGAAGTGAATCCAAGTGAAAGCAGGTCCGGTGCATCCGCCCAGAGCTCGATGGAAAATCCGGACGTTTCTTCGTCGACGAGGAGTTCTATGTCTGCAGATGCTTTTTCGCGGGACAGTCTGTTCTGATAATGATGGTCAGATCCGACCTCATTTCCCGTGCCGGTGACAACACAGACTCCTGGCTGATAAAGAGCGGCTTCCAGCATGTTTTCCAGCGGCGTATGGCCGTCATGTCCTCCCTGGCTGGTCCCCAGCGGCAGACAAATAACCAGCGGCATGGCTAGCTGTGCGGCGCAGTCGAGCAGGTAGCGGATCCCAAGCATCAGATCATCCTCCTGATAAGCAATGGAGCCTTCCGGTATCTGAAAATAATCGCGCAGATATTGCTTGGCCGGCTTTAGCCGTACAAGCGCGATGCTGCAGTCGGGCGCGACGCCGGTGAAGCCTTCGCTTGCCTCCACGCTTCCGCAGGCAATTCCGGCGACCGCTGTGCCGTGTCCGCTGGGGTCCGTCCGGGGAACCGGGGCGGCACTACGCCGGGAGTCTGACTCCTGCTGGCCGCTGCCCGTATAGAATTCGGCTATGTGCTGGCCGTTGCCCGCCTGGGAGCCAGGCTCGCGCTGCCAGGAATCTGTCTGTGCGCCTCGCTGAACGGACTCGGGATGGGAAGGCTCTCCGTATATGGCTGGATTGCCGGAAAACAGTGCTTCGTTGATTTGTGAGTCTGTGTATTCTGTGCCATAGGAGATGCCCTCAGGAGGTGTGCCCTGTTCATCGCTCTGATCCCAGAGCTGTAGGATCCGGGTCGTGCCATCTGCCTTCCGGAAGGCCGGGTGTGTGTAGTCAATGCCGGAATCGAGAATGCCGACCAGTACCCCGGCACCGGACAGATCCAGAGACGGGCGGATGCGGACAGGCAGAATGCCGGCTGCCTCCAGACTCACCACATTCATTTTCGTATAAAGCTTGGGGACGGCGGGGTAGCCGATTTCTTCTACCGTTGAGAGATGGTCTGCGAGCGGGACATAGAGAATGGAATATTGTTGGTTTACTTCCTGCACGGGATAATCCTGCCCGGCTGTTGTGCCGGCCGCCGGGTTCAAGACCCGGAAGAAGCCATTGCCGGAATCTGACGAGAGGGCATGAACCAGCGCGGTGTTTTTCAGATCAGAAAATGCTTCCGGACGATCCGGCAGGGACGCTGTGCGGATAATGATATTTGAGTAGTTCTCACTGAGAGCAGGTGAAACAGAAAAAGAATCCACAGAAAATCACACTCCAGCCCTTCCGGAACGCGGGAGAGCCATGCTGCCGGAAGGCGTTTTTGAAATTCTATGAATTCCTTTTTGAAAACAGACCTTTCTTCTGATTGGAACAAGCACTTCATACAGGACGGATGAGGCGAACAAAAGAGCTGCATGAGGAATTGTTTTGTCTCGAGAACCGGAAAAAATAATTCGCATACGAATCTGCCTCACTTCCGGAATCTGCAAAAATGATCCGCATGCAAATTTGCTTCGCGGCGGAATTTCAGGAGTTGAGATGAATATGCTCCCGGATCGCGTTAAAGCTCTCGCGGCTGATTACATGCTCTATCTTGCAGGCATCCTCCGTGGCTGTCTTTTCGTTCACCCCAAGCGAGACCAGCCAGGCGGAAATCCATTTATGACGTTCATAGATTTCCTCGGCGATCGCCCGCCCGGATTCGGTCAGTGTGATAAAGCCTGCGTCTGATACGACAATATGGCTTTTGGCGCGAAGGTTTTTCATTGCGATGCTGACGCTTGATTTTTTAAATCCGAGTTCAGTCGCGATATCGACGGAACGTACCACCGGGAGACGCTCACTTAAAATAAGGATCGTTTCCAGATAATTTTCAGCAGATTCATTGGTTGCACTCATTTTATTACCTCACAATGCTATAGTGTTGATCTTAACGGGTCACATCAATCTTTTATCATTCCTATTAATATATCATCAAATCCAAAACACGTAAAGAAAAACATTTGGGATTTTTCGGGGATTTTGTACAAAAAAAACAGACAGATTCTGCCGATTCTTTCCAAAAAACCGCTTGACGGGGATAAAATGTTAGAGTATACTAACCTCGAACCGGAGTGACGAACCGAAATACGTCGTATCATTTGCACGTTTACACAGTGACGCGGAGCATCCGGATAGAAGGCTGTACGGATTTTTGGGACGGCAAAAGGCAGATAAAATCAGCCGGCAAAAGCGCCAGACTGTGAGAAAGGGGACGATGTGATGCCGCTTAGCATGGCAAAGACAGGAGAGGAAAATATCATCAGGAAGATCGGCGGAAAAGAAGAGACCAGGCTGTTTCTTGAGCGTCTTGGATTTGTTGTGGGTGGAGTTGTTTCGATCATTTCTGAGGTGAACGGGAGCCTGATTGTAAATGTCCGGGATTCCCGCGTCGCGATTGGCAGAGAGATGGCCAATCATATTCTGGTCTGAAGAATGGAGGATATTATGAAAACATTGAAAGACACTACGGTAGGGGAGACGGTCCGGGTGGAAAAGATTGCCGGAGAAGGCCCTGTAAAGAGAAGGATCATGGACATGGGTATTACAAAGGGCGTGGAGATTTTTGTCCGCAAGGTAGCGCCGTTAGGCGATCCGGTCGAGGTCACGGTGAGAGGATATGAGCTGTCCCTCCGCAAAGAGGACGCGCAGATGATCCAGGTTTCATGAGGCAGGACGTGCAGATGCCCCGGATTTTAAGATACAGGGGGTACAGATGCCTCGGATTTCATGGAGCAGGTCATGCGGATGCTCCGGGCTTCGCAAAGCAGAATGAAAGAATTTTTTTTATAATTAAGTTAGTTTATGAGGATAAAAATTAGTAAATTCAGATTAAAATTAGACAATAAAAACATATATTAGCAATACAAAATTCATATTAGATAACGCGGAGAAAGAAGGAGAAGAAAATGGCGATTAAGATTGCACTTGCGGGCAACCCGAACTGCGGCAAGACGACCCTGTTCAACGCACTGACGGGTTCCAACCAGTACGTGGGCAACTGGCCCGGTGTAACGGTGGAGAAAAAAGGAGGAAAGCTCAAAGGTCAGAAGGATGTCGAGATCACAGACCTTCCGGGTATCTATTCCCTTTCCCCTTATACGCTGGAGGAGGTCGTAGCGAGAAACTACATTATTAATGAGCACCCGGACGCGATCATCAACATCGTGGACGGCACGAATATCGAGAGAAACCTGTATCTGTCCACGCAGGTGATCGAGCTGGGTATTCCGGTGGTCATCGCGGTCAACATGATGGACCTCGTGGAAAAGAGCGGCGACAAGATCAATACAAAGGCTCTTTCTAAGAGCCTGGGCTGTGAAGTGGTTGAAATTTCCGCTATGAAGGGCACCGGTATTGACGAGCTGGCGAAGAAGGCAGTCGCGGCGGCTAATTCGAAGAAGGCGGTTGCGCGTGTACATAAGTTCGCGGACGAGGTAGAGGACGCGATTGAGAAGGTGGAAGAGAAGCTTGGCAGCAGTGTGGCTGAGGCTCAGAAGAGATTCTACGCGATTAAGCTTCTGGAGAAGGACGAAAAGATTGCGGAGCAGCTGAAAAGTGCGCCGAACGTGTCTGCTGAGATCAAAGCTCTGGAGGATGCCTTTGACGACGATACGGAGAGTATTATCACGAGCGAGCGCTATGCCTACATTTCTTCTATTATTGATAAATGCGTGAAGAAGGTGGCGGCAAAGGAAAAGCTGACGACCTCCGATAAAATTGACCGGATCGTGACCAACCGGATTCTGGCTCTGCCGATCTTTGCACTGGTGATGTTCCTTGTTTATTACATTGCAATGTCAACCATCGGCGCGGCAGCGACGGACTGGACGAATGACAACCTGTTTGGCGATGGCTTCCATCTCTTTAGCATCGGTACCTCTGCGTGGAGCGAGGCAGATGAAGAGTACGCGGGAGCGGCTGAAGTGGTGACCGGCTTTGTTGACTATGCGGCAGAGCAGGGCATGGACGTGGATGCGATCGCAGAGGCACTCGATGAGGAATCCGAAGAATATGATGCGGATGCGGCAGCGGAAGCTCTTGGTGAATTGATCGCGCTGTTTGACGAATCATCTGTAGCAGCGTATACTGTAGAAGATGAGGAGACCCTGGAGGTTTCTGACGCGGAGGCTACCTATGAGGATCTGACTGCGGCAGCGGAAGTGTACGCAGCGTATGAATATACCGCTCCGGAGATGGGCGATTATGGCATTTACATTCCAAGTATCCCGATGCTCTTTGAGAGCGCGCTGAATGCGTTGAACTGCGCAGACTGGCTCTCTGGACTGGTTCTTGATGGTATAGTGGCAGGTATCGGCGCTGTGCTCGGTTTCGTTCCGCAGATGCTGGTACTGTTTATCCTGCTGGCGTTCCTGGAGTACTGCGGCTACATGGCTCGTATCGCTTTTATCCTGGACCGTATCTTCCGCAGATTCGGCCTTTCCGGAAAATCCTTCATCCCGATGCTGGTCAGCATGGGCTGCGGCGTACCGGGCATCATGGCGAGCCGAACGATTGAAAATGAAAAAGACCGCCGGATGACCATCATGACGACGACCTTCATCCCCTGCGGCGCCAAGGTTCCGTTTATCGCGATGGTAGCGGGCGCGCTCTTAGGCGGCAATCCGCTGATCGCTACCGCGGCTTATTTCATCGGGGTGGCGGCAGTCATCTGCTCCGGTATCATTTTGAAGAAGACGAAAATGTTCTCCGGCGATCCGGCTCCGTTCGTCATGGAGCTGCCGGCATACCACTGGCCGAAAGTCAGCGCGGTGCTGCGCAGCATGTGGGAGCGCGGCTGGTCCTTCATTAAGAAAGCCGGTACGATCATCCTGCTTTCAACCATCGTGATCTGGTTTACGACTTACTTTGGATTTGCAGAAGACGGCTTCCGTATGCTGGCTGAAGATGAAATTGACTACAGCATTCTGGCAGCCATCGGCGGTGCGATTTCCTGGATCTTCATCCCGCAGGGCTGGGGCAACTGGCAGGCGACGGTGGCGTCTATCACAGGTCTCGTGGCAAAGGAGAACATCGTAGGCACGATGGGTATCCTTTACGCGAACGGCGACGGCACCGTATGGCAGAACATGCAGGCGGCCTTCGTCTCAGGCGGTTCTTCCGTGGCAGCTGGATTTTCCTTCCTGCTCTTCAACCTGCTGTGCGCACCGTGCTTTGCGGCCATGGGCGCCATCAAGCGTGAGATGAATAACATGAAATGGTTCTGGTTCGCGATCGGTTATCAGTGCGGCTTCGCTTACCTGGTATCTCTGGTAGTATATCAGCTCGTGGGACTTGCCACAGGCGAATGCAGCTTCGGCATCTTCACGATCGTGGCAATCGTGGTGGTAGTGTTGTTCCTGTATATGCTGTTCCGTCCGGATCCCAATAAAGAGACGGCAAAGGCAGGCAAGATGGCACGGGCGACGAACTGAAGATTTTGATGTGAAAAAATGTGATTAGTTGAGTTAAGGAACACCTGCAATTAAACTGTCTTCAGCAATGAGCAGACGCGCAGGTGGTGAGGGGCGGAGCTTAGCTCCGCCCTGATATGCATATTGATATCAAGAAGGGGGACATCATATGGGTACATTACTTGTTGGCGGAATCCTGATCGTGATTGTAGCACTCATCATCAGGAGCATGATCAAAGATAAAAAAGCCGGAAAATCCTTCCAGTGCGGCGGCGACTGCGGGCATTGCAAAGGACATTGTGAATAGAATCAGGAAAGTCAAAAGGCCAAACAGGCCGGGTAAAAAACTTTTTTAAATTAGCTATTGAAATTTATAAAAAAATGTGTATAATGAAGAATGTTCGACAAAGAACAGCATTCAAAAGAACAGAAGGAAGTATAGCTCAGCTGGGATGAGCGTTCGCCTCACACGCGAAAGGTCAGGAGTTCGAGCCTCCTTACTTCCACTTATATGGGCTTGTAGCTCAGCTGGGAGAGCGTTCGGTTCGCATCCGAGAGGTCGAGGGTTCGAATCCCTTCAGGTCCATTATTATTTATTAAAAGGCTTTGATCACAGGAGTGGTCAGAGCCTTTTTTATGCACACAGGCGCGAATGGATATTAGCAGCTAAAGCTGCTCGCGCCTGGCGCAGGCGGATAGGGGAGAAAGACGTTACCCTATCCGATTACTCTTAAATCTTTATACTTAAGATTTCCTTAACTCGGTTGACAGCCGAATGCTCTCATGATATCGTCCAGGTGTATTAGTAAGGTTAGTACAGTCAAAACAGAACCGTCCCCTGTCTACTATATAATACCTTCGCAGAAATCTGTCAACAGGGGCTGTTTTGAAAGTACTGGAAATGAGCAGGAAAGGATGGGAAGCGATGATTGGTATTGATTTGCAGAACCGCCGCCCGATCTATGAACAGGTCGTGGAGGGGTTTGAAAATCTGATCGTGAACGGCGTCTTAGAGCCGGACAGCCAGATGCCGTCGGTGCGCTCCCTCGCGATGGAGCTCTCCATCAATCCGAACACAATCCAGAAGGCCTACAGTGTGCTGGAGCAGCAGGGCTATATTTACCCGGTCAAGGGGCGGGGGAATTTTGTGTCGGGAAACGGAGCTTTGATGAAACAGAAGAAGCAGGAGAGTGTGTTCCGCAGCCTGAATGAGCTGGTGAACCAGGGGAAGGAACTGGATATCGCGTGTGAGGATTTTCTGGATAAGGCCAGAGAATTCTATGAAACGGGGGTGGCAAAGTATGATACAGATTGAGCATGTGACAAAGCGCTTCGGGGATATTGTGGCGCTCAACGGGGTGGACGCGCAGATTGGGGAAAGGTGCATTTTCGGACTGGTCGGCACAAACGGAGCGGGGAAAAGCACGCTGCTGCGTGTGATCGCGGGAGTGCTGAAGGCGGAGGAAGGCCAGGTGCAGATTGACAATATCCCGGTTTGGGAAAATCCGCTCGCGAAAAGGAAAATCTGCTTTCTCCCGGATGTGGCGATGTTTTTTCCGAATGCAACGGCGGTTGTAATGAGAGACTATTATCAGACGGTATATCCGAAATTTGACAGCGGACGGTTTGACGACCTGCTGGGGAAATTTGACCTGGATCCCAAACGCAAGCTTTCGACCTTTTCCAAAGGAATGAAAAAACAGGTGTCCGTATTGCTGGGGATCTGCGCGAATACAGAGTATCTGCTCTGTGATGAGACCTTTGACGGGCTGGACCCGGTGATGCGCCAGACGGTCAAAAGCCTGTTTGCGTCGGAAATTCTGAGCCGGAAGTTTACACCGGTGATTGCTTCGCACAGTCTGCGGGAGATTGAGGACATCTGTGATTTTGTCGGGCTGCTGCACAAGGGCGGGATTCTTTTTGCAAAGGATCTCGATGAGATGAAGCTGGGCATTCACAAGATTCAGTGCGTGATCCCGGACGCGGCGGATGAAGAAGCATTGCTGCAGGATCTGACGGTGCTGCAGAAGGAGAAACGTGGCTCCCTTCTGACGATTGTGGTGCGCGGCACATATGATGAGATTGACTGGAAAATCCAGGCGCGGCAGCCGCTGTTTTCAGAGATTCTGCCGCTGACCCTGGAGGAGATTTTTATCAGTGAAACGGAGGTGGCGGGTTATGACATCAAAAATCTCGTTTTCTAAGCTCGTCCGGGAAGAAATGCGCCAGCTGAACTGGCTGCTGGCAGTGCAGATGACGGCCTTTGTGCTGGTGCTGCCGTTTCGCGCGCTGATGTCCATGGCGATCCGGGAAAATCAGCTGACACGCAACGGGACAGCTGAATACAGTGCTCTGGAACAGTTTGCCCGGCATGTCGGGCTGGGACATCCGGAAAATACCTTGCTGATTCTGGCCATGGGAGCCATCGGGGCGCTGGCCGCGTTTTCCTACATTTTTTCTCAGGTAAAGCAGGACTTTTACCACAGTCTTTCTCTGAAAAGAGAAGAGCTGTTTGCCGCGAAATATTTAGCCAGCTTTCTGACCTTTGTCCCATCTTACCTGATCAGCCAGATTCTGGTGCTGTTTGTCGGACTGTTTTATGGGGCGCTTACCAGGGAGGTTGCGCTGGAGATCATGCTTGCCAGCGGGCAGGGGATCCTGTTTTATCTGTGCAGCTATTCCGCGACGCTGCTGGCAATGATGCTGGCAGGAAATCTGCTGACCGCATTTCTGGCAATCGGCGCTTTTGTGGTTTACCTTCCGGTATGCAGGATTTTTGCGGAATCTCTGGCCAGTGAGTTTTTGAGCACACAAATGGAAACCGGCAGCTATGGTTTTGACAATTCCTGGCTGCGGTTTACCTCTCCCTGGGCATGGTGCCTGTATTCCACCGGACATGGCGGGAGGGGCACAACCGGGAGGATGGCTACGCCAGGAGATCTCTGCCAGGTCATTGCCATTACCGTTGTGCTGGTGCTGATTGCCCTGGCGCTTTACCGCATCCGCAGGACGGAGGCGGCCGGTTCTGCCCTTGCTTTTGGAGTGCTGGAGCCGATCATCAAGGTGATGGTCACGGTGCCGGTATCCCTGGTAGCCGGACTGATCGCGTTCGAGCTGACAGAGACGGTCTTCTTTGAGGTAGTATTTATCCTGCTGTTCGGGGCGCTTGCGAGTATGGTGATTGAATTTATCTACCGTGTAGATATCCGGCAGGTGCTCTCCCATATGTGGCAGTTTGCCATAGCGGCTGTGATTGCCTGCGCGATCTTTTTTACCTTTCGGTTTGACCTGATGGGCTTCAATACGTATCTGCCCTCGGAGGATGAGGTTGCGGCCATGTCTGTGTCGTCTCCATTCTATAGTACCTATGTCAGCTATGACGAAAATGGGGATATCGTTTACTCTACCTCTGAGAAGGACTTTCTGGACCAGGTGGAATGGGAAGATTTCGCAGGAATCTATGAGCTTGCAGAAAATGGCGTGGAAAATGTCCGACAATATGGCTCTTCTTATGCGACTTTTGATGGAAGCAGCGTTTATATCAAATATTATCTGAAGAACGGGAAGAAGGTTTACCGCCGCTACCAGGTGGACACAGACCTTTACTGTGAAGTGATGAATGCGCTGATCGATGAAGAGGAATTCCGCAATCAGTATTTCGCAGTCTGCTCCTGGAATGAGGAACAGATGAGCAAAATATCCAGTATTTGGGTCTCGTTTTACGGAGTCGATGAGATCCAGATGCTCGAAGGAGAGGATGATGTCGCAGCCACGGCTGCTGAGGCAGAGGTGAATGCCGGGGAGGACCTGGCTGCCGAGGCTGAGGTGATTGCCGGGGAGGATTTGTTTGCTGAGGCAGAGGATATGGATGCCGGGGAGGAGTCGGATGCTGAGGCTGATGTAGATGTTGCTGCTGAGACAGATACAGATTCTGCCGAAAATGAGGATGCCGGGATGGAAGCAGATGCCGAGACAGCGGCGGATGCTAATTACTTTGACTCCTACCTGTCCGTTGAGTCTTACCTGTCCATTGACATATCGGTGCCTCTCTCCAGACTCTCCGACCTGGTGGAAGCCTACCGGGAGGACCTGAAAACGGTTTCCTTTGAGGATATTTACTATAACGACGGGAGTGAGATTTACTTTTACCTGGAGCATACCTACCGCAGTGATACGTATCCGATCAACATCAGTTTTACGAATACGATGGCGCTGCTCAAGGAGATTTACGAGGAGCAGCAGGGTTGAAACGATAAACTGAGCGGCAGTGCGAAAGAAAGGGGGAATGCGTGAAAACGTGTTCCTTCTTTTTGCCTGATGTGATGATTTTTTGCTTGATTATTCTGAAAAAAGGCTTGACGGGGGGCAAAGTGAGATAAGATAAGGAAAAAACAAGGGAGGAAACACAATGAAGAATTAAAAAAAGGGTTTAAGCGGATTATTGGCTGTATCTATTATGGGAACTGTTTTGCTCTCATCTTCTGTGGCGTTTGCGGAAGAACCAACGGAGACTGAGGTGATAACTGAAGCTACAACTGAAGCTGCTGAGGTTGAGGCGGAAGAAATTGATCTTGGTGACTTCGAATGGACAGAAGACATGGTTTTGTCTTTTTCGAATGGAGAAAAAACGTACTATATTAATATGAGTAATGACAAATTATACATTAATACATTTGACATGACTAAAACTGGTGGTGAAGAAGGCGGTTGGATTACTGAAATCAGCGAAGATGAAAATGTTGATTTATTGTATCAGTGTGTTCAGTATTTCTTTGACTATTTTGCTCCTTCTATTGATGCAGTTTTTGAATGATAGAATCAGATTGATATAATTTGAATAAGAATATTTGCTTGCCCGGGTCTGCAACCCGGGTTTTTTATGCACACGGCCTTGGGCGCGATGAGAATTTTGATAGATACGCCAGATGAAAAAGATGGAAGAAAAGGCCGTGAAACAACCCTGCAACCCGGAAATTAAATATGGCAAAAAGGAAAGGCGTATGCTATACTTTACCCCAAAGGAAATATGCTCTGTTTAAAAAGAAAGGGGGCAGACAATTGACAAAGATTTTCAACGTAAACGGCGCCTGTCGGCCGGAAGTACATTATATGGTAGATATCCGGTCGCGGCTGGAAGTAGTTAAAAAAATGGTGGACAACGGCGATTATTTTACGATTAACCGGGCGAGACAATTCGGCAAGACGACTACATTGAACGCGTTAGCAGATTACCTGAAAAATGATTATACCGTGATCAGCCTGGATTTTCAGACCATGGGAACCTCGTCATTTGAAAATGACCAAAGTTTTGTAGCTACATTTTCGAGTGAACTGTTGGATGCCGTTGAAACTTTTCCGGAAGAGATTGAAGAGCAGCTTCTGGCTTTCTCGGAGGAAACGGCCAGGGCTCACTCCCTTAACGCGCTTTTCAGAGTGATAAAGTCATGGTGCGGTATGTCAGATAAGAGGATTGTCCTGATTATCGATGAGGTTGATACTGCAACCAATAATCAGGTATTTATCGACTTTCTCTCTCAGCTGCGGGCATACTATCTGAAACGGCCGAGAGTTCCCGCTTTCTGGTCTGTCATTCTCGCAGGCGTCTATGATATCAGGAACATCCGGCAAAAAATACGCCCGGATGAAGAACATAAGACAAATTCCCCCTGGAACATTGCTGCTGATTTTAATGTCGATATGAGTTTTTCTGTTGCAGATATTGCCGGAATGCTAAAGGATTATGAGTCTGACTGGCACACGGATATGGATATTCGGAAAATAGCCGGACTGATCTATGACTATACTTCCGGTTATCCTTACCTCGTATCCAGGCTGTGCAAGCTCATGGATGAAACAATAGCCGGACGAGATGATTTCTCAGATAAGCAGGACGCCTGGACCAGTCAGGGTCTGCTGGCGGCCGTAAAGCTTCTGGAAAATGAAACAAACGCACTGTTTTTATCCCTGAAAGGGAAACTGGTAGATTATCCAAAGCTGCGAAATGTACTGTATGCTCTGCTGTTCACCGGCAAGCCAGTACCGTTTACCGCGATGAATGATGCAATTGAAATCGCCGCCATGTTCGGCTTTATCCGCAATGAAAATGGGATGGCTGTCATTTACAATCGGATTTTTGAAACCGTCCTTTATAACTGGTTCATGTCCGACGAGTACGAAACCAGCGGAATTTATGATGCTGCCCTGCGGGAAAAGAATCAGTTTGTCACAGGCGGCCACCTGAATGTCCGGCGGATTTTGGAGCGATTCGTGGAGAGCTTTGACGATCTGTATGGCGATCAGGATGAAACCTTCCTTGAGGATGTCGGAAGACGCTATTTTATGCTGTTTCTAAAGCCCATCATCAACGGAGAGGGTCACTGCTACGTGGAAGCAGAGACCCGCAACCGTGAGCGAACTGACCTGGTAATCGACTATCATGGAGAGCAATTCGTAATCGAATGTAAAATATGGCGAGGAAATGCCTATAATGAGCGCGGAGAAGCGCAGCTCGCCGAATATCTGGATCATTTCCATCTGAAGAAAGGCTATATGCTCAGCTTTAACTTTAATAAAAAGAAAACAATTGGGATAACGGAATTAGTTTTGGGAGATCGGATACTGATCGAGGCAGTGGTTTAAGTGATTGTTCTGCTTAAATATGGTAATTTATGCGGTTCAAAGAGTAATAATGAATTCATCCAGTTTTAGATGCGTGGTTCATGTGAAACAAATGCACTTGTTTTTTAGGGCAGGTTGGAGACTTCTCCATTACCTGCTCTGTTCATTTGAGAATAGAATCAACCCTGGAACTGGACAGTTCCACGTTGACAGTAATTTGCTAAAATGGTAACATATGGATTGCTCAGGGTAAAATGGGCTGCAGGAGGAATAGTTGATTATGTCGATAGAGATTGTAAGAGAGCACTTAAAGAAATGGAACGTGCAGGATCGGATTCTGGAATTTCCGGTGTCGAGCGCGACCGTTGAGCTGGCGGCGGAGGCCGTGGGCTGTGAGCCCGCGCGGATTGCAAAGACATTGTCCTTTCTGGTACCGGATAAGGATGAATCAAATCATGCAATTTTGATTGTTGCTGCAGGAGACGCGAAGGTAGATAACAGCAAGTACAAGCATTATTTTCATACAAAGGCGAAAATGCTAAAGGGCGAACAGGTGACGGAGCTGATCGGACACGCCATCGGCGGCGTCTGCCCGTTTGGCGTGAAAGAGGGGACGGAGATTTTTCTGGATGTTTCACTGAAACGGTTTGAGACAGTGTTCCCGGCCGCCGGAAGCTCGAACAGCGCCATTGAGGTGACGATGGAGGAGCTGGAGCGGTTTTCTGGCAGCCGTACCTGGGTGGATTTGTGTAAGGGATGGCAGGCGGATGAGACATGAGTTACAAAGAATGATAGCTGCCAGATGCAGATGAATTATGAATGCCGGCGTTGGCTGCGGATGAGATATAAGCAGACCTGCTGAGAACAGAACTGGCATAAACGTGGAGATATCAGCCATGGGACAAACATTGGATGAACTGCAGACTCGGCCGCGGGTTTTCGGGAGGAATTACTGCAGAAATGGCTGCGAATTTCCGGGAGGAATTGTGGAATGTGGAAATTATTGAAATATATGAAAGCTTACAGAAAGGAATCCTTCTGCGCGCCGCTTTTTAAGCTGCTGGAGGCTTCCTTTGAGCTGCTGGTGCCACTGGTGATGGCACGCATCATCGACGTGGGCATTAAGAATCAGGACACGGCTTATATTCTGCGCATGTGTCTGCTGATGGTTGCGCTGGGCGTGATCGGTCTGGTATGCGCGGTTACGGCTCAGTATTTTTCTGCGAAGGCGGCGGTCGGATTTTCCGCAAAGCTGCGTGAGGTATTGTTTGCGCATGTACAGTCGCTTTCCTTCACGGAACAGGATGATATCGGCACGTCCACGCTGATTACGCGGATGACGAGTGATATCAATCAGGTGCAGTCAGGCGTGAATCTGTTTTTGCGGCTGTTTCTGCGCTCTCCGTTTATTGTATTCGGCGCAATGGCCATGGCATTTACGATTGATGTGAAGGCGGCGTTTGTATTTGTTGTGGTCATCCCGATTCTTTGTGTGATTGTCTTTGGCATCATGCTGATCAGTATCCCGATGTACCGGCGCGTACAGGAACGCCTCGACGCGGTGGTGCGCCTGACCCGCGAAAATCTGCTGGGTGTGCGTGTGATCCGGGCCTTTTGCAGGGAACCAGAGGAGGTCAGAGACTTTGAAGGAAAGAATGAGCTGCTGGTGAAAGCTCAGCTGCTCTCCGGGCGTATTTCGGCGATGATGAACCCGATGACCTACGTGGTGATCAATATGGGGCTGGTCGTGCTTTTGTATGTTGGTGCTTCACGGGTAGACTCCGGACTGATCACGCAGGGCAGCGTCGTGGCGCTGGTCAATTATATGTCGCAGATCCTGGTGGAGCTGGTGAAGCTGGCCAACCTGATCATCACCGTGACCAAGGCGATTGCCTGCGGCAATCGGATCCAGAGCGTGCTGGAGGTGCCGGCCGGGATGGAGACACCGGAGCAGGATGCGGCATCAAAATCAGAGACGCAGACAGGCGCTGGAAGGCTTTCACAGAAAGGCTTTGCGGACTTTCCAGATAAATCGGATGAGGACAGAGAAAACGCCGTGGTCGCCTTCGACCATGTGAACTTCAGCTATCGCAGCGCGGGCGCAGATGCTTTAAGCGACTTGACCTTTGCTGCGCACCGGGGAGAGACGATCGGCATCATCGGCGGGACCGGTTCCGGGAAAACCTCACTGGTCAGCCTGATTCCCCGCTTTTATGATGTGCGTTCCGGCAGTGTGAAGGTTGACGGCAGGGATGTGCGTGAATATCCGCTGGAGGAGCTGCGCAGGAAGGTCGGCATTGTGATGCAGAAGCCAGTGCTGTTTAAGGGCACTATCCGCAGCAATCTGCTCTGGGGGAATGAGGACGCGACCGATGAGGATCTTATTGAGGCGGTCCGCGCTGCTCAGGCGGAGGATGTAGTACTTTCAAAGGGACTCGAAGAAGTCGCTCATTCGAAAGGGCAGGATGACACTGCGCTCCTTCGAGGTCTGGACGCGGCGGTGGAGCAGGAAGGGCGCAATTTCTCCGGCGGTCAGAAGCAGCGTCTGACGATTGCGCGCGCGCTGGTGCGCCATCCGGAAATCCTGATTCTGGACGACAGTGCTTCCGCTCTGGATTTTGCGACCGACGCGAGGCTGCGCGGGGCGATCCGCAGGCTGAACGAAAAAGGAGACCTGACGGTATTCATCGTTTCACAGCGCACCTCGTCCATTGCTCACGCGGACAAGATCATTGTACTGGAGGATGGACATGTGGCAGGCATTGGTACGCACAAAGAACTGCTTGCGTCCTGTGAAGTGTACCAGGAAACGCATTATTCGCAGTTTCCGAAGACAGAGACGGCTGATAAGGGGGTGTTGGCATGAAAAAGAAAAGTGGGCAGGCAGAAGTATTAAAGCGAGTGCTGCAGTGTATCCGGCCGCATGCGCCGATTGTACTGCTTTCTCTGATCATGGCGGTGATTTCGGTCGTGCTGACGCTTTATCTGCCGGTGCTGACCGGTCAGATTGTGGATCTCATCATCGGTCCTGGCGAGGTGGATTTTGAAGCAATTTTTGGGATCATGCATAAAATGGCGGCCGCAATTCTTTTCACAGCGCTGGCGCAGTGGCTGATGAATATTTTTAATAACCGGATCGTCTACCGCGTTTCGAGCGAGGTACGTCAGCAGGCCTTTCGAAAGATCGAAATTCTGCCGCTGGGGTATCTGGATACGCATTCCTCCGGAGAGATGGTCAGCCGTGTCATCGCGGATGTCGACCAGTTTTCCGACGGATTGCTGATGGGTTTTACCCAGCTGTTTACCGGCGTCGTGACGATCGTGGGCACCCTGTTTTTCATGCTTTCGGTGAATGTGCGTATCACACTGGTGGTGGTCATACTGACTCCGGTGTCTTTGCTGGTGGCGAATTTTATTGCGAAGCGGACCTATTCGATGTTCCGCAAACAGTCTGAGACGCGCGGGGAACAGACCGCACTGATTGACGAGATGATCGGAAATCAGAAGGTCGTGCAGGCCTATGGGCAGGAGGCGCGCGTGCAGGAGCAGTTTAACGAGGTAAACGCCCGGCTTTCCCAGTATTCTCTGCGCGCGATCTTTTTCTCCTCGCTCACCAACCCGTGCACACGCTTTGTCAACAGCCTGGTCTATACCGGAGTCGGCCTGACAGGCGCACTTTCAGTGGTGGGCGGTCTGATGAGTGTCGGACAGCTCTCCGCATTTTTATCCTACGCGAACCAGTACACCAAGCCATTTAACGAGATCTCCGGCGTGGTGACGGAGCTGCAGAACGCGATTGCCTGTGCGGGCCGGATTTTTGAACTGATTGATGCCCAGGCAGAAAAGCCGGACGCCGCTCCGGCAAAGGAGCTGCCGTCCGATCCGGGTGCAGTCACTCTGGATCATGTGAGCTTTTCCTATTCAAAAGAAGCGCCTTTGATTGAGAACTTTAATCTCGCCGTGCATCCGGGGCAGCGGGTTGCGATCGTCGGCCCGACCGGCTGCGGCAAGACAACCATGATCAACCTGCTGATGCGGTTTTATGACGTGGACGGAGGAAGCATTTCTATTGAAGAAAGAGATATCCGCAGCCTCAAACGCTCTGACCTGCGCAGCGCCTACGGAATGGTGCTGCAGGATACCTGGCTGCGGGCGGGCACCATCCGGGAAAATATCGCCATGGGGCGTCCGGACGCGACGGAAGAGGAGATTATTCAGGCAGCGAAGGATTCCCATGCACACAGCTTTATCCGCAGGCTCCCCCAGGGCTATGACACCGTGATCGGCGAAAACGGCGGCAATCTCTCCCAGGGACAGAAGCAGCTGCTGTGCATCGCCCGCGTGATGCTGACTCTGCCGCCGATGCTGATTCTCGATGAGGCGACCTCCTCCATCGATACCCGTACGGAAATCCGCATCCAGCAGGCCTTCCAGAAGATGATGCAGGGCCGTACCAGCTTCATTGTGGCGCACCGACTCTCTACCATTCAGAACGCGGACGTGATTCTGGTCATGAAGGACGGCCATATCATCGAACAGGGGACGCATCAGGAGCTTCTTGAAAAAGCCGGTTTCTATGCGAATCTTTATAACAGCCAGTTTGTAATGCCGGGACAGGTGTGATGCTGGCGTTGGTCCGGACAGGCTTTCGAAAGCGTAACCGTTGTCTTTTTAATTTTACAACAATTTCCCTTGAAATTTCGGCTCAAATCTATTACCATGAGGATAGCAGATGAGCGTTTTCGGGATATCTGTGCGTTACACATTTTGGCGCCGGCTATATGTGCGGCAAAGACACATGTACCGGATTTGACCAGGCGGATGGAACCGCCGGAATGGAGGGATTCCTATGGCAATTGGTATGCAGGCTTTTCTCTGGCTGGCTTTGCTGGTGCTTTTGCTGCTGATTGAGGCTATCACTCTGGGACTTACGACGATCTGGTTCGCCGGGGGCGCACTGGTCGCGTTTATTCTGGCAATTTTGCGGATGAGTCCGGCTGTGCAGGCCGCTGCATTCTGCCTGGTATCGGTGCTGCTGTTGGTATTTACCAGGCCAGTCGCTGCCCGCTGGCTGAACCGGGACCGGACGCGGACGAATGTGCAGAGCCTGATCGGAGAGAGGGCAGTGGTCACAGAGAAAATTGACAATCTGGCAGCTGCCGGACAGGTGCAGGTGCACGGACAGTACTGGACGGCGCGCGCGGCGGAAGAGTCAGGAGTCATTGAAACAGGGAAAAATGTTATGATTGAAGAAATCAGCGGGGTAAAGCTGATCGTAAAGGAGGTTTAAAAATGGTGAATGGAAACAGCAGCTGGGTAAGCTTTGGCATCGGAACGGTTTTAGTAATTATTTTGATTTTGGTAGCACTATGGATTCTCGCGTCCTGCATCAAAATTGTACCGCAGGCACAGGCGATTGTCCTGGAGCGTCTGGGAGGCTATCAGGCGACCTGGGATGTGGGACTGCATTTTAAAGTGCCGTTCATCGACCGCGTGGCCAGACGTGTGAATTTAAAGGAGCAGGTTGTGGACTTTGACCCGCAGCCGGTGATTACCAAGGATAATGTTACCATGCAGATCGATACGGTTGTATTTTTCCAGATCACAGATCCGAAGCTCTACGCCTACGGCGTGGAAAATCCGATCATGGCGATTGAAAACCTGACCGCTACAACGCTGAGAAACATCATCGGCGATATGGAGCTGGATCAGACGCTGACCTCGCGTGAGGTGATCAATACACAGATGCGCGCGACACTGGACGTGGCGACAGACCCCTGGGGCATCAAAGTCAACCGGGTTGAGCTGAAAAACATCCTGCCGCCGTCACAGATCATTGACGCGATGGAGAAGCAGATGAAGGCCGAGCGTGAGCGCCGTGAGGCGATCCTGAAAGCCGAGGGTGAAAAGAAATCCTCTATCCTTGTAGCCGAGGGACAGAAGCAGTCGGCAATCCTGGACGCGGAGGCAGAAAAGCAGGCAGCGATCCTCCGCGCGGAGGCGCAGAAGGAAAAAATGATCCGCGAAGCCGAAGGTGAGGCAGAGGCGATTCTGAAGATCAATCAGGCAAAGGCAGAGGGCATCCGGCTGATCCGGGAGGCGGAAGCAGACCAGGCTGTGCTGACGCTTAAGAGCTTTGAGGCACTTGAGAAGGTTGCAGACGGCCAGGCAACGAAGATTATTATCCCGTCGGATCTGCAGAATGTTGCCGGACTGGTTACAGCGGCTGTGGAAGTCGCGAAGAGTTGAACTGAATGCAGTGCAGGACATCCTTGTGGATTTTAAGGCGATCAGTACGAGGAAATATTGTGCGGCACTGCCAGATAAAGATATCATATATCGGACCCGTAGACAGGTATGATGTCTGTCCCGGTATGCAAAACTAAGAGAGTACACACACGAAGTTTTTTCGTGACAGAACGAGAGCGCGCCTGCAGTGAAATTGCCTTCGGCAATGGGCAGGTGCGCTGGTGGTAAGGAAAGAGGACGAGTAATCATGAACTTAACAGGCAGAAATTTTCTGACACTAAAGGATTATACACCGCAGGAGATCGAGTATCTGCTGGATCTGGCGGCAGAATTGAAAGCGAAGAAAAAGGCGGGAGTAGTAGAACAGCCGCTTGCCGGGAAAAATATTGCGCTGATCTTTGAAAAAACCAGCACCCGCACCCGCTGCTCCTTTGAGGTGGCTTCTCATGACCTGGGGGCACATGTGACTTATCTGGATCCGTCAGGCTCCCAGATCGGCAAAAAGGAGAGCATCCGCGACACGGCCCGTGTGCTGGGGAGGATGTTTGACGGTATCGAGTACCGCGGCTACGGCCAGGAGATCGTTGAAGAGCTTGCGAAATATGCAGGGGTTCCGGTATGGAACGGCCTGACAAATGAGTATCATCCGACTCAGATTCTTGCGGATCTGCTTACCGTGCGTGAGCATTTAGGGGAGCTGAAGGGCAAAAAGTTTGCTTATTTTGGCGATGCCCGCTACAATATGGGAAATTCTTTGATGATCGGCTGCGCAAAGATGGGCATGCATTTCATAGCCTGCACAGCGAAGGAATATTTTCCAAATCCGGAGCTTGTCGCATTGTGTCAGACCTACGCATCAGAAAGCGGCGGCTCGGTGACGCTGACTGATTCCGTGGAGCAGGGCGCCGTGGACGCGGATATCCTTTATACGGACGTCTGGGTATCCATGGGCGAGCCTGACGAAGTCTGGGCAGAGCGGATACAGGCTCTTCTGCCCTATCAGGTCAACGCAAAGGTACTTTCACTGGCGAAAAAGGACGCGATCTTCATGCATTGTCTGCCCGCTTTCCACGATTTGAAGACGACGATCGGACGGCAGGTTTATGAGAAATTCGGCCTGACTGAGATGGAAGTGACAGATGAAGTGTTTGAGTCGCCTCAGTCCGTTGTATTTGACGAGGCGGAAAACCGCATGCATACGATCAAGGCAGTCATTGCGGCGACACTTTCGTAAATACTTGTGTGCCGTTGTGACCAGAATGTATGCGTAGGTACTTCGCTGCCTGGCTGCCGTGTAAAGGTGTTATCGTCATTCCGGCACAGAAGGTAAAGAATAAGAGGGATACCATGCGAAAAAGCAGGAGAAAAGCCGACATTAAAATAGAAGAGGCGGATATCCGCAGAGGCGAATGGTTTGGAAGCGTAACCGCAGTTTTGCTTATCGCGCTGAGTATCTTCTTTATGAGCGGATTTCTGCAGAATTTCTGGGTGCTGAGTTTTATTCAGCTGCTGGGGATTCTTATGAATCTGGCTGTCTGCCTGGTGTCCCTGGTACGAAGGAACATGTTTGTCACAGGACTTTCTTTGCTGCTGCTTTTAGGAGAAGCAGTGGCAATTGTTTATTTTATATTGTTTTGAAAAGAACAGGGAACTCCCTGTATGAAGTCGGAAGGATTGGCTATGAAAGAAAAAATATTGTCTTTGCTGGGCGAGAATGGAGAATATGTGTCCGGACAGGCACTCTGCAAAGAGCTTGGCGTTTCGCGTACAGCCATCTGGAAGGTGATCAATCAGCTCAAAGAAGACGGATATGAGATTGAGTCCGTGGCAGGCAGGGGCTACCGGATCCTGCAGCGTCCGGACTGTATTACCGCAGAAGAGATTACGAGTCGGCTGCATACGCAGTGGGCCGCCAGGACGGTCTGCTTTTTTGAGCAAATCGATTCGACAAACAGTGAGGCAAAGCGCCAGGCTGAGCAGGGAGCAGGCAATGGCCTGCTGGTTGTCGCCGAAGAACAGACGCAGGGAAAAGGGCGGCGCGGGCGCAGCTGGATGACGCCCTCTGGCACCGCGATCGCAATGAGTCTGTTGCTGCGCCCGGGGACGGACCTTCATCCTGATCGGGCGCCGATGCTGACACTTGTGATGGGAATGGCAGTCGCAGCGGCCTGCCGCGATGTCTGCGGTGTGGAGGCTGGCATTAAATGGCCCAATGACGTGGTCGCGGAAGGGAAAAAAATCTGCGGAATCCTCACCGAGATGAGCTGCGAGGTTGACTACATCAATTATGTAGTCATCGGTATCGGCATCAACACCGGGATTCATCAGTTTCCGCCTGAACTGGAAAAAACAGCTGTTTCTCTGCATACTTTGATGGGAAACAAACCAGACCGGGCCAGACTGATCGCGGCTTGTATGAGAAAATTTGAACTTTACTACAGCCGCTTTATGAAAACACAGGACTATTCACTTCTAATGGACGAATACAACACGATTCTGGCCGGAAAAGGCGGGAGAGTCCGGGTTCTTGCTCCCGGAAATGAGTTTGAGGGTATTTCCGAAGGCATCAATCCCAAAGGGGAACTGCTGGTTCGCCGGGATGATGGGAGCGCAGAAGCGGTTTTTGCCGGAGAAGTGTCTGTACGCGGGATTTACGGATACGTTTGACCGGAAAGAATGAGAATGAAAACAACATGGCAATCGACGGACATCTGTGCCTGTACGAATGGGCAGACATACCTGGCTGCCTGTTTTGCTGATTTGCGGGAAAAGGAAGTAGATACATATGGAAAAAAAGAAAGATATTTCCTCTCAGACAGGCGCTTCTGTCGTGCTCTGCGGGGCGAGTGCTTACGAGCAGAAATATTATCTGAATGAAGCATTTCAAAACCTGCCGGAACAGATTCGCGAGGAGCTGCAGATCATGTGCGTCCTTTTTACCGAGGACATCGGCGGAGTTTTTCTGCTCGAATTTGACGGGAATGGTTCTCTGCAATTTTGCACTGAGGCGCGGGAAGATGATTTTTCTTATGATGAGATCGGCTGTGCTTTGAAAATTAAGGAGCTGCGTCGGACTAAGGCGGATCTTCTGCGTTCTCTGGAGCTCTACTATAAAATCCTGACCGGAAAAATCAAACCGGAGGATATTCCGAAAGCAGAATGAATCCGCGATTTTTACATGATAGAAGCAAAGCGTTTGCGGAAGACATCACGGTTTTGTTTTTTGCTGTATGCTGCCAAGGAGACTGCCGGGCAGGGTAGACGGCAAGATAGAGGGAAACGAATGAAAATCGGAAACGTGTCATTAGATAACAATATCATACTTGCGCCTATGGCAGGGGTTACCGACCTGCCATTTCGGCTGTTATGCCGGGAACAGGGTGTAGGACTGGTATGCACAGAGATGGTGAGCGCGAAGGCGATCTACTATCACAACAGGAATACCAGCGTGCTGATGGCTGTTTCGCCAGAAGAACACCCGGTATCCGTACAATTGTTTGGCTCTGATCCGGATATTATCAGCGAGATGGCGGCAGCCATAGAAGAAGAACCTTTTGATATCCTGGATTTTAATATGGGCTGTCCTGTGCCGAAGGTAACGAAAAATGGCGAAGGTTCCGCACTGATGCGTTCTCCGAAGCTGGTGGAGGAAATTATCACTAAGACTGCGCGCAGAATTCACAAGCCGATGACTGTCAAGATCCGCAAAGGCTTTACAGAAGACGAAGTCAACGCGGTCGAGATCGCCCGGATTGCGGAAGCCTCCGGTGCTGCGGCGATCGCCGTCCACGGGCGCACCAGAGAGCAATATTATTCGGGCAGGGCGGACTGGGAGATTATCCGCCAGGTGAAGGAAGCGGTAAAAATACCGGTGATCGGAAATGGAGACGTGGATTCCGTTCAGGCTGCGAAACGCATGCTTGACGAGACGGGCTGCGATGGGGTGATGGTCGGCAGGGCGGCAAAAGGAAATCCCTGGCTGTTTCGCCAGATACGGGCCTATCTGGCAGATGGAACACTGCTTCCGCCGCCATCCTCCCAGGAGGTAAAGGCTATGATGCTTCGCCACGCGCAGATGGAGGTCGCTTTCAAAGGAGAGTATACCGGGATCCGGGAGATGCGCGCGCATATTTCCTGGTACACGGCCGGATTTCCTAATTCATCCAGACTGCGCGCTGCCGTCAATCAGGCAGAAACGTATTCCGAACTGGAACAGCTGATAAACCAGGGATTTGGATGAGTCAAATCATTATATTTTTTGTCAAAATAAAAAATTATATTTTCTTGACAAAGCGGGGGCAATCCATTACAATACATTAATTGTGAAGCGCAGGCATGATAGGTACGGAAGAAAAGTTCCGGCGGATGATGCCCGCGCTTGTCATAGTTATGGTCGGTGCATGGCGCGTGCCACAAGCACGCGGCACACTTCCTTACCACAGATCATGGAAGGTGAATTGTAATGGAAAATGTAGAAGAAAAGAAGAATCTAATGACCTACGCGGGCCTGCGTAAGCTCGAAGAAGAACTGCATGAGCTTAAAGTTGTCCGCCGCAAGGCAGTCGCTGAGAAGATCAAGGAAGCCAGAGAGCAGGGCGATATCTCAGAGAACGCGGAGTATGACGCGGCGATGGATGAACAGCGTGATATTGAGGCTCGGATCGAGGAGATCGGCAAGCTTCTGAAAAACGCGGAGGTTGTAGTTGAAGACGATTTCGAGGCCGGCAAGATCAATGTCGGATGCACTGTGCGGCTTTACGACGAGGAATTCGAAGAGGAAGTGGAGTATTGCATCGTTGGTTCCTCCGAGGCAAACAGCCTGCAGGGTAAGATTTCCAATGAGTCCCCGGTAGGCAAAGCCCTGATCGGACATACCATCGGTGAAACGATCGCTGTAGAGACCCAGGCAGGCATTGCAGAGTACAAGATACTTGGTATTGAGCGTACCGCATGAGCATGCAGCAGGGACGATAAAAATTCCTGAAGGAACTATCGGAGAAGCTACCGGAAAATTATCCGTGACAATTGTGGAAACAGAGCAGGAAGAAACACTCAGGCCGGATTGTGCCAGGCAGGATTGCCTGCGGGATCCAGAGCATGATTGAAATCACAGGAATATCAGAAAATAACATTAAGGAGGCAGAGCAAAGTGGCAGAACAGAAGACCGTAGACACAAAACAGCTGCTGAAGGTACGCCGTGACAAGCTGAAGGAATTGCAGGAAGGCGGAAATGATCCGTTTCAGATCCGCAAATACGACGTAACCAGTCACAGCAAAGAGATCACAGATCATTTTGAACAGCTTGAGGGAAAAAATGTCAGCGTGGCAGGTCGTCTGATGTCAAAACGGGTTATGGGAAAAGCCTCCTTCTGCAACGTGCAGGATCTGCAGGGAAGCATTCAGGCCTATGTCGCCCGCGACGCGGTCGGTGAGGAGGAGTATAAGGCCTTCAAAAAGATGGACATCGGCGATATCGTCGGCCTGGAAGGCACGGTTTTTAAGACCAAGACCGGAGAAGTCTCCATCCACGCGACGAAAGTACTCTTGCTTTCCAAGAGCTTGCAGATCCTTCCGGAGAAATATCACGGACTGACCAACACGGACACACGTTACCGTCAGCGCTATATTGACCTGATCATGAACCAGGAGGTAAAGGACACCTTCGTAAAGCGCTCAAGGATTATCAGTGCGATCCGCCGCTATCTTGACGGACAGGGGTTCCTTGAAGTTGAGACTCCGATGCTCGTAGCGAATGCGGGCGGAGCCGCTGCGCGGCCATTTACCACACACTATAACGCGCTGGACGAGGACGTAAAGCTTCGCATTTCTCTGGAGCTTTATCTGAAACGTCTGATCGTCGGCGGCATGGAACGTGTTTATGAGATCGGACGCGTCTTCCGCAACGAAGGACTGGACACCCGGCACAATCCGGAGTTTACCCTGATGGAGCTTTATCAGGCTTTCACGGACTATCATGGTATGATGGATCTGACCGAAAATCTGTACCGCCATGTAGCTCAGGAGGTACTTGGCACCACCACGATCACCTATCAGGGCACGGAGATGGATCTCGGAAAGCCTTTTGAACGCATCACCATGGTAGATGCCGTGAAAAAATACGCAGGTGTAGATTTTAACGAGATTCATAGCCTTGAAGAAGCCCAGGCGGCGGCAAGTGAGCACCACCTGGCATTCGAAAAGCATCACAAAAAAGGCGACATCCTGAACTTGTTCTTTGAAGAATTCGTCGAAAAACATCTGATTCAGCCAACTTTTGTGATGGATCACCCGATCGAGATCTCACCGCTCACCAAGAAAAAGCCGGAAAATCCGGACTATGTAGAACGCTTCGAGTTCTTCATGAATGGCTGGGAGATGGCCAACGCATACTCCGAGCTCAACGATCCGATCGACCAGCGCGAGCGTTTCAAGGCGCAGGAAGAGCTGCTCGCTCTTGGCAACGAGGAAGCCAACACGACTGATGAAGACTTTCTCTACGCCCTGGAGCTCGGCATGCCCCCCACAGGCGGCATCGGCTTCGGTATTGACCGGATGGTGATGCTGCTTACGGACTCTCCTGCAATAAGAGATGTTCTGCTGTTCCCGACAATGAGAAGCACGAATTAAAAGAATTCAGCATTTATGCGGGTTCGCGGCATATTCTCTGAACCAAAAAACAGGATTTTGAACCAATTTTGAACCATTTTTCAAAAGATTTCTGCAGAGTTACGGAGATTTAAGGAAAAATGAAGCATATTATGATGTAGAAATGGAAGGGCCTGAACCGTTGTGTTCGGGCCTTTCTACGTCTGCGGAGACGTTCACAGCAATCAATCCGGGTGAATGAGTATCAACTATTAGCCGCAAGGAAAGGAAGATATCAGATGAAAAAGATAGAAGGTCGTTATGCGAAAGCAAAAATATTTACGGATAATGTAGAGGATTATGCACTGGCACAGGTGAAGCTGATCTGTGATCAGAAGGGAGCGGAAGGAAGTGTTATCCGTCTGATGCCGGATGTACATCCGGGTAAGGTTGGGCCGATTGGTTTAACTATGACGGTAAACGATATGGTACTGCCGAACATTGTCGGGATTGATATCGGCTGCGGCATTACCATAGCGAGGCTGAAACAGAGAAAACTGGAATATCAGAAACTGGATACAGTGATTCGGGAGCGGATTCCGTCTGGATTCCATATTCGCAGTAAGCCTCACCGCTTTGCGGAGAGCTTTCCCTTTGAGGAGTTGAAGTGTTACAGACATATTAGTCTGGACAGAATTATGCGGAGTATGGGGTCTCTTGGAGGCGGCAATCATTTTATCGAAGCTGACCGTGGGGAGGACGGCAGTCTCTATGTTGTAATCCATAGCGGAAGCCGGCATCTTGGAAAGGAGGTTGCGGAGTATTATCTGAATCAGGGACAGCGTATTCTGAAAGAACAGGAAGTTGATATTCCATATGAACTGACCTATCTGGAAGGTTCGCTGATGGAAGACTATCTCCACGATCAGTGTGTGGTACAGAGCTTTGCTTCACAGAACCGCGCTGCTATGTTGGACGAGCTGATAAAGGGAATGAAACTCAAAGTGGAGGAAGAATTCTCTTGCGTCCACAATTATATCGAGATCGGCACAGATTACAAGATGCTGCGCAAAGGTGCGATTTCCGCAAAATCCGGAGAGAAAGTGATTATTCCGATTAATATGCGTGATGGTGTTATTCTTGGCATTGGGAAAGGCAACCCCGACTGGAATGATTCAGCTCCGCACGGTTCCGGACGCATTCTGAAACGTGCAGATGTGCAGAATCATTATACGGTGTCAAATTACAAGAAAGAGATGAAGGGTATTTACAGCAGCTGTATCGGTAAGGATACGCTGGATGAAGCACCGTTCGCATATCGGGGCATATCAGAGATTGCCGGAGCGATTTCGGATACAGTGGAGATTCAGCAGATTTTAAAGCCAGTCTATAATTTCAAGGCTGGCAGTAATGAGTAGTGACGTACAGTGGTCATATACAGTAGAAAACATATGACTGAAACGAGGTGATAAGAAGATGATTATACAGATAAGCTCCGGTCAGGGTCCTGCGGAATGCGAGCTTGCGGTCGGCAAATTATACGAAGCTCTATGCAAGGAATTTCCTGACATTGAATTATTGTCGAGCCACAGGTCGAGACATAGTGGGTTATATACGTCCGTCTTGTTATCGACAGAGGCAGATTTGACTGAGCTGGACGGTTCTGTACAGTGGATTTGCAAATCGCCGTTCAGACCTCATCATGACAGGAAGAATTGGTTTATTGATGTGAGTATTGTTCCGGAGGTGCAGAATATATGCAGTGAGCAGGATATCCGCTTTGAAAGTTTCCGCTCTGGCGGCAAGGGTGGGCAGAATGTAAATAAGGTTGAAACCGGAGTGCGCCTGATACATATCCCCACGGGCATTGCGGTTACATCGACATCGCAGAGAAGCCAATACCAGAATAAGCAGGATGCATTTCGAAAGATGAACGCGATTCTTGCCGATATGCGGTCGACAGAGACGGCAAAGCAGGCGCACAAAGCCTGGAGTGAGAAGAATCAGCTGGTGAGGGGAAATCCGATAAGAATTTATGAAGGGATGGAATTTAAACGTAAGAGGTAGTTAGTGAAGCATTTACATTGGAAAACCAGATAATCAGGACATAGGGTCAGGCTTAATGCCTGGCCTTTGTTATTATGCGCAGGGTCGGGCAGGGAGTTTTGCGGCTAAAGCCGCATCTGGCCCGCGCGTGCGAGTAAGAGGTGACAAGCCGCCTCCCACTCGATCAGCAATTCAGAGCGGCAAAATACAAGAGCAATTTGCGTCCTGCTGTTTTGAACCGCTGCCCAAATTTAAAAATCAAAAAGGAGGTTGCTTCAATGAGTATTATGGAAGAACTGTATAATGGCAAAATCTATCCGTCCGAGCAGGTATTACCGGCAGATAAGGGTTACAGAGAGGCAAATAGGAAAGTGGATCAACTAATATCGGAACTGGAAGAAAATCTCAGTAAAGAAGATTATGCAAAAATTGATAAAATCTGTGATTGCTTAACAGATACTCAGGACATCATGTGCATGGAGTTTTTCAGGTTGGGTCTTTCTATGGGACTACTGTTAATGAAGGAGGCAGTTGATAACCCATATTTGTCAAAGAATAAAAATGAGAATTATGATTTATAAAAAAATTGAATGTAGCGTTGTCTATTAAGAATGCACAATTGATAATCCCCATGGAGCCTCAGGCTCCATGGGGATTATCATGATGTTTATAAAATCAGCTTACTTTTTCTGGAAATATATTCTGAAACAGCTGCTTTTGGTATTTTCCAACAACGGCCTATTTTGAAAGCTTTAATTTCTCCAGAATTCAGAAGCCGATATGCAGTAGAGTGTCCTATTTTTAAAAGCTTCTCAAACTCTTCTAATGTTATTAAATCATCTGACAGTTCGTTTGGCATTATATCAGTCCTCCTGCTATTACCGTTATTTATTTCAATGTTAGTACTGTTTTTTGATAAGATCAGGATAGTAATTGATGATTTATATTTCTCATACAAATGCATATATAAAGAGAAATAAGAAATAATGAGATAATATAACGATATAAAATCATTGATAGCATTATAAATTAATAGATAACAAAACAGACATATAATTCCAAATGAAATCAGGGGTGAATTATATGATAATACAGGTGAATGTGGACAATATAGGATACTATCAAAAACCAGTTAAGCGTGAAATAATAAAAATAAGAAAAAGAATGGCAAATAATTGGTATCGGATAGACTTAGCTGAGTTTGCTGATATGGTGGGTAATAAGGGGCGTTCATTTACTCCTGGATGTTTAACTGGCGGAATTAAGGCAGACAACTGTGTGGCAATGCAGCTTTTAGTATTAGACTTTGATCATGGGACAACTTTTCAAATGATAAAAGAAAGATGCGAACTGATTGGATTGAATATTTCTTTTGCCTATCATACTTTCAGTTCATCAGAAGCAGAAGAAAAATTCAGGATAGTATTTGTACATGAGTATTTGATAGATGATCCCTATATTATAAAAATAGCAATACATATGCTGCAGAAAATATTTCCAGAGTGTGATCCAGCTTGCAAAAATCTTGACCGATTATTTTTAGGTGGGAAAGAACTGATTTATATGGATAATGTCGCACGTATTGCTTTAATGCAAGTGTATGGGGCGTTCTTCGAGGCAATCTCTAAAAATGGTAATCGTTCAAGAAATGTTGATGCGTTTTGTAATACCTTTAAAATATATAAAGATAACAGATCTCCTGCAATTGGTTCAAACTATTGCATGACAAAATATAGCGAAAATGACGAGATCAGGGCTTCTACTATATTACATAAAATAGAAGATGCCACGAATTCGTCATTTTTTGTGTTAGAGGCTAAAGTATCTACTCCACACGCACACATACATAAAAGCAATACGTGCGAGCAAAAACTCAAAAGAACTGAAATAAAATCAAACACAAATTGCCAGCTCTTAAATGATTTTAATAATGGTGAAAGCTTAAGCCATAATGAAAGGTTCTTAATATATACTAATATGCTCCAGATCAAAGGAGGCCAGAGTCACTTCTTTGAAATATTAAGTCGATATTATCACCAGAGTGTTTTTGAAAAATGGAAAAAAGATGCATTCTATATGAACAATTATAAGGCACAAAGATGTTCGGAAGAAAACTGTCCGTACTATCTGTTGTGCGACAATAAAGGAACAATAGTTGACACATTGACGAGTGACAGACAAATCAGATATTGCAGAGACAGAGAAAAATATTTGAGTTTGGAGGAAGCTTATGATTGCCTTTGTAATAATTTGAAAAAAGCAATCGAAAGTAATGATAATGGAATACATCTTATAAAAGCCCAAACTGCTTTGGGAAAGACAAATGCTTACATATCATATATAAGTGAACATAAAGAAACGAGATTCTTAATTGCTGTTCCTACAGTTACTCTAAAGAATGAAATTTATAAGCGGCTTATTTCCACTGCAGGCGTTTGTGAGAAGGAAGTTTTTATGACTTTAAGTACCTATGATACTATCGTAAAGGATACCTTCCCGCCTGAAATAATAAAGGCAATATCAGATAACCATAATAGAGGAATTCATTGGGAGACAAAAACGGTTCTGAAAAAATATCTGGAAATATTACGAACGGATAATTCTGAATTAAATGCAACGATACAAATCTGTGAGAAGATTTTGAAAGGTTTGGAAGCAATTAAGGACGAAAGAATTATTGTGACGACACATGCGTCTCTGTTACAGATGCCAGAGAAATTTCTAAATAATTATACTGTGATAATTGATGAAGATATCTGGAAGCTTCATATATCCAAACAGATGAAGCAGGTGAGCTTGTCCTCTTTAGAAAAAATAGAAAAGAGGAATTTTAAAGGTTTCTCAGAAATAGCAAGCATAGTTTTGCAGGCTGAGGAAGGCAAATACATTAGATTTACAAAAAAGTGCTATGGGGAAGCTTTGAAGGAAAAGGTGCTGGATGAATTGGAAATATACGATAATGTTAATGATATGCTTAGTATGACTGCTTTTGTTAAGATGAAGGAGGAAGGGTGCGTTAATTATTTTGCTCCATCTAAATTACCTGATGTTAAATGTGTAATACTGTCGGCAACTTTAAATGCTGAAATATATCAACAATACTTCAGTGACCGTATGGTATATACTTATCCAGAACAAAACGCTGCGTATATCGGAAGATTAATTCAATATACTTATCATTCTCTGAGTAGAATTGATCTTGAAGAGAAAAATGATATTTTCGATATACTTAAAAAAAGATTTGACAGTAGAGGTATACCTTTTATTACATTTAAAAAGTATGAGCATTTGACGGACGGAAGAAGTCAAGGGTTACATTATGGAAACACGGCTGGTATAGATGAATTTGCAGGTAAAGATATTGTAGTGATTGGCACGCCGTTTGGTAGGGAATTAGATTATAAATTAATCGCCTGCTATTTGGGGACAGATGTTAATACAAAGGAAGATTCCAGACCCAGGCGTAGAAGGATAGATTATAATGGATTTAGCTTTGTATTTACAACCTATTCTGATCAGTTGTTGAGAACTGTCCAGCTGCATGATATTCAAAGCGAACTTGAACAGACTGTTGGTCGTGCACGACTTTTGCGTAAGAATTGTACAGTATATTTATTTTCTTCATTCCCCTGCGAGCAAGCCAGAATATATACAGATAATTATTTGTTGGAGAATGGTTGTGATAGCTTTTTGAACGAGATAACAAAAATGGAGGTGGCTAATAATAGCGAAGAAGCGGCATGCGAGAGCGCCAAAGAAAATAATGAAAAGGAACTCTTTGAGAATTATTATTGTACGAAAGAAGGTGATTTAAGTACGGATGACGGATTAACTGTTGGTAAAAAACAGGAAGTAGTAGATGTGATAGAGGTAATCAACAGATAAGCTCTGCTCAGAACGGGTTAGAGATTATACAGAATCTTCTTGAATAGCTGAGCTTATAAAGATGTATTAGAACTGGACATTAGAAGAAAAGTAATAATGGCGGACAGGGGAGATTGAATTCCCCTGTCCGCTTTCCAGGTTAAATGGAATTTCTGCCCAAGTGTAGAGTAAAAACACATGCCCATTGTCTGCTCATATATCGTACCTCTTGTGCAGTATTTCGTCCACTTCGTCTGCAGTGTACACTCCATCGGTCTTTATAGATTCAACTCCTTTTGCAAGCTCTGCATCTATCTGCTCTGTAGTGAGTGCGCCGATAGCAGTCGGCTTTTTCGATGGCAGACGTAAATCAAAAGGCATTCCACCTTGAAGTACTATCTGGCTGTAAAGCATTTGTATTGCACCTGACGGTGAGATTCCAAGCTGGGAAAGAATGTTTTCTGCTTTCTCTTTCAGGTTCGTAGAAGGCTCAGATTTCTATATGCAGTGAAATTACTTAGAATAGCTTTTTAAAATTGTTTACGACACGACAGGTATTCCTCAGCTGATGTAATGCGCCAGTATAGGAAGTGAAAAATTGTGGGAAAATGAATGTGTGGTGGATGACATTAGTCATCCACCACAGATATGGAGAAATAATTAGCTGTCTTCGTAATGCCCCTTGCACTGTTCCACCATTACTGTGTCATTTTCAAAGCGATAGACCAGACGGTCTTCGTGATTGATTCGTCTGCTCCACATGCCGCGCAGGTCGCCTTTCAGGGGTTCTGGCTTACCAGTGCCTTCAAATGGTGTCCTCTGGATTTCTTTGAGAAGCGCATTGATTTTTCTCAGCGTTTTCTTGTCATGGGAGAGCCAGTAGAGATATTCTTCCCATGCATCTTCGGCGAATTGGATTTTACTCATCAGCGATAGCCTCCAACTCTGCGAATGATTTTTCTATGATACGCCCATCCTGTAACTGTTTATCAGCCTTTTTTAACTGGCGAAGGTTTGCGTCAGAATAAAAAGGGTCTTTTGGAGCTGCAATCTCAAAAGGAATGCGTCTGTCTCGGAGCGCCTTTTTGGTGTAGATCATATAGAACGTGCTGATATTCATACCCATGTCTGCACACATTTCTTCCAGTTCTCTTTTGTCATTATCGTCCAGTCTTATACTGATAGTAGTCATAACATTCACCTCAATCAAAGATATACGGTAAATATACTATAAAATGAAGCAATTTGCAACTATTTTTATTCTCATGTATATTAAATTGCTTCGATTTTATGATAATGGCTGCATATATACCTGACCATTTATTCCGTACATAGTGTACCTCCTCCATTGTATTTGTGCTGCGTATTCCTTTACGCATTATTTCAATGTATGGGGCATTATGAAATGTTATAAAAGCACTTTACAGATTTACAATTATAAGCGGATATCAACATTCGCGTAATAATAAGTGAGGAGGAACTGATCATGTTTGATGCTTACGAAGACGTGGTAAAGATAGAAGATGTCTGTGAAATGTTGAACATTGGAAAAAATAAAGCGTACAGTCTGCTGATGAAAGGTGAACTTCATGGGTTTAAGATAGGACGTATCTGGAAGATATCAAAGAAATCGATTATAGAGTATATAGAACATAACACAAAGCAATATCAGTAAGCTGAAATAAGCCATCACCGGGCGTGATGGCTTATTTATTTTCGCGTATCTTTTTGAACAACAGGAAGTATTCCTGCAGGAGCTGTTTTTGAGATTCATCGTCAGAGCGGAACAGTTCAACAATGTAGCTGGGGATATCAGCCTCTGCTTTCTCTCTGTGGTCTATGCCTCTGATGAGATAGTCCATATCGGTTGAGAGAATCTCGCAGAGCAATACAAGCTTTTCCATAGAAAGGCAGGTCAACCCTCGTTCAGATTCGCTCATATGTTTGACGGAGATATCCAGTTTTTCAGCGAGTTGCGCTTGCGTAAGACGGTTTTCGTGCCTGAGCTGCGCGATGCGGCAGCCAATATCGGTATACAGATCATTCATTGGCAATTTTCCCCCTTACCAGCAGTATATAAACTGCAGCCGATCAATAAAACACCATAAAAGGTTATTTACAATTGAACCTTTTGAGTGTATAATTCTGTCAAATACCTTTCCTGAATATCATATATATTGCGATAAAGTGTTGCGTTTTATGCGTGAATCAGGTAGGAATGGAAACCCGAGAAAAATTCTGTCAGGCAGGTGTCTATGAAAGACTATTATAAAACTCTGGAAATAACCAGTTCAGCCTCTACGGAGGTTATTAAGGCTGCATATAAAGCCTTAGTAAAAAAATATCACCCAGACAACAACGGGGATAGTGTGGATGATAAAATTCAGGAGATCAATGAAGCCTATTCTGTACTATCAGATGAAAAGAAAAGAGAGGAATATGATCGGGCACTTTTCGGCAATAGCAGTGAAAAAAATGATGGAGGAGATTTCCAGGAATATTCTGCTGGATATCAAGAAACATCAAGGCGTAAAAGCCCGGTTCAGTCTGATCCTAAAAGGCGTTCGGTGCAAGGCTTGATTTACAAGGGTCATAAATTATATGAAATAGCTCCCGTATGCTATTATCTTAATTTTAAAGAAGAGTTGGAGGCATTTCGGAAGAGATTGGGACGTAAAAAAGACTCCCTGAAATTTCTTCCGGGGCAGGATAATTTTGACAGCTTGTCTCATGCCTATGTAGAACTGCTAAATGATCTGTTATCAATTTTCCAACGGGCTTGCAATAATCTGGGATTTGTTGATGAAGCAGCGGCTCTCTTTTTGGAAGACATTGATGATGCAACAATCAACGATTTACTGTCGGGAACAACCTACAATGCATTTGGAAGCCAAATGTATGACCTTATGGAATACTATCCAGATCCCTCACCCGAACTGGATCAGCAGGAAATAGAACTGTGCAAAAATTATATCCGTCCACTTTTAATGAATATAATGTATGGGATACGCATGCTGGAATTGTGCTACATTTCTATTTTGAAGGATATGTGGCCTAATGCGATTCTGTTTATGTATGAGGAAAAAAGGTTCAATGAGCAATTTGAAATAAAATATAATAAAGATCAGGAAGACGCAGTACTTGAATTCTGCGTTATGGTAATATGTAGCTGTCCATACTGGCCAGGTGCATATAATCAAATCTTAACAAAATTTGGAGACGAAGAAGGAACTTTACAAAAATATGCTGCCGGATATGGAATAGATTTGACGGAGTATAAAGAAAAACTTTTCCAGAAACGTCTAAGTGAATTCTCGTCAGATAATTTATTGAAGTTAGATGCAATGCTTCATATGGAAAAGCGTCTTCACTATAAGAAAGTATCGTTTCACAACGAAACATGCAAGCGATATATTACAACTTTGATTAAAGAATATCAGGATTGGACGCCTGCGGGGGTAACTTCCTTAATAAAAACCTTAGATCAGTTTGACAAAAAATATGAGTATGATTCATCTAAAGAACGAACTACTCTCCAATCTGAGATTATCGCGAGAAAAGGATTCGATTTAAAATCAGAAGAAATAGAAACAATAAAAGAGAATATTTCTTCAATAAAAGCTTTGGAATCGGAATACGGATTTGAATTCACCTTATATTTGAGTGAACAAAAGAAGCTTCTTTCAGAAAGAATACACCAGGAAGAACAAAAAAGAAGAAAAGCTGAGGAGGAAAAAAGAACCGTTCTCTATGTTAAGGCATATAAGCTGAAAGATAAGCGATTTATTGAAGAAAAAATAGTATTACCTAAATTAGATGATATACAGCCATTTCAAAAGGTGACAGAACAAATCAAGAATCTATGTTTACCACTTTCGTTCGAAACACCCGTAGACGAATGGCTGAACACAACAAAGCAAATACTGGCTGTATTTAAGGAAAACGACTATCCCAATGTAGGTTTTGTATATGATCTAAATAAACAGTACTCTGAGGTGGATTATATTTGCGGTTATGACATTTCAAGCAAAAAAGTGTCTACAAAGAAAACAACTGTTCAAAAGCTGGAAGATGTCGATAACTTCAAAAAAGCAACTAAAAAGATTGAAAGTATTTGCCAGTCACTTTCATTTGAAATGGAAGCAAGCGAATGGTCTTCTCTTGTTAAAGAATTGTTAGAAATTTGTGAGCAAAACAAATATCCGGAAACGGATTGGATTAAAAAGCTGGATGCAAAATTTTCGGAGCTTGACAAAGAAAAACGAACTTTCAATCACACGGTCTACAAAACCAGAGAGGAGGCTCAGCTTGCAAGAGAAGATAAGGAAATTGTCGATCAGATAGACAAGGATACTTATGACAGTCCTGTTGAAAGATTGAGGAGGTATAAGCAGGCAGGCTTTCGTTCTGAATATGGGCTAAAAAGAACAAATACGTTAGAAAAACAGATAATATCGGGATATTCAATGAAGGAAAAAAATGCTATCAATCATTTCTTTTCCAGTATAGTTTCAGTCCCTGTAAAATTAGTTGAATATGCTGCTTATGCATTACAGATAATTTGTATCGTGCTAGGCGTTATCAGTATACTCATGATAGGTATTAAAAGCGCAATAGCGATATTTATTGTTGCATATATATTCTATTTGATAAAAAATACAGCTGCTAAATATAAGCGCACATCAAAACCGGTTGATTATAGTGGAATTACCGTAATGAACGGAAAAATTATTTGGAAAGGCTCCTGTCAAAAATGTTTAAACTGGGTTGATCCTAAGTGCAGTTACTGCCCGCATTGCGGAGCAAAAATAGATAAGTACATTTAAGCATTACCGAAATTATTTTTGGGCTTTACTAGATTTTATATGGCAAGTAGATAAAAGTATAGTAGTTGAAAAATTCATGATAGGTTAGCCATAAAGTTATGATATGCAATGTAGCAGAATGTTTTGTCTCGCAGAATAACTAATAGCAGATATTAAGGAGGTAGAGTAATGGGTGGATTACTTGGTAACATGAGGAAGAAGAATGAAGCAAAGATGATCAACAATGCAATGAGAAATGCAGAAACAAAAAGAGTATGGTGCCCTAGGTGTGGGAAGGGCTATACGGTAAGATTTCTTGGGCCAAATGATACTAAAACATGTACATGCGGCTATAAAATTCATAACAGCTGATATGAATTTTATGAGATTATAAAGCAGACAAAATATTCTATTTCAGGAAAAAGGCATCACTGATAGCTTGGATAAATAAGAATATCTCTCAGATTTTAATTGCATACTATAACTATGAAAGAGCAGTCGATTGTGTTCGGCTGCTCTTATCTTTTGCAGTAGGAGGTGCCTATGGAGGATATTTTGATCGCAATAATCGAGGCGATCCTCAAGGAAACGTTGAAAGGAAAAGACGATTCAAAAAAGTAGCACGGCAACAATAGCACAAATTCATATTCAATTCAAAGAAGGAGGAACAGTACTATGGCAGCAAATGTAGAGAGTATGTTTTATGTAAGGGAAGCACCCTGGCATGGGCTGGGGACAATGGTTATGCAGGCACCGGATTCAGCAAATGCCCTGAAAATGGCAGGCCTGGACTGGCAGGTATTGCAGGAACCGATTTATACGGACGGCAGATATATCGAGGGCTATAAAGCAAATGTCCGCAGTAATGACCGCAAGGTGCTTGGTGTCGTAACGGACAGATATAAGGTCGTTCAGAATGATGAAGCGTTTGCTTTTACAGACGAGCTTCTTGGTGAGGGCGTCCGCTACGAGACGGCCGGGAGTCTGCAGGAGGGACGCAAGGTCTGGATTCTGGCAAGAATGCCGAGAGAATATGTGATGATGGGTGAGCATATCAGCCCATATCTCGTCTTTTCTAATTCCCATGACGGCTCCGGCGCAATCCGGGTTGCGATCACTCCTATCCGTGTTGTGTGCAACAATACGCTGAATCTTGCCCTTGATACGGCAAAACGTTCTTGGTCTATGATCCATACGGGCGATGTCAGGGAGAAAATGACGGAGGCAAGGGATACGCTGTTCATGGCGGAGAAGTATATGACCAATCTTGGCAAAGAGTTTGAGAACCTTCGGCAGAAGCAGCTGACGGACGATAAGGTGCAGGAGTATATCGAAGTCCTTCTGCCTTATGAGGATGATTCCACGCCAATCCAGAAAAAGAATGTGCGCCGCCTGCGTGAAGATTTACGGCAGCGTTATTTTGATGCGCCGGATTTGAAGGACGTTGGGAATAATGCCTATCGTTTTGTCAATGCTGTTTCGGATTTCGCTACCCATGCCGACCCGATACGCAGGACGAAGAATTATAAAGAGAACCTGTTTTCAAGAACTGTGGATGGCAATCCGCTGATTGACAAGGCTTATCAGCTTGTGGCGGCGGCGTAAAAGGGAATGGCTGAAATACAGTTTACAGTTCTACAGTAGTGCTGAACATATAAGCGGTTTGATGCGGCATTGCAGATGCACAATAAATTATTGCCTATATCAAGAAAGGAGAAATATGAACCGCAATCGGAGAAAAAGACTGAGTTCGGCGTTTGATATGGTTGCCGATGCAAAAGGTATTCTGGAGGCTGTGAAGGAGGAAGAAACAGAATCGTATGATAATCTTCCGGATCAGATTCGGTATAGCAACCGTGGAGAAGAAATGGTCGGGTATATAGAGATGCTTGGAGAGGCTTATGATTATCTTGACGATGCGAATTCAGTGATTGAACAGATTTAGGAGCATTCGTATATGGAACCAGAACAATCCGGGCAGGCCTGAATGTCTGCTCGGAGTTCTTTTTTATGGAGGTGCTTATGATAACAGTAGTTAAGACAGCAGATATGTCAAGGGAGGACTGGCTGAAATGGAGAACTCGTGGGATTGGTGGTTCGGATGTATCAGTCATTGCAGGAATAAATCCCTTTAAGTCCGCTCATCAGCTTTGGCTTGAAAAGACAGGACAGATGGAACCAGAAGAAACAAACAGCGAGTATACACACTTCGGTACGGTGCTGGAGCCAGTTGTCCGGAAGGAGTTTATGGAGCGGACTGGTATCAAGGTCAGGCAGAAGCATATGCTCTTGCAGAGCGAGCAATATCCGTTCATGTTTGCAAATCTGGACGGTGTGATCAATGACAATGGTGAGATGGCTATTTTTGAAGCAAAGACAGCATCCGCTTATAAGCAGGAAATATGGGAAGATGGAACCCCGGCGGTATATATTTTGCAGGTTCAGCACTATATGGCAGTGACAGGGGCAAAGAAAACTTACATCGCTGCTCTGGTCGGCGACAATCATTTTTACATCCATGAGATTGAACGGGATGATGAAATGATTGGAAAGATCATTGCCATGGAGAAATATTTCTGGGAGACCCACGTTCTGGGCGGCGTAGAGCCGGTGCCGGATGGTTCGGATGCGACAACCGATTATTTTAACCGCAGGTTTAGTAAATCGGATGGGACAACGATTGAGCTTCCAGATGAAGCTCTGCGTATCTGCGAAGAATATGACCGTATCTCTCAGGAAATGAAGCAGCTGGAGACGGCTAAGGCAGCGGCGGCGAATCAGCTGAAAAGCTATCTGAAGGAAGCGGAAACAGGGAGAGTTGGTGACAGGGTGGTTTCATGGAAACAGGTCAGCAAGAATACACTGGACACAAAGCGCTTGAAAGCGGAGAAGCCGGATATTTATAACGGTTTCCTTGCCCAGAGCAGCTACAGGCGGCTTCTGGTAGCGTAAACGAGGTTTTGATGAACAGAATCATTATAATAGGAAGATTTAAGGCAATGCCGGAAAGGAGCTGAATGATGGAACAGAAAACAATCCGTCTGTTGCGGTCAGATGAAATTGAATGCAGGATTGGAACGATTAGCGAAAAGGGATTATCTCTCCTGCTCTACAAGGATGCGAGGGCTGATATGAAGATTCTGGATGAAGTGTACGGTCCGATGGGCTGGCAGCGCCGTCATGAACTGATCGGCGGTAACCTCTACTGCATTGTCAGCGTGTGGGATGAAGCCAAACAGCAGTGGATATCCAAGATGGATATCGGTACGGAAAGCTATACAGAAAAAGAGAAAGGCCAGGCATCCGATTCTTTTAAGCGTGCCTGTGTGAGCCTGGGTATTGGACGCGAATTATATACCGCGCCGTTTATATGGGTGAGTGCCGCCAAAGTGAAAATTGAGAATCGCAATGGCAAGCCCATGACATACGATAAGTTTAAAGTCTTTGATATCTCCTATAATGAGAACCGCGAAATCGTGGGGCTTACTATTTTAAACCAGGATGGGAAAATGGTATACAACCTCCGCGAAAAAGTGAGCGCCATGAAAACTACAGGAGAATCGGCAACTCCGGATTCCAGAACAAAAGCAGGTAATCAGACGTCCGATAGGAAAGCTGTGGCGAATAAGGAACAGGAAATCAATCGGGAGCTTGAACGCACTGGAGTAGCCCTTGATACGGTTCTCAGCCGCTATGGGGTAGGCAGTATCCAGGAAATGGCGGAGGATACTTACCGCAAGGCGATAAACAGTCTGAAACGTACAAAGACAAAAGCTGCATAGTAAGGGCGAATAATGCAAAATAATTTGACCGGCGGCGGAAAGGAAGAGACAGCCTGACTGTATAAGCCACTTTTACATTCTTTCTGCTGCCTGATGTAAAACGATGGAGGATGAAACTAATATGAATTACAGGGAATTTGTAGACGTGATAGCTGGGGAACTGCAGAAAAAACTGGGTGGAGACTATCGTATCCGGGCAGTAGAGGCAAAAAAGAATAATGGTAATATCCTGACCTCGTTAGAGATCAGGAATTCAAAATCAAATGTATCACCCTGTATTTATCTGGAATTCTATTACATTTGTTACATTATGGGAAAAGCGTCGATTCCGGATGTGGTCGCAAGTATTGAGGCAGGGTACAGAAAACGTGCGGTAGAGGCGCCGGTTAACACATCATTCCTTACCGACTATACCAAAGTCAGGCCGAAGCTGCGCGGCAAGCTAATTAATACGGAAATGAACCGAGATTTCCTGGAAACTGTGCCGCACAGAGAGTTTCTTGATTTGTCCCTTGTTTACCTGGTATCTGTTCCCAAAGAGATGTTTGGATGTAATGGGACGGTACAGGTCTTGAATAAGCATATGAAGATATGGGGCGTCACAGAGCAGGATTTGTATGAGGTTTTTATGGGTAACATCGAATCGAGTGATGATGCTGAGCTGAAAAACATTGATGATATACTGGCAGAGCTGATTGAGGCTGAAATTGATTTCGACATGGACACCCTGAAAGCATCACCGAAGCTGTACGCTGCAGGAACGAACCGGTGGCTGGATGGAGCTGTTGAAATGCTAAATGGCAGATTCCTCAAAAAATCATCGGACTATTTCGGAGAGGATTTCTTCATCCTTCCATCATCTATTCATCAGCTGCTGTTCCTTCCGGTATCAGAGACGGATATGGATTACGATGCTCTGGCGGATGTTGTAAAGGAGATGAACGATACGGAAATCATGGAGGACGAGGTCTTGAGTAACCATGTTTATTATTATAGTAGCAAATCGGGCAAAGTAAGTATAGCGGCCTGAGAACGAAACCAGTTGGGTATGTCAAAAATATAGCGGTTTGTACTTATGCAGAATCTGCTAATTGTTTTATTCTGGTGTTCTCTTGAAGAGAGACAGATCTGACAGCAGATAAGCCTGCTGCATGAAACTGAATGACAACGAAAAGCAACGGTGACTTAGGAGGCACGTATGAAGAAACCAATCACGACATCGGAATATTTTCAACTGATATGCGACCATTTGAGAGCCAGGGGACAGATGCCGGATGAGATTTTGGATTATTCTTTGGCGGCATATAATCCTGTACCAATCAGGATCTATCAGTTTGACATCCGAAACAATCTTGACTACGGAAGTAGCGAAGGTATCTATCTTGATCTGGCGATCGAATATTATGAAAACGATAAAAGAGAAAGCAAAGCACTTGGAACGTTCAAAACCTTACGGGACAGTCCGGAAGCAATGAGAACGATGGCGCAGCTGCTGGCAGATTTTATCGTGGAAGAACGGGCCTATGTAAATGCTCATCTGGATGATTTCACATGGACGGGAGTGGATGTTTATGCCGTAAAAGAGGATGGGACGAGAACCGGATGGGGATATTCCTGCAGAAACAGGGAAATTGCATTGAAGCATAAGGACGAGCTGTTAGAAAAATACGACCGGGTCATCGTCCGGGATAACGCCACAAGGAAGGAAAAATGCTATCAGAATAGTAGCAAATCTGATGTAGCATGAAAAAGTAGTAAAATCACTGCCGGGTGAACTGATTATCAGTGAAGCTGGCAGTGGCATTTCTGACGGTCGTCAGATTAGGTACGTTTGGGAACGCGATTCCTTAAACGACGGAAGTGATTGAATGACAGTAAATAAGCGTGAAATTGGAGGTAATGATCATGCGTTATGACGCAAAGACAGAAAGATGGACCCCTATGGAGATAAGGGGTGTAAAAGGATTCTTCTCAGACGTGAGGATTGACAGGGAGACTGTGCCGGAAGTGTTCCGGCTCTGGGAGCTTGCTGATGGAGACAGTGATGGAATGCCATGCCGGTACAGGCCGGGGATTCTGGTTAATTTCTTCGGCACATTTATCACAACCGGTGATATGCCGGTTGATGATGAAAAAAGCCGGAGCGGATATATTGAGCCGGAAGATTGGATCTTTATTGGGAGTTATTCGTATCCATTCCGCTTTGTAATGGATTGCATATCAGAAAAGGAAGTGAAACAGGATGAGGATTTATGGCTACTGCCGTATTTCAACAGGCAAACAGAACATTGAACGCCAGGTCAGGAACATACATTCTGCGTTCCCAAAAGCTGTTATTGTGAAGGAAGTATACACAGGAACAAAGTTTCAGGGGCGCAGGGAGTTAGATAAACTGCTTGCGAAAGTACAGTCAAATGATATAATTGTATTTGATTCGGTCAGCAGAATGTCGAGAAATGCGGAAGAGGGATTCCAGCTTTACGAAGAGCTTTTCCATAAGGATGTATCACTCGTGTTCCTGAAAGAGCCGCATATCAATACTGAGACTTACAAGAAGGCCATCGGGAATCAGATATCGCTTACAGGCGATAAGGTCGATTACATTCTGGAAGGGATAAACCGCTATCTCATGGAATTAGCCAAAGAGCAGATACGGCTTGCCTTTGAACAGGCAGAGAAAGAAGTTGCAGACCTTCATCAGAGAACGAAGGAGGGCCTAGAGACAGCGCGTCTCAATGGGAAGCAGATCGGGCAGCGGAAAGGTGCTACATATGAGACAAAGAAGGCGGCTGCCGCGAAACAGGTAATCCGGCAGCATAACAAGGCTTTTGGCGGGAGCTTGAACGATATAGAAACGATGAAGTTGGCTGGATGTTCGCGGAAGAGTTATTATAAGTATAAAAAGGAATTATCTTCTTTATAAGGATAACGGGCGAAATGAGTGGTGGCTATCCATTAAAAAAATGGATAGCCGTATTGTGTAGCATGTGTGTTGTGGTAGTATTGCTATAATAAATCCGCGGATGAATATAATGAAGGGAATATTGGTTAATATGGAACGGTATAGTATCCTGAAACAAATGAGATTTGGCGATAAAGAAATATGGGACAATACACAGACTTATGAAAATGCATGTGTGGATACATTAAATAAGAATAGTGTGATTGCTAATGAAGAATGGGCAAAAATGAGGAGAGAGGTTGAGGACATTGAATATCATGAAGATAGAGACGATATGGCAGTAAGACCGACATCCTTAGACGTTTTCAATTCTAATAACGCTACAATTTGTATGGATATTTCCTCAAATAAGTATGATGCAAAAATAACAGACATTTTATTCCGTAATGTAAATCTTCATGTAAAGAATGCTTTTAGAAACATAATTCAGTATTTGGAGTATAAAATTGATGTAATGAATGAGATATATCTTTACACAGCATTTCAATCGGACAAGCTCGTACCTATTTTTTTTGGCATGAAGAATTTATCTGATTTGAAACAGGATGATATTTATAGCGAATGGGAAAAGCGCTATAGTAGTTTAAATAAATTCCCTCCAAAAATGATGCCATTTACGATCCCTTCTAAATACAGTAGAAAAATGAAAACGAAATTAGTTGGATGTGGGATTGTCCGTACTTGGCTATATTCAAAAGAATTTCAGAGGCTCTTTAAAAGGATAACTGGATTGTCTGATAAATATAAGTGGACTAATATTATGAAACAGTTGGAAGAGGGACTATTTACAGATGCTGAAAAAGATGAAAATGAAATAGAAGTGGAGATTGCTTCTGAGTCGGAAGCAATCATTTTGGAAAAGTTATTTGGCTTTAATACCATTATTTGCTTTAATAGGTATATTCGATCATATGTGAAAGACTTTTCGGAAAAGGATCTTGAAGTAGTTCATGATTTGATGAAAAAAGTAATGGAGTATGAGGGGTGTTATGGCAGGTGCGTGATACTTCAGATTATAGGACGTGAGCTAATGATAGTACCAAATTCGCCGGTTGAGTATCGAAAAAGAATGTTTTGCCTGTACAAAGATTACCTTGAGGAAGTACTTCCGCAAATGAATGAGGATTTTAAAAATTTAGTCAAGATATACGCTTACGATATATTGAAAAGAGAGAGTCAGGATTCTGTATTGCCATTATTAAAATCGGATAAAGAGATGTGCTTTCAGACAATTGAGCTTCGTGAAAAAAGGCAATATTGTACGGATTTCAAAGAATTAACGGATTTCAAGGATAAGGTTGATGACGATTCAGCATCTACAAGAATGATACAAATTATCATAGATGGTAATTTGAACAGATATTTCGATAATGGCAGTGATTCATGAGTGATCCTTGGTGCTAACCTAATGACAAAGAATGCCATGCGTCATTACTATGCACAACAGAATAAGTATATATCGTAGTGTTTAAATCACTTCTGGACTGAACTGGAAGTGATTTTTTTTTGAATAAATTTGGTTCCGTGGTAATTAAAAGGATAAAGTGATATATAGATTTATGACACGTTAAGCAGAACAAAGTATTTCTTTGGTGACTTTTGGAAGGAGGGGCGCATTTAATACGTAGTAATTTGCAGTGACAATTGAATATTGGAAAAGAAATAATTAATGCCCGGCTTTTTTTTATTTGTAAATTCAAAAAATAGTGTTTTTCAGGCAAAAGGAGGTGTTTTTTTAAACGAAAATTTAAAAAGTCGGGCGGTGGATAAACAGGAGGGTGAATTTAAATGAATAGAAATATGGTATACGGCTCAGATTTCAGCAACGTAACCGGGAGATCTCTTACAGAAATGGTCAGAAATGTTAATAAAACCAACCGCACTACAAGTGTGAATCCTGAGATGGTTTCTCCAGAGAATAGTGCAAACCAAACTGTTCCACAGAAGGTAGGGAATGGAGCTCTAATTAAAAATAGAATGCTGTCTCAGGAATCCCCTATATCGTCATCTGTCGTAGATTCAGATCAAACTGTTCTTCCATACACCAGAGAATGCGAGAGGCTACAGTTCAAAATGTATGAAAACCAGATGGATACAGTACATGCTCTTGATAAAAAGGAGGCGTTATATCGACAACAGATAGAGCATGAGGCAGAGAGCGAATTCTTTAAAATGCAATTAAAAGAGAAAGCGGAAGAACACAGGAGAGGACAATATGAGGATATAGTGTTTGCATCGGATGGTACTATCCAGTGTAAAACAATGGGTACCATTACAGAGACGAAGATAAGATACATAGTTAATATTAAATTTCCGAAGTTGTTCATATTAAAAAGTACATCCGGAGAGTCTGGATATTATGAATTAGACTTCGAGATTGGAAGAAAACCTAAAAGAATTTATTTGGATGCAAATAAGTGTGATAGTGGAAAGTATCTTCTTAAAAAATTGGTGAAAGCGGGGGTTGTTTTTAAATGTAACAAAAAAGCGACGCAAATAGATTATGTAGAAAAAATTTGGGCTGCGTTGTTGAATTATGAACCAGAGCGGATAACTATTGCTGCTCACACTGGTTGGGTTAAGATAGGAGAACATCAGTACAGATTTGTCGAGGAGGATGAGCTGGTATGGAATCAGGTGATAGAATTTGCACTTTAAAAAATCTGCCGTATGTTTTATTTGTGCATGGGCATATGGACTATCCTCTGAACGAAGAACTGGGAAGCCTTGATAATGGCTTGGTAGCAGTGACAGATAATCCTAGAATTGCCGGACAGTTTTCAATAGGCTATTGTGAGGCAAATGACAGTAATGGAATTTTATTTAGTTGCTGGAATTCCAGAGTGAAAAGGCCTGACAATTATCAGATTGGCTTCTTAAATCTGACAAATGATATGAAGCAAATAAATGTTGAGCGCTTCCTTGCAGAGAAATCCTTTGCTACAGTTTTGATGACAGGCGGAGCAATACCTGATTATCTGATAGGAAGTGAGTACCTGATTAAACTGGATGAAAAGGATAATAACCTTGTAAGAAGTACGGCGTTTTCCGAGGTGATTCAAAAACTTCAGATTTATATGAAAGAAAATGTTGATGAAATCTGCAATATGCTGCAGAATTTTCAAACTTCAAGGGTGATGACAGAGTATTCTGGGGAACAGGAGATGAAACTTTTTTATAGTCGTATTATGGCTGTCGGAAAAATATTACAGATGTTTATCAGACAAACGACGACAGAAGAAACAGCCGAGAAGTTTTTCAAAGAGTTTTATCTGGAATGGGCAAATAGAATAGCATCTATTCCGACGCTTGTAACAGATAGCAGGGATATTGTAAAAAGATTCAGCAAAGCATTTTCAGAATATCTACAGTTGCACCCGGAAATACAGACAGGCAGGAGTGAACTTGTAGAAGCGGATTTAATGAGTGCGGCAGGTGATAGATGTGCCATATTATACGATGACGAATTTATTTACTGCACGGAAGAACAATTTACGGAGATAACGGCCTCTTTGCGGATCACGATTTCTTCTGTAACGCTGAAAAAGCTGTGTGCAGAAAGCGGCCTTATAAAGAAGGATGCAGAAGGATATTCGCCCAAAAAGCAATATACGAATGCGTATGGTATACCTGTAAGAAAGCATTTTGTGTGGATATATAAGAATATTTTGCTGGATGAAGCAGATGCTTTTTTGTGGAGAGTATTTGGTGACAGCCGTTCGGCAGAAAGCAGTAACTCATATACTTATGAGACGGGACAGCCGGATTGTTCAACTAAGTTTTATGTAGGGCTTAATGATCGCGAGCAGGCTGTGACAATATCAAAGAATTCTCCAAATTACAGCGTCCTCATAACGGGAATCAGCGGTTCGGGAAAATCTTATGCGATTGACGGAATAGAGCATAAGATTGTCCAAAACGGAGGGACGGTATTGGAGATTGATATTAATGGTAATCGGCAGAATGAACAGGAGGATATTTATCATATTATCTTGGCCAATAAGATCGGTTTGAGCGAGGAGTTTGTTGCTGGTTATGTTTCTTCGGAAAGTATGCAATATGAGTGTTGTTCGCAGAGTATTGTTGAAATCTTAAGTGCATCTTTGTCTGCTTTAGGACGTGTACTTGGAGAAGCTCAGCTTAATTCTTTACGAGCTGTTGTGGATGATTCTCTCAGAGATAATCAAAGCAACTATGGGATTATATTGCAAATACAACGCAGATTAAAGGAAGGTGATGAAACTGATAGAAAAGTATACGATAAACTACAGGTATTATTATCTTCCAATGTTTTCAGAAGGGATGGTGGGAATATCGAATCTGGGAAGATTAATATTGTTTCTTTTGCTGGAATGGACGAAGAAGTTCGAAAAATGACGATAGAGATTCTTCTGACATCCATAATGAGAAAAAGGCGTGACGATTCAGATGCAAATGAAGGGCTGAGTATAGTGGTAGACGAGTTTCAGCATCTGTCACTAAAAAGGAGTTTGTCTTTACATCAAATTCTGACCGAGGGACGAAAATATGGACTTAATTTGATATTGGCGACACAGTTTGTGGCATGTTTTGACCGTGAGCAGCAGGCTGTAATTAACCAGGCAGCGTCACGAGTATATTTCAAGCAGGCATCTTCGGAGGTGAGAAATGCCGCAAGGAATATTTCTGCCGCAAGGAGAGATTCCTGGGAGATGAAACTCAGAGGGTTAGGTATAGGAGAAGCTGTAGCTGTGGGTGATTTTTGTGTTGAAGGCAGGGAAGTACAAGCCCCGATTGTAATCCATTCGGAATGCAAGCCGTGAGCAGCTAATTAAACGGTAAAAGAGATACTGGTGTGAAAGTCCGCAAATGAAATTGTATATTATAACTATGATACAGCCAAAGAGAATTGCAGAAGCATTCTTGGTAAAACCAAAGAAAGATCACGTTTTGAGAAAGGAGAAGCAAAAACATGATTAAATTAGGAACAAACGATTCTGAAACTGTGAAAGTGGCAACAGCAGATCAGCTTATTGAAAGGAGGGTAACAGTTAAAAGAAAGCGCACGGAAGTACCGCTCTGGCAGAAAGGCTTGCTTACATTAGAAGAAGCTGCGGAATACACGGGGCTGGGGCTTCAGAAACTCCGTGAACTGAGTAATGACGACAGGTGTGAGTTTGTCTTGTGGAACGGCGCAAAACGGATGTTTAAGCGTAGGAAACTGGAAGAATATCTGGATAATCAGTTTTCTATCTGAAATATTGGGGAAGGCGGCTGCCGATGGCTGGCCGCCTTCTCTTAGAAAGGAGCCTGTTATGGCAAAACGGTATGACAATAGACACCGGCTGTTAAAAGCCGGGGAACGTCAACGAAAGAGCGGCACCTATGAATATCGCTGGACAACGAGGGGAGGCATCACGAAATCAGTATCCGCGCCGACGCTCGAAGAACTAAGGGCAAAAGAAGAACAGGTGTTTAAGGACAAAGCGGATGGTATCAAAACAGACGCTCAGAATGTGAAACTCGATGATCTGTATGACCTTTGGGCATATATGAAGCGTGGGTTGAAAGACAACACATTTCAGAATTACAAATATATGTATGAAATGTTTGTCAGACCCAGTATCGGGCAGTTTCGCTTAAGTACCATGAAGCGTTCCGACATCAAGAAGCTGTATAACTATCTTTTGGAAGAACGCGGATTGAAAATTGCAACAATTGATTGTGTACATACAGTGCTGCATCAGATTTTGAATGTGGCTGTGGAGGAGAATTATATGAGAGTAAATATTGCGGATAATCTATTGAAGGAATTAAAGCAGAGCCATAATATTGAAAATGATCACCGCAGGGCATTGACGGTTCCGGAGCAGAATCTGTTTATGGATTTTCTGAGGTCGGAGAAGACGCAGTATCATCACTGGTATCCCATTTTTGAGGTTATGATCGATACTGGAATGCGGGTAGGAGAGATTACAGGACTTCGCTGGAGTGATATTGATCTGGAAGAAGGCATGATTACTGTAGATCACACGTTGGTTTATTACAATCACGCCGAGAATGGCTGCTATTTTAACGTGCATCAGACAAAGACGAGAGCCGGAACACGTACCATTCCGATGATACCGGAGGTAAAAGAAGCTTTTCTTATGGAAAAGGCGTATCAGGAATTTAACCAGATAAAATGTCAGTCTGTGATTGATGGATATACAGATTTCATTTTCATCAACAGATTCGGAAATGTGCAGCATCAGGGCACGCTCAATAAAGCACTCAGGCGCATAATCCGTGAGTGTAATGATGCGCAGCTTAGCAAAGGGCTGAAAAATCCGGTATTGCTGCCGAAATTCTCCTGTCATTCCCTGCGCCATACATTTACGACTCGTCTGGTAGAAGCTGGAGTCAACATGAAGGTCGTTCAGGATGTACTCGGTCATGCGGATTTTTCAACGACGATGGATATTTACACAGATGTCACGAAGGAACTGAAACAGAGAGAATTTGATAATCTGGAGGGTAAGTTGAAAGCACAGCGTAAGCCGAAGGAAGAAGAGGGTGAATAGCCCTCTTCTTTTAAAAATCAGCTTGCCATGTATAGCGATTCTGGCGTATAATAAAATACACATCCCAATCCAGCAAGCGATTCAGATTTGTAAAGATTTTGACGTGTTAAAGAAATATCTGGAATTCAGAGAAAGAGAGGTGGTGGATGTTATGATGCCGTTATATGACAGAGAAGAAATCATGCGAGTTCACGATTTTAATGTTGCGCGAGATGCTGCAATTATGAATGTCGTGGCAGTTTTGAAGGATATAGGCTTATCATTTGATGAAATTGTAGTGAAGGTTAAGGCTCAGTTTGATTTATCAGAAGAAAGAGCAAAAGCGGAAGTCGAAGAATATTGGGATGGTTCGGTCTGAGCATTCTGTTTATTGGTGTTTTCAGAGACTATTGACGTATTTTCATGAGTACGTTATATTGTAAAAACAAGGAGGCCGAGACGATTTGAGAGTCTATATGGATAATTGCTGCTTTAACAGGCTTTTAGATGATCGAAGTTATTTCCAGATATATTATGAAAGAAATTCGGTTATGCTAATTTTAGAATTAGTAGAGCATTCAGAAATTTTGTTGTTGGGCAGTCAGATGCTTGTTAGAGAAATAAGTGAAACAAAAGATGCATACAGACGTTCAATACTGCAAATGGTTTATAGCCTGTGTTCGGAAGAGATACAGATAAATGAAGACATTCTGGACAGGGCAGAACAGGTAAGACACATATCAAATATCAAATATAAAGATAGCATCCATCTTGCATGTGCTGAAGCGGCGAAAGCAGATGTATTGTTGACAACAGATAGAAAATTTATGAATAATTGTAACAGGATTAAGACATTTACCAGAGTCATGAATCCGAATCAGTGGTTATTGGAGGTGTTATATTAATGGTAGCAACAAGATTAAATATAAAAACAAATGCGGAGATTCAGAAGAACGGTTTAAGTGCATTGCAGGAGAAACTGGGTGTCACGGGAACCATTAGATTTCTTGAGCAGTATGATCATGGCGGCGAGGGCGATTACACAGCAGAAAAGTATATGAATGAGGAGCCTGAACCATCTGATGCTGAAATCAGACGGATGTTTGGATTTTAAATCCGGCGCAGATTTCTACTCACTTTGCCCATTTGGGATTTGCCCAAATCGTGCCCAGAATTTGCCCAATACAGAGCGGAAAATATGTAGATTTTCAGAGAGTCAGGCGAATTACTGAGGCGCGGAAATCCTTGAAAAATAAGGCTTTGTCGGGTTATGGGCAGTTGTAAAATCCCATGTTCTTACACTCCCGACGATGCGGCACATTGAGCAGTAAGACCCCAGAGTTGATCTGCAACTTGACTACTGGCTTGCAGGTCTGTATTATTAAAAACTGAATAGAAAAATTTTCGCAGGAAGCTGTCAGTATGCATTTTTTACTGGCAGCTTTTTTCTTTGAGAAAAACCAATATTGGAGGCGTTTGGCAAATGATTGATTGCTGAGCGCTTTTTACATTTTTTTACATAGATTTTTCCTGAATTTTATGACTGCATGATATTTCAAAATTCATTTTCCTGTTATTGTAGCGGGCAGAGAATAGCTTTTGCGCGGGCAATCGTGATTGTGATGGTTTCCTTTTTCACCGCCGGAGCATTAAAAGGCTTTCGATCTGAGAAAAGACGGAAAGGTGGAGAACATGAACAGTAATATGGTTACAATAGCAGGGTATCTGATTGCAGCCGCAGTTCTGGCAGTTATGATTTCTGTGGCTGCTGTGAAGACGAATCGAAAGTTTAAGAAAATGGAGCGGGAAAGGCGAAATGCGGAAGAGATCCCGCACATGTCTCAAAAGGATGAGCTTCAGAAAGAACTATTTCCGGAAGAAGTGTGTCTGGAAAAGAAAACTATGGAGAACGCAAACGGAAATGGCTGCGCAGAGAATGCCGGACGCTCAGCAGCGCCGGATCCGTTTATGATTGCAGCGACCAAAGGGCGGACAGAGAAAAGCAGGAGAATGAAAATGAAGGACACTGGATGCTATCAGAACAGGGAATTATCCTGGCTGAAATTTAATGAACGGGTACTGGAGGAAGCGGAATCTGAGCAGAATCCGCTGTGTGAAAGACTGAATTTTCTGTCGATATACCAGAGTAATCTGGATGAGTTTTTTATGGTGCGGGTGGGGTCGCTTCATGACCGGATGCTCCTGAAAAAAGAAGAGCGTGAGAATAAGACCAATATGACCGCGGAAGAACAGACGGAGGCGGTACTTGCCGAAGTCCATACGATGAATGAGAGGAAAGACAAGGTATACCAGGAATTGATGGAAGAACTGGCCGGGCAGGGGATTCAGATTCTGAAATTCGCGTCGCTGAATGAGGAAGAGGAAGCTGAACTGGGCCGGTATTTTGCACAGGAGATTCAGCCCCTGCTGCTGACCATGGTGGTGGGGCGAAAACAGCCGTTTCCATTTTTGAAAAGCAAGGATATTTATGCGGTCGCGGTGCTCAGCACAAAGAAAGAAAAAGGAAAGCTGGCGATCATTCCATGCGGAAATGAAGTCCTGAACCGGCTTGTCCCGATACCGTCTCATCCAGGGTGTTATATGCTTGCGGAAGAGTTGATTCTCCATTTTCTGCCGTTGGTATTTCAAAAATATACCATTACGCAGAAATCCCTGATCCGGATTACGCGGAATGCGGATATTGACGCGGACAGCATTTTTGATGAGGAATTGAATTACAGGGATCATATGGCGGAAGTGATTAAGCTGCGCAGAAAACTCTGCCCGGTGCGCCTGGAAATTTCCAGGGAACTGAATGTCGAGATTGTCGCTCAGCTTTGCAGGGAGCTTGGACTGAGACCGGAGCAGATCTTTTCCACGGAAGCGCCGATGGACCTGTCTTTTTTGTATCAGATTCAGGATAAGCTGCGTCAGAAACCGGAACTGTTCTATGAGAAGCGGATTCCGCAGAAAAGTCCTATGGTTCAGGATGACAGGCCTATGCTTCGCCAGGTGCTGGAGCACGATATTCTGCTCTCTTACCCTTATGAAAGCATCAATGCGTTTCTGCGCATGCTGAATGAAGCAGCTGCAGATGAGACGGTAATGTCTATTAAAATGACGCTCTACCGGCTGGCAAAAAACAGTAAAGTAGTGGAGGCTCTTGTAGCTGCGGCTGAAAACGGGAAACAGGTGGATGTCCTGGTAGAACTGAAAGCGCGGTTTGATGAGGAAAACAATATTGAATGGTCGCGCCGGCTGGAGGATGCAGGCTGCCATGTGATTTATGGGCTGGATGGCTTGAAAGTGCATTCCAAACTCTGCCTGATTACCATTCGGGATCAGGGACGTATTCGGTACGTAACGCAGATCGGAACAGGCAATTATAATGAAAAAACCTCGCGCCTTTATACCGACCTGTCCCTGCTCACTGCGGATGAGGAGATTGGAAAAGAAGCGGGAGAAATATTTACGGCGTTGTTTATGGGTGAAACAGTCGACCACATGGAACAGCTTCTGGTAGCACCGAAATGTCTGCAGAACCGGGTAATTGATATGATTGACGAGGAGATCCGCGAGCAGAAAGAGGGCAGGGAGGCGTATATAGGAGTAAAGATCAATTCACTGACAGACAAGCAGATCATTGATAAGCTGATCGAGGCCTCCGAAGCCGGGGTGCGTGTCGATATGATCATTCGCGGCATCAATTGTATTCAGTCCGGCATCGAAGGAAAAACCGATCATATTCATATCATCAGCATTGTTGGACGGTATCTGGAGCATTCCCGCATCTATATCTTCGGCTGCGGGGAGCGGGAAAAGCTGTATCTGTCCTCTGCTGACTTCATGACCCGGAATACGCTGCGCCGCGTCGAGGTAGCCGTTCCTGTGCGGGATCCGGCACTTCGGCAGCGGCTGCATACCATGTTTGATGTGATGCTGCGGGATAATATAAAAGCGAGAGACCAACTGCCCGACGGCACTTATCTGAGAAGGACCGTGCCGGAAACGGAAGAGGCGCTGAACGCGCAGGAATATTTTCTGGCGTGCGCGTATGGGCAGAAATAACAGTTTTCCGGGAAAAAAGATTTTAAAAGATTTGTTTTGTAATCAGGTAATTGCCAAATAAGTTCGCGGAATCCTTTGCGGATCTTGAAAGATAAATCAAAATATGCTAGAATATGAAAACGTTTATGTAGAATATATTTTTTACATGGTGTGAAAAATGAAACTCATAGAATTCATGCCAATGTGGGCAAAGCTATCATTTACCAGCTTTGCCCTTTGTTTTACGCGCACGGCTGCATAAGGAATTAGTACGGGCATATCCCAGAGAACAGTCCGTGTGCCGCGACAGCAGAAAGGGAGGAACAAAATGGGGACGATTCGTAATCTTGGATTTGGATTTTTGGGGCGCCATACGGCGAAGCAGACCATTGAGCTGGTACAGCGCGCGGAGGCGCTGGGATTTTCCAGCGCGTGGGTAGCGGAGGATTATTTTTATGGAGGGGCATTTGCTACTGTGTCGGCCTGCGCGGCCGCGACGACGAACATTCAGCTGGGCATTGGTGTAATTAATCCCTATACGCGTCACCCGGTACTGTCGGCTATGGAGGCGGCGGCGCTGGATTCTCTCTGTGGCGGACGGCTGATGCTGGCCATGGGCGCGAGCAATAAACGCTGGATGGAGCAGCAGATGGGGATTCCCTACCGCAAACCTCTGACTGCCACCTGCGAAGCCGTGGATATTATCAAAACACTGCTGCGGGACGGTCAGATCGACTACAGCGGCGAATTATTCCAGGCGGGGCCTCTGGAGCTTTCATTTGAACCGCTGCGGCGGGACATGCCGGTATACATGGGCGTGAAAGGGGATCGGGCGCTCTATATGGCCGGGCAAAAGGCGGATGGTGTACTGCTCTCCGTTGGCTGTACGCTGGAATATATTCAGCACGTCCGCGAGCGTATCACCGCGGGCGCAAACAGTGTGGGAAGGGATCCTTCGGAAATTCATATTGCTGCCTATCTGCCAACCTGCATCTGCGACAGCAGCGCGGAGGCAGTGGAGCGGATGCGTTCGGAAGCCAGACGCTGCATTGGAATGCATGGTGCCCAGCCGATCCTGACATGCGGCGGATTCGCACCTGAGCAAGTACAGCCTTTCCGCGACGCGGTGATGGAAGGAAAAGTCTGTGATCTGCCGGTGACGGACGAGATGGTGCGTAAAGTGGTGATTGCCGGTACCCCGGATGAATGCCGCGAGCGTATTGAGGCATATGTGGCTGCAGGGGTAGAAATGCCGATTTGTTTTGAACTGAGCTGTGATACGGACGCAGTGTCAACTCTGGAGAATCTGAGCAGGTATTTGTTGCAGTAAGGGCCAAATGTGTCACGGATAGATGCTATAACGGAAAAATAAAATTTATTTCAGTGCAATTTCTTGTTGCATAAAAATAAATTTATGCTATAATGTCAAAAGACGGCACAAAAAAATTTCTTGGCCAATGGAGGCAAAGCCATTATTTCGTCGGCTTTGCCTTTTATTTTTTCAAAAATGTCTTTTGCGGGAGAACATCAGTCCATGGACTGGAGACAAAAGACAAAAAATATCCCCAAAAGTCCGTGAGAATGGATCATACAGGAGAAGAGGGAGCATTTAAGCGAATTCTTACACTGAACAGAATGAAAAATTAAATAAAATAAATTTCATTTTAATTCACTCCGCGGCGAATAGAAAAAGAGATGAGAAAGGTGGAAAAATTTATGGAAAAGGTACAGACAAACCAGGCACCGGCGGCGATTGGCCCTTACTCACAGGGAATTGTTTACAAGGATATGGTATTTACATCGGGCCAGATACCGTTGGATCCTGTAACGGGAACGGTAGTGGGAGATGAGATCCGCAGTCAGAGCGAGCAGGTGATGAAAAATCTGGCTGCTGTGCTTGAGGCAGCCGGCTCTTCTCTGGAATGTGTGATAAAGACAACCTGCTTTTTAGCTGATATGTCAGATTTTGCTGCCTTCAATGAAGTATATGGCGGCTATTTCACGGGCTGCCCGGCGCGCTCCTGCGTAGCGGTAAAGGCTCTGCCAAAGGGTGTTCTGGTTGAAGTGGAGGCTATCGCTGTAAAGAACGCGTGAACGTGGAGCAATCCGTAAATCAGCTCTGCTGCCGGATGATGCTGCGTATAGATATTCGGGAACGGGTAATTCACGAGGATGAAATGGAGACGGAGATGAAGACTTTACTGATTGTATGCGGCAAACTGTTTGACGGCATTCATGACACACTTCAGCCGGGCATGGAAATCCTGGTTGCGGGAGACCGAATCGAGGCGGTAGGCCGGGATTTGCCGCGCGGGGAAGAATGCCAGGTGATAGATCTTTCAGAGAAAACGGTTACTCCCGGTATGATTGACGCTCATGTTCATGCCGACGCGTTTGACAATGACAACATGTTTCAGGAAACCATTTTCGCGTCTTCGACCTGGCGCAGCCTTGGCACTTTGCATACCGTGCAGCACGCGCTGCGGCGGGGATTTACGACCATCCGTGTTCCAGGTACGATCGAACCCTTTGATTATGGCATCGCGGATGTGGCCCGTTCCGTTGAGAGGGGCTATTTTTCCGGATCCCGTCTGGTTTACACATTCGCCGCGCTTGGCGCGCCGGGAGGACACACCGATTTAAGTCAGCGCCTGTATCAGAACCCGAGACTGGCTGAACTTTACGCCAGTCAGGTAGAGGGAATGGGCAGCGGCGCGGATTATTTCCGGGACGCGGTGCGCAAACAGGTAAAGTATGGCGCGCAATTCATTAAGATAATGGCGAGCGGCGGCTTTGCCTCTCCGAACGACAGCCCGGAAGACAAACAGCTTTCCGATGAGGAACTGGCCGCTATTATTGATACGGCTCATCAGCTGAATCGCCCCTGTACAGCCCATGTATACGCGCCTTACGTGATGCAGTGTCTGCTGCGTCTGGGAATTGACGGGATGGAGCATGGCTCCCTGATGGATGAGGAAACCGCGGGGATGTTTGAGGAGAGCGGCGCGTATCTGGTGCCTACTTTTCTGCCCTATGAAGAGATCGTGCATCCGGATGAGGAAAAATTAAAGAAAAAAGAGCCGGTATTTCAGCGCAAGCTCCGTTCTTATCAGAGACGGCTTCAGGAAAGTCGGGAGATTATACGGAAAAGCAATATTCGCCTGGGCTATGGTACGGATCTGGTGGCAGTGTATCAGCCCTATGAAAACGGCAGGGAATATGCCTGCTGGCTGCGCAGCGGGATGGATCCATTCCGGGCGCTTAAGGCAGCCACAAGCGTAAACGCGGAAATTCTGGGAATTGATGATATAGGGGTAATCGCGCCGGGAAAACGAGCGGACATCGCTGCCTGGAACCGTGATCTGCTGAGCGATGAGAACGCGCTTCTGGACTGTGCCTTTGTGATGAAGGACGGCGTGGTCTATGAGACAGAATGCGGTCTCTAAAAGAAGTTTAGAACAGACGATTGTATTATTTATAGAAGAAAGACAGGACAGGAGGATGACAGCATGAGTCGAAAAGAAGAGATCGACATACTTGTGGAGGAGAGTGCTCCCATATTTGAGGATGTCTCCGACCAGATCTGGGGATTCGCGGAATTGTGTTATGAGGAAAAACAGTCTTCTGCGCTGCAGAAGAAGGTTTTACGCGAAATGGGATTTACGATTGAAGAGATCAAAGATATGCCAACCGCGTTTATTGCTTCTTACGGGCAGGGACATCCGGTTATCGCGATTTTGGGAGAGTATGACGCGCTGGCGAATCTGAACCAGCAGGCGGACTGTACCTGGCATAATCCCTTGGAGCCGGGAAAGCCCGGACATGGCTGCGGACATAATCTGCTGGGCGCGGGATCCATGTGCGCGGTAAATGCTGTAAAGCGGTATATGGAAGCCAATCATGTTACCGGCACGATTCGATACTATGGATGCCCGGCCGAAGAAGGTGGAAGCGCCAAGACTTTTATGGTGCGGGACGGCTATTTTAAGGATTGCGACATTGAACTTTCCTGGCATCCGGCACAGTTTAATTACGGCTGGAATGGTCTGGACTGTCTGGGCACTTACAATGTTCTGTTTAAATTTGAAGGAATTGCCGCGCACGCGGCTGCCTGCCCGCAGCTGGGCCGCAGCGCACTGGATGCCTGCGAGCTGATGAATGTAGGCGTGAACTATCTGCGGGAGCATATCATTCCGGAAGCCAGGGTTCATTACGCGTATCTGGACTGCGGCGGTACGGCGCCAAATGTTGTGCAGGCGAACGCGGAGCTGAGCTACGTGATCCGCGCTCCGAGAATGAGCGCTATGTATGATATTGCTGACCGTGTGATTGACTGCGCGAAGGGCGCGGCGCTTATGACCGGCACAAAGATGACTTATAAAGTCGTATCCGGGACCTCAAATCTGATTTCGACAAAGATCGTGCGGGATCGGTTTGATGAAAATCTGAAAGCATATCTGCCGGTGGCTTACACCCCGGAGGAAATAGCTTACGCGGAAAGCTTCCGGCAGACGCTGGATCCGAGCGATGAAAAAAGGCTGCTGGACAGCATTCGCGGCTCTTATCCGGAAAAAAGTGCTGCTGAGATCCGCGCGATGTATGAAGAGCCTATGGCAAACTGGTATTGCCACGAGTACGGCAACGCGGCGTCTACTGATGCCGGGGATGTCTCCTGGGTAGTACCTGGCTGCCAGCTTCATGTGGCCTGCTATCCTGCGGGTGTGCCATTCCATTCCTGGCAGATGGTGGCAATGGGCAAGTCTTCTCTGGCTAAGCAGGGAATGAAGCTTGCCGCTAAAGTATTGGCGATGACTGCTCTGGACTTTATGCTGGATCCGTCCAGACTCAGCCAGGCTCGTAAGGATTACCAGGATGCTCTGGAGGGCGAGACTTACCGCTGCCCGCTGCCGGACACCCTGAAGCCGGGAGATAAGACTCTTTAAGCGGACAGCCGCCGCGAGGTTTTTTGTTTACTGGAATTGCAAAGGAGTAGATATGAGTGATTCTGTTGCTTTTGGCGTGGGGATACCCACCGGTACGGAGGGACTGATGTATCCGATCCCTTTTGTGCGCGATGTGCGTGACAACATTCGGATCGCGGAATTCGCGGAGCAGCTGGGATATGACTCCGTTTGGGGCAACGACCATGTCGCGTCTCAGAAATATGTGACGGAGGAGTTTGGCCGCTCGCCGAATTATTACGCGCCGCTGCTGACTTTGGCGGCGATCGGAGAGCATACGACCCGGCTGAAGCTGGGCACGGCGCTGCTGGTATTGCCGTTCAGACAGCCTGGCATACTGGCGAAGGAGCTGGCGACTCTGGATCATCTGTGCGGAGGCAGACTTCGCGTGGGAGTGGGCATTGGTGCCTACCGGGAGGAATTTGAGTCCCTGTTCGGAGATGCTGCCAGAGGCAAAAATCGCGGCGCCATGCTGGATGAATCGCTGGAAATGCTTCACCAGCTGTTTACGCGGGAGGAAGTTACCTTTCATGGCAATTATTTTCAGGTGGATCACCTTAGCGCCAACCCGAAACCGGTCAGTAATCCGTTCCCGTTTTATATAGGGGGAAACAGCCCTGCCGGGATGCGGCGCGCGGCGCGCTATGGTACCGGGTGGCTGCCGAGCGGATTTACGGTAGAGGAGATGCGGGAGCGCGTGGAGCAGCTGCGGGAACTGTTAGAGCAGCAGGGACGTAGCCCGGATGCTCTGGATATCGCCCCTCAGTTCAGCGTGGCTCTGGGCCGGACGCATGAGGAGGCGGTGGAGAAATATCGGAATTCTCAGCAATACAAACACATGTGTTCTTTGTCACAGTCGACGATGCAGGGCCTGGATCTGGGTGACTGTACATCAAGGGATCTGATCGGAACTCCCCAGGAGATCCTGGAGCGCATAGAGGCGTACCGGGAAGCGGGAGTCACCAGTTTTCCGGCGCTGCTGTTCACCGCGAATGATATGGAAGGCTTTCTGCAGGAAATGCAGATGTTTGCGGAAGACGTCATGTCCAGGGTAGAAAGCTGAAACTCATCTGAAAAGAAAGGATGGCGAATCATGAATGTCAAATATGTGATCAAAAGATTGCTGTATGCTCTGGTGGCCATATTGTTGGTAATTATCATTGTTTTTTTCCTGACCAGGATTATGCCGGGAGATCCGGCGCGTATGTATCTGGGTGAACAGGCAACGGATGAGCAGATTGCGCAGCTCAACGAAGAGTGGGGACTGAACAAACCTCTCTGGGTACAGCTATTTAACTACATAAAGGGACTGACGCAGGGCGATCTTGGCTATTCGAATCATACTCATGCTTACGTGGTGGATGATTTCGCGACGCGGCTGCCGGCAAGTCTGGAGCTTGCGATCTGCGCTCTTGGCCTGGCAGTGCTGATCGGCATTCCTCTTGGGATTGTCTCCGCAACCCATAAGAATTCACTGATCGATCATCTTGCCCGTGTATTGTCCATGATGGGAGCCACCATGCCGGTGTTCTGGGTCGGGCTGATGCTGATTATGATCTTTTACGCGAGGCTGGGATGGGCGCTGGCTCCGGTGGGGCGCCTCAGCCTGGGGCTGACTGCTCCGACGACCATTACTGGTCTGTATGTGCTGGACAGTATCCTCACCGGTAATCTGGTGACTCTGAAAGACGCGGCTTCCCATCTTGTGCTGCCGACGATCACACTGAGTCTTCCCTCCATGGCGGTGATCGCCCGCATGACCCGATCGAGTATGCTGGAAGTCCTGGGACAGGATTACATCCGCACGGTCCGCGCGAAGGGAATGTCTGAGCGGGTACTTGTCTACCGGCACGCGTTCCGCAATGCTCTGATACCAATCCTGACTGTGCTGGGCGGACAGTTTGGTTCTCTGATGGGCTATACGGTCGTGGTGGAGACCATTTTCTCCTGGCCGGGTATCGGCTATTATGTAACGGACTCAATCCTGAACGTGGATTACAACCCGGTACAGGCATTCGCACTTTTCAGCGCGGTTTTGTACGTTATCATCAACCTTGTTCTGGATATTGTAAACTCGATGGTGGATCATCGGGTGAAATACGAATAGAACCGTACAAAAAGGAGGAAATACTATGGAATCAACAGGGAAAACAACTGTCGATACAGGAGCTGCCGCAGAGGCTCCCCGTCATGCTACAAGCTGGCAGATCTTCTGCAGAAACAAGATGGCGCTGGTCGGTCTGGCATTTATTCTGTTCTGGGTAGTGATTGCGCTTCTGGCGCCTTATATCGCTCCCTATAACCCTCTGGAGCTGAATTTTGGCGATAAACTTGTCCCTCCGGGAACCAATGGTCACTGGCTGGGGACCGATCAGTACGGAAGAGACATTTTGAGCCGGATCATGTATGGCGCGCGCATCAGTATCTGGTGCGGCGTGATTTCCGTGGGAATCTCTCTGGTAATCGGGACAACCCTGGGCGGGATTGCCGGCTACTACGGCGGAGGCGTCAGCATGGTGATTATGCGTATTATGGATGCTCTGAGCGCGTTCCCGTCCCTTCTGCTGGCGATTGTAATTTCCACGATCATCGGCGGCGGTATGGTCAGTGCGATGATCGCGGTAGGTGTGGTCAGCATCCCGGATTACGCGAGACTGATGTTTTCCCAGACAGCCAGTATCCGCTCACGCCCTTATATTGAGGCAGGCGTAGCGGTGGGTCTGAAAAACAGCCAGCTGATTTACCGGCATATACTGCCGAACTGCATGAGTCAGCTGCTGGTGAAAGCTACGCTGGGTCTTGGCAGCGCGATCCTCACACTCTCCAGTCTGAGTTTCCTGGGAATGGGAGTGCAGCCTCCGACACCGGAGTGGGGCAATATGATTTCGGAAGCGCGCAGCTATATCATTTCCGGAGAATGGTGGATGGCTACTTTTCCGGGAGTCGCGATTGTGACTTCGATCCTCGGTTTCAATCTGGTAGGAGACGGTGTCCGGGATATTCTGGATCCCCGCAACCGCTCCAGTCTGAACTGAGGTTGAAGAATATAAATGGAAATTAAAAAAGGAGGAACTAAACATGAAAAGAAAACTGGCATTCGTAATGGCAGCTGTGATGCTGGCCACAGTGCCTGCCGGCGTTGTGTGCGCGGATGAAGCGGAATCTGCTTCCGGCGGAAACATTGTAATCGCGGCGTCTTCTCTGGGCAGCACCCTGAATCCCTGGGATCAGACGGACGCTACGACATCCGCTTTCCAGTATGCTCTGTATGACAGACTGGTAAAGTATGACATTATCACAGACGAGGATGGAAACCTGGTAGCTGATACAGACACTCTGGTCGGCAGCCTCGCCGAATCCTGGGATACCAGTGAGGACGGTCTGACCTGGACCTTCTACATTGATCCGGACGCGACCTTTGCTAATGGCGATCCGGTTACCGCGCAGGATGTCATCTGGTCCTTTGAACAGTGCCGCGACAACGCGAACTCCAGCTTCTTCTTCACCCTGACCAATATCACGGAGATGGAAGCAACGGATGATTCTACCGTAGTACTTACGCTGAGCAGCAAATGCAACATGTTCCTGCGTCTGCTGGAGATCTACAGCTTCTGCATCGTAGATCAGTCGGCGGCTGAGGAGGCAATGGCTACGGATTCTGAGTATCTGACGACAAATGTATGCGGATCCGGCCCTTATGAACTGGTGACCTATGATACGACCAGCCAGGTAGTATTGCAGGCTCGTGACGATTACTGGGATACAGATGCTCTGGCAGTGAATGATACAGTTACCTATCTGCTGGTGCAGGAAGCATCCGACCGTCAGATGATGCTGGAAAAGGGCGATGTGGATGTTGCCCTGGATCTCGAAGACAAGAATGTTCAGGAGCTTTCTGAGATGGAAGGCATCAACGTGGAACAGTTCGCTTCCAACAAGCATCTTTTCCTGTGCCTGAACTGCAACATTGAGCCGTTTGACAATGAGCTGGTACGCCAGGCAATCGCTTACGCGATTCCGTATGACACGCTGGTGGATGAGATCATGTATGGCAACGCGACCGTGACCACATCCATGCTGCCGGAGGGCGTTACCGGACACATCGAGGATGAGAACACGCACTATGAGCAGGATATTGAGAAGGCGAAGGAACTTCTGGCAGAGGCAGGCTACGCGGATGGCTTCAGCTGCACAATGACTCTCGGCAATGGTTTCACTGACTGGGAGGAGAGCGCGGTTGTTATCCAGGCAGCGCTGGCGGAAATCGGCATCAACATGACGATCAATGAGATTGACCGCGCTACGTTCCTGACACAGGCCGCGGAAGGCAATCTGGAAATCTTCCTGAACCGTTTCAATCCGTTCATCGGCGATCCGGGCTATCTGGTAAACTGCCTGTATACCACCGAGTCCAGCTACAACTATTATAACTACAGCAATGAGGAGTTCGATGCTCTGTATGAAGAGGCGGAAGCTGCCGCGACAGAAGAAGAGCGTCTGGCTATTTATGAAGAAATGCAGTATATCTTCGCTGAGGACTGCCCGGTAGTCGAGCTTTATACCTACAGCTTCGCGTACTGCGGACGTGATAATGTGGAAGGCTTCGCGTACTTCCCGGATGGCACGATTCGTTTCCAGTATCTGAGCAAGACGGAGTAAGGGCGGACCGTGTAAGATAAAACGACTTCGTCGTTTATAAAGGAACTGTCGATGATTCCCCGCCGGACTAACATTCCGGCGGGGGAGACAACAGAACAAAAAGGTGATGAATGTGGCAGAACCGATTTTGAAAGTAAGCGGGCTTTGTACCGAATTTCGGACAATTGACGGGGCAGTACGGGCAGTGGACGGCGTGGATTTTGAGCTCTATGCGGGGGAAACGCTGGGCATTGTTGGAGAATCGGGCTGTGGCAAAAGCGTAACTGCCCTTTCGATCATGCAGCTGCTCCAGAAGGGCGTCGGCAAGGTCGTAGAAGGAGAGATCCTGTTTGACGGGCGCGATATGCTCCGTATTTCTGAAAAAGAACTGAGAGATATTCGTGGCCGTGATATCGCGATGATTTTTCAGGACTCTATGACATCGCTCGATCCGGTGTTTACGATCGGGTTTCAGATGTCTGAGGTGCTGCGGCGGCACAAAGGAATGAAGAAAAAGGAAGCTATGGCTCAGGCTGTAAAGCTTCTGGAGGCGGTAGGCATCTCACGGCCGGATGAGATCGTCCGCAGCTATCCGCATGAATTATCAGGCGGAATGCTTCAGCGTGTAATGATTGCCATGGGACTTTCCTGTGATCCCAGGCTTCTGATTGCTGATGAGCCGACCACTGCGCTCGATGTAACGATTCAGGCGCAGATTCTGGATTTGATGAGCAACTTAAAAACGGAATATAATACCGGCATTCTGATGATTACACATAATATGGGCGTAGTCGCTGAGGTTTGCGATCGAGTGCTGGTTATGTACGCGGGGTATGTGGTAGAAGTCGCCGAGGTGAAGGACTTGTTTGCCCGTCCCAGCCACCCATACACCCTGGGACTGCTTCAGTGTATCCCCAGACTGGATGAGGACCGGGAGGTGCTGGATACGATTTCCGGAACGGTACCGCCTCCCTATGCGATGCCGGCGGGATGCCGGTTTGCGCCGCGCTGCCCTTACGCGAAGCCGGAATGTGAAGCGTCGCGTCCCGAGCTTTATCCGATTGGAAACGGTCATCTTTGCCGCTGTTTCCGTTATAAGGAGGGAACCACAAATGCCTGATATGCCTGTAAAAGAAAAGACTGCCGGCACAGAAAACCAGCTGTTGACGGTAGATCATCTGAAGACCTATTTTACAAGCCGGAAAGGACTGTTTGGACGTGACACCAGCGTGGTACGGGCCGTGGATGATGTGTCCTTTACGGTAAGCCGGTGTGAGACACTGGGCATTGTGGGTGAGTCCGGCTGTGGAAAATCTACAATGGGACGTTCTGTGCTGCGCCTGATCGAGCCAACGGAGGGAAGCGTGGTTTTTGACGGTGTGGATGTCAGAGGTTTGAGTCCGGAAGAAATGCGTAAGTTCCGCAAGCGGATGCAGATTGTTTTTCAGGATCCACTCTCTTCCCTGGATCCGCGCTATACGATTGAGCGGACATTAGCTGAACCGCTGCGGCAGCATACGAATATGAGCAAGGCGGAGATTCATGACCGGGTGCTGGAGCTGATGGACCGGGTGGGACTGCAGGCATTTCATGCAGCCAAATATCCGCATGAGTTTTCGGGCGGACAGCGTCAGCGTATTGGCATCGCGCGCGCGATTTCTCTGGAGCCGGATTTCATTGTCTGTGACGAACCGGTATCCGCGCTGGATGTTTCTATTCAGTCTCAGGTGCTGAATCTGCTGAGGGAGCTCCAGCATCAGATGAATTTGTCATACCTTTTCATTTCCCACGATCTTTCGGTGGTGAAGTACATCAGCGACCGGGTCGCGGTAATGTATCTGGGTCATATTGTTGAGATGGCGGAGTCTAAGGAGTTGTTTGCTCATAAGCTGCATCCATATACGCAGGCTCTGACCAGCGCGATACCGATTCCGGATCCGCTCCAGAAAAAGGATCGGATTGTGCTGGAGGGCAATGTGCCGAATCCCGCGAATCCGCCTGCCGGATGTCCTTTCCACGAACGATGCAAGCAGTGCATGGCTGTCTGTCAGGAGCAGATGCCTGCTATGCGGGAGGCAGCGCCGGGGCATTACGTCAGCTGTCATCTGTATGATACGCATTGAGTGAGGGGCAAACGAACCTGAGCAGTCAGGTTTGCTTGCCCCAGATTGCTCTGTGATGTGAAGGAAAATATATTGAGTCAGAAAGGGTGGTACAGGATGAAAACACTGGAGATGGAGGATTTTCTGCAATACAAGTATCTTTCTGGTCTGAACTGCTCGCCGGACGGCCGAACCGCGGCCTGGCTGGTTCGTACTGCGGATTTGGAGAAAAACGGTTATAACGCGGCTCTCTGGATACAAAGTGGAGATGAACAAAAATGCTTGGCATTCCATATTGGAGCAGGCGGGTTCTGCTGGGAAGATGAAACACATCTATTGTATCATGAAGCGTTGGCCGAAAATAAGAATAATGGAAGCACCCGCCTGAACCGTGTTGACGTTGTTACCGGTGAGGCGAGTGAGGCGTTTATTCTGCCTTTTGCCGCCAGCGAGATAGCGGTGCTGGACGAGGAACGCCTGCTTGCGCTAAGTCTGATTGATGCCGGCGAGCCGGACGCGTATCGTATGAGTGAAGAGGAGCGAAATGCGGCGGCGCTGCGCGCGGAAAAAGAAAAAGATTTTCAGGTCATAGATGAGCTGCCTTACCGATTTAACGGCCGCGGCTACATCAACAAGCGGCGAAACGCGCTGTTTACAGTGGACCGCTCTTCCGGCACCGCAAAGCGGATCAGCGGAGCGCTTCAGGATGTGAACTCGTACGCGGTGATGGATGGAAAGCTGTATTACTGCGCGGAGACGTTTCAGACAAAAATGCTTTATCGGCAGGACATTTTCTGCTATGATCCTGCTCTGGATACTACCCGCTGCCTGTATGATGGCGGCGCTTATCAGATCGAATATCTGATGCCTTTCCAGGGTGCGCTGATCTTTGCGGGCGGTACGCAGGAACGATATGGTTATAATGAAAACCCGATGTTCTACCGCGTTGATACGGCCGACGGAACGGTGACTCTGTTTTCGGATAACCCGGACTCTTTGCATCCGGCGGTTGCCAGTGACTGCCGTCTGGGCAGGACACGTCTGTCGCAGGTTTGCGGAGACCAGATTTATTATCTGGCCACACGGGAGACATCGGTGTGTCTGATGAGGATGGACGCGGAAGGAAACCGCACGGAAGTAATCGGGGATGAGGGCAGTGTGGATGACTTTGCTGTCTGCCCGGAAATGGGTGGCATTCTGGTGGTCGGCATGTATGACAACAGACTGCAGGAGCTGTATGCGTTTGATTGCAATGGACAGAAACGCAGGCAGATCAGTGATTTTAACACTGAGATTCTGGAAGGAAAATATGTGGCATCCTGTGAGAGAATCCGATTCCCGTTTGCTGACTACGAGCTGGACGGCTGGGTGCTGTGTCCGGCCGATTATGATCCGGAAAAAACTTATCCGGCTATCCTGGATATTCACGGCGGCCCCAAAATGACCTATGGAGAGACGTTCTATCATGAAATGCAGGTGTGGGCGAACCGGGGCTATTTTGTATTTTACTGCAATCCGGTCGGATCAGACGGGCGCGGCAATGATTTCGTGGATATGCGTGGAAAATATGGCACGGTGGATTATGACAGCCTGATGTGTTTCACGGACACTGTGCTGGCGCGTTACCCGCAGATCGATCCGAACCGCCTGGCTGTCACCGGAGGAAGCTATGGCGGCTACATGACGAATTGGATGATCACACATACGAATCGTTTCGCCTGCGCGGCGTCACAGAGAAGCATCACCAACTGGCTGAGTTTTTATGGGACCTCTGATCTGGGCTATAATTTTAACACGGACCAGATGGCGGCTACCCCATTTGACGGTCCGGAGCAAATGTGGAACGCTTCTCCTCTGAAGTATGCGGCAAACGCCAAAACCCCTACGCTTTTTATACACTCGGATGAAGATTACCGCTGCCCGCTTGGTGAGGGCCTGCAGCTTTATACAGCCCTTGTAGATCATGGAGTACCTGCGAGAATGTGTATTTTTAAAGGAGAAAACCATGAACTGAGCCGGTCCGGCCGTCCGAGAGGAAGACTGCGCCGTCTGCAGGAAATTACTGCCTGGATTGAACATTATACAAAATCGGAACAAAAAGGAGAATGACCTATGGAACTGAAAGAGTATCGTCTGTCCCGCCTGAAAAAGTTGGCCGCTGATATGGGCGCGGAAATGATCGTGGCAACCTTGCCGGCAAATATCAATTACCTGACTGGCGGCTATATCAGTGTTAACCAGGAAGTGCTGACACGGTCAGAGTGCGCCATTGCCTATCTGCCGGGAAAAGATAAGTATGTTTATATTGTGGGCTACGCGGATCTGCCTACGGTATTTGAATTTGCCGGAGTCGACGCGGAGGTTTATTTCAACGGCGGCGCGTTCTGTTTTGAGCGGGGCGCAGATCAGGATCCTTTTGTAGAGCGGATTATGAATTGCCAGAAACTGGCGTATCCAACTTCAGCGGACGCGTGGGAAGCCGCGATTCGGAACAATCTTCCGGCCAATGCCGCAATCGCGGTAGATGAGAGCCGGATTTTCCCGAGCGCGCTGGCGCAGATACAGAGTAAGCTGCCGGACTATCGTTTTCTGGATGGAACCGCTCTGTTTATGGAGGCCAGGAAAATCAAGCATCCGGATGAGGTTGCGGGCGTGGAACGCTCCGCTCGCTGCGCGGCGGAATCGCTGATGGCGGCGCTGGCTGATTTTAAACCTGGCATGACAGAGTATGAGATTGGTATGAGCTATAACGTAGAACTGGCAAAGCGAGGCGCAAAACCCTATTTCTGTACGGTTACCTCTCAGAAGCGGGCAGCTTTTTCGGATACGACCAATGACCGGGTACGCCCGATTGTCAGCGGAGATATGATCCGCTTTGACTTTGGCTGCATCCTGGAAGGTTATTGCTCAGATCTGGGGCGCTTTGCCGTAGTAGGGGAGCCCACGGATAAAATGAAAAATTATTATGCCGCGCTGAAAGCCGGAGTGGACGCGGCGGCCGCGGCGGCAAAGCCTGGAATTACAGCCGGGGAGCTGTTTGATACCGCTATGAAAGCAGTCCGTGAAAATGGTATTCCGCACTATCGCCGTCATCACACCGGACATGGCATCGGCCTGGAGTGCTATGATGAGCCTACAGTAGCGAGCGGTAATCGTACCCCGATTCTGGAAAATATGACCTTCAATCTGGAGACCCCTTACTATGAGCTGGGCTGGGGCGGAATGATGATTGAGGATACCTTTGCGATGACTTCTTCCGGAGTCAGAATGCTGGATCACACAACGCGTGATATCATCAGATTGTAAAAACTTAAAGCAGGAGGAAGAAGCATTTGAGAGCCATTACGTTTTATCCTCTGGAAGGACTTCCGGAGGTGCGCTGTGGAGATGATCTGGCCGAATTGCTGCTTCGCGCGCTCTCACCGCTGTGTCCTGTGCCGGGAGATATTCTGGTTGTCACACACAAGATTGTTTCTAAGGCGGAGGGCGCGGTGCGTACACTTGAGGAGATTCGCCCGACCACGCAGGCGGAAGCGATCGCTGTCCGCACTGAGAAGGATCCTCGCCAGGTGCAGGCGATTCTGGACTGTTCGAGTCATGTATGGGCCTGTGAAAGGGGGATTGTGATGGCGGAGCGGCCGGATGGATGGGTCTGCGCGAACGCCGGTGTAGACGCTTCCAATGCCGGAGGTGACGGACGTCTGGTATTGCTTCCAGACGATTGTGACGCGATCGCGCGCCGGCTGGGCCTTGCGCTTGCAGAGCATTTGGGGATGGAGCTGCCGGTGATTATCTGTGATACGCATGGCCGAGCTCTCCGAAATGGCGCGGTCGGAGTCTGCGTAGGCTGCTACGGGCTGGAGACGATGCGCCGCTATCGGGGGAGTGCTGACCGGGATGGAAGGATGCTTATGCATACCTCGGAAGCCGTTGCCGATGAAGTGGCGGCCGGTGCGACCCTGGTGATGGGACAGGGCAGCGAGGGAGTGCCCGCTGTACTGGTGCGGGGGTGCGGTCTGGCTTTTGCAAAGAGCGGAAGCGAAGACCTGAAGCGTTCGGAAGAACAGCGTCTGTATACGATAAAGCCAGAGTGTTGTAAAATGAGCATTTAGCAGCAGAGTGAAATTTGAAGAATACAAAGAAAAGGTGGATACATAATAAATGAAACTGGATTTAAAACCTTTAAGAAGAATGATTTACATTGCGATGCTGGCTGCAATTGCCATGGTAATTATGCATATGGGATTTTCGATTATCCCTGCGGCTTCTTACCTGAAATATGAGCCGAGCGGAGCGGTAATCCTGCTGAGCGGTCTGCTGTTAGGTCCGGGCGCGGCCGCAGAATGCGCGCTTGTAAAGTGTGTGTTGTATTTCTTTACGCACGGCGGCAGTCCGTATGGGCATTTAAGTGATCTGATCGCAATGCTGTCTTTTTCCTGTACTGTTTCCGGCCTGTTTCATCATTTTGGAGTGAAACAGATCAGGCGGCTGGCTCTGTGTTGTGTGGCAGGGTGCGCTGTGGTGACTCTGGTGATGATCCCTGCGAATTATGTTATCCTGCATCTGCAATATGGAATGACTCCGGCAGCGGTCAGCGCTACTATGATTTATGTGATTCCTTATAATCTGCTGAAATCCGGATTGAACAGTGTCATCGCGGTGGCGCTGTATCCGCGGGTGGAGAGCAGTCTGCGAAAGCTGAGCGGCAAGGGTGAGTGACGCGCGGCGGAAAGGAGTTTTATGGAAGAAAACAGGGCTTATCAGAACCTGATGCAGCGCAAGTCTGCAAGGGATTTTCTGGACAAAGAGGTGGAGCCGGAAAAGAAAGAGAAGATTTTTGCTGCTCTGATGGCTGCTCCTACAACGGAAAATATGATGATGTTCAGCGTAATCGAGGTATCGGATCGGGATATCCGCGATAAGCTTTCCCGTCAGCCTGCTATCCGGAAAGCGCCTCTTGTATTGGTTTTCTGCGCGGACTATCGGAGATGGACCAGACTGTTTGACGGCCTGAGCGCAAGCGGACGCCGCCCGCAGCTTGGCGAGTACCAGTTGGCTTTGATTGACGCGGTGCTGGCGGCACAAAACGCGGTAGTGGCAGCGGAAAGTCTCGGACTCTCGTCGGTGTATCTTGGAGATATTATGGAGCATAGTGAAGATCGGGCGGCAGCGCTTGGACTTCCGTGCGGAGTAACGCCGGTGGTGACGCTCTGTATTGGCTATGCCACGCAGGCGCAGCTGGAACGTCAGCCGACCCGCCGATATGAGCAGCGCTACCTGATTTCGGAAAATGCCTACCAGGATTACAGCCGGGAAGAGCTGGAATCCATGGTGCAGCATAGACTTGGACATGAGAGTCTGGAGCAGACACAGGAGTGGCTGCGAAAATTCGCGAAACGCTGCGTGGATGGGAAAGGCGCTCTGGAGCGTACACGCTCAATTGAGTCCGCCCTGAGCAGCTGGGGTGAGATTTCTTTCGACACGGATTCTAAGGAGAAGGACTAAGAAAAATCAATTATTATGATAAATAAAAGGAGGTTTTGTCAATGAAAGCGAAATTTGGTATTGGAGTGGCTACTGGTACAGAAGGATTGATGTATCCAATCCCTTATTCATCAGCGAGAGATGTCGTAGAACTTTCTGTCTACGCAGAACAGCTGGGGTTTGATTCTGTCTGGGGAAATGATCATATTACCACTCAGAATTATGTCCGTGAGGAGTTTGAGACGGCGCCGCGTTATTATTCTCCGCTGTTGCTGATGTCCGCGATCGCTGAGCGTACTACGAAGCTGAAGGTAGCTACGGCTCTGCTGGTAGTTCCATTCCGCCATCCGCTGGTGATGGCCAAGGAGATCGCGACGCTGGATCAGCTCTGCAACGGCCGTTTTATGCTGGGTGTAGGCCTTGGCGCTTATCGGGAGGAGTTTGAGGCACAGTATGGCGCTCAGGCCAAAGGAATGGTGCGCGGGAAAATGTTTGATGAGTCCATTGAGATTATGCACAGGCTCTTTACGGAGGATAATGTGACATTCCATGGCAAATATTATGATGTCTGCAATGCGCAGAGCTTCCCACATCCGGTGCAGGATCCGTTCGCGTTTTATTTTGGCGGCAACAGTACAAATGGATATGAGCGTGTGGCTAAGTGGGGTACGGGCTGGCTTCCGGCGCTGCTGACTCCGGACGAGATCCGCGCAGGAGTAGAGGCTCTTGGCGAGGCGTGCGCGAATCATGGCCGCAGTATCAGTGAAATTGATATTGCGCCGCAGCTTTCCGTATCCATCGCGAAGACTCATGAAGAGGCGGTAGAGCGATATGAGAAGTCACAGATTTACCGTCACAGCTGCTCACTGGGCAAATCAACCATGAAAGGGAAAGACGCAACGAACTATCTGGAACGCAACCTGATTGGATCCGCTGAGGAAGTGCGGGAACAGGTGGCCCGGTATATCGAGGCAGGCGTTACTACTTTCTCGGCATTGATTTTTGCGGACAATACGCTCGAAGAGACCAGAGAACATATGCAGTTTTTTGCTGAAGAGGTTATCCAGAAGTTCTGACGTGTATGCGTATTTTGCCGCGCATAAGTAAGAAAGGGTATCTGAGGTCTTGCGTGTCCGCGTCATGGGACTGGAAATTTACAGGAACAGGAATCAGATAAAAAAGAATCAGATAAAAGAATCAGAGAAAGGAATGTCGAGCATGTCTGCTCGATCGGAGTGTTATGAATCACTATAAAGAAATGGTCTGCATCCGCTGCGGTCATCCTCTGGGCAGCGGAAACCTTTATGAAGGCTGCCCTGTCTGCAAGGCTCAGGGAGTAGGGGCGAATTATACGACAGTTTATGATCTCAATGGTGCTAGTCTGCCGGAAGCCGGCGGCCAGCCGGGCATTTTTCGCTGGCGGGATTTCTACCCACTGGCGGAGGACGCGGTGCCGGTGAGTATTGGAGAGGGAAATACACCGCTGCTGCATCTTTCCAGACTTGGAGAAGAGATTGGTCTCCCAAATCTGTATGTGAAGGATGAGACCAGGAACCCTACACTATCTTATAAGGATCGTATTTGCTCTTTGCTTGTATCCATGGCCCGCTACGACGGCGCGCCTGCTGTGACAATATCTTCTACTGGAAATCACGGCGCTGCTGCCGCTGCATACGCAGCCGCGGCCGGTCTGCCCTGCATTGTGTTTACGGTACCGCAGGTTCCCCAGACAATGAAAACGCTGATGCAGGTCTATGGTGCCTGCGTAATAGTCACACCTACCGCTAAGGATCGGTGGACCATCATGAAGCAGTGTGTGGAACAGCTTGGCTGGGCACCGCTGAGTGGCTATCAGTCACCGGCTATCGGTACCAGTGCCTGTGGAATTGACGCTTATAAATCGATTTCATTTGAGATTTATGAACAGATGGGTGGAAAGATGCCTAAAGCGATTTCAGTGCCTGCCTGCTATTCGGACGGTCTGTACGGCACCTATAAGGGAGCCTGTGATCTGAAAGCAATGGGATATATAGAGGAACTGCCTCAGTTTGTAGCTGCCGAAGTGTTCGGCTCTTTGCAGACTACAGTGGAATCCGGAGAAAAGGATCCGGTTGTGGTGCCGTCTGACTGGTCTGTTTCGTTCTCTATCGCCAACGGACAGTGTACCTGGCAGGGGCTTCAGGCTGTGAGAGGTTCCAACGGATGGGCAAGATCTTCCAGCGACAGCGAGACGCTGAAAATGCAGCGATTGCTGGCGTCCAAAGAAGGAATTTACGCGGAGGCAAGTTCCGTCACCAGCCTTGTGGCATTGCAGAAGTTGGCGGCTGAAAAGAAGCTGAATCCAGACGACAAGGTGGTAGCGGTGCTGACTTCTACCGGATTGAAAGATCCGGAGACAACAGCGAAGGAGCTTGCTCCTGTTCCCCAGATTGCTCCGGAGATGTCGGAGCTTCGAGCTGTATTGCGGGATACTTACGGGCTGCGGATTTGAAAATATCGGATAGGGGAAAGCTTTTTCCCTATCCGGCACGGCTGTGTCCGGCGGCAGCTCTGTGTAAAATAAAAGAGCAGGAGACGGTTTTTGCCTCCTGCTCTTTTTCTATTCACATTATCACATTATCGCATCACAATCGCCTTGGAAGGGCATTTTTCGGCGCATTTGCCGCATCCGACGCATTTCTCGTAATCGATATGCGCCAGATTGTTTTCAAGCGTGATAGCGCCATGTTCGCACTGCTTGACGCAGAGACTGCAGCCGATACAGCCGATGTCGCAGCTCTTGCGGACGGCCGGTCCCTTGTTTTTGCTGGAGCAGCGCACCGCATAAGCGGCTTTGTCCGGGACAATCTCGATCAGATGCCTCGGGCAGGCTGCCACACATTTGCCGCAGGCCTTGCACAGATTGCGGTCTACGACGGCGACGCCGTTGATGACGTGAATCGCGTTGAACGGACAAGCCTTTTCACAGGTGCCAAGCCCCATGCAGCCATAGTCGCATTTCCAGGGGGAGATGCCGGTGGCCGCAGCTGCGGAGCAGTCGTGGATACCGACATAATTGCTTTTTAAAGACGTGTGCTCACAGCTGCCGTTGCATTTGACGAAGGCAACCTTCTTTTCCACACCGTCCGCGCTTACGCCCATGACCTGGCTGATTTTTTCCGCTACAGGAGCACCGCCCACCGGGCAGCCGTTGACGGGCGCTTCGCCTTTGACAATGGCCTCAGCCATCGCGTCGCATCCGGCGTAGCCGCATCCGCCGCAGTTGTTGCCGGGCAGATATTCGCGGACCGCGACCTGTTTTTCATCTACTTCTACTTTAAACTTTTTGCCGACTGTGATCAGGAGCATTCCCATCACAAAGCCGATCACCGCCACGGTGACTGTGGCGACCAGGATTGCATACATATTCGACCTCCTCTATGTAAACGTTGGCTGTTTCAGAACGACAGTCCGGAAAATCCCATAAACGCAATGGACATCAGGGCAGCGGAGAGCAGGACAACCGGCGCGCCCCGGAAGGGAGCCGGAACTGCGGATTCGTCGATGCGCTCGCGGATGCCTGCCAGAAGCACGATGGAGATGGTATATCCGACGGCGGTACCGAAGCCCGCGGTTACGCTTTCTACGAAACCATAGCCATCCTGCACATTGGTCAGTGCCACGCCGAGTACGGCGCAGTTGGTGGTGATCAGCGGCAGATAGATGCCCAGCGCCTGATACAGCGGCGGAGCTACCTTTTTCAGGAACATTTCCACGATCTGCACCAGAGTCGCGATGACCAGGATGAAGACAATCGTATTCAGGTAGGTCAGATCCAGGGGCTCAAGAATAAAAGTATACAGCAGGTTTGCCACGGCCGAGGCGATCGTCATGACGAAGATGACTGCCGCACCCAGGCTGGCTGAGGTTTTGATCTGCTTTGACACGCCGAGGAAGGAGCAGATGCCCAGGAACTGGCTCAGCACGACATTGTTGACCAGAGCAGTGGTGATAATAATTAATACCATGGAATTCATGCTTTCTTCGCCTCCTTATCCGTGCCGCAGCTTTCAGGGTCATGGCTGATCTGACAGGTCGCGCAGCAGCCGTCGCAGCCTTCTACCTTCTTATTGGCTTCTGTGTGAATATGTACTGCGTTCATGATCGCGATAATAAAGGCAATGACCAGGAACGCGCCCGGCGCTTTTACAAAGATCGCGACTGGCGGAATGGAATCCGGGATCACGGTTTTGCCAAAAGCGGTACCGGCTCCGAAGAACTCACGCAGCAGGCCGATGACGGTCAGCGCGATGGTGAACCCTAAGCCCATGCCGATGCCGTCAAAAGCGGCCAGATCCGGTGTGTGCTTGTTGGCGTAGGCCTCCGCGCGGCCGAGGATGATGCAGTTTACGACGATCAGCGGGATGTAGATGCCCAGAGAGTCGTAAAGTCCCGGCGTATAGGCCTGCATCAGCAGGTCTACGACCGTCACAAGTGAGGCTGTGATGACGATATAGGCTGGCAGCCGCACCTGATCTGGGATGATGTTGCGCATCGCCGAGATGATAATGTTAGAAAAAATCAGTACGATCATGGAGGAGATTCCCATGCCGAGGCCATTGATGGCGGAGGTGGTCACCGCGAGGGTGGGGCACATACCAAGCATCAGGACCAGGCAGGGGTTTTCTTTCACCACGCCGTTATAAATCCGTTCCAGATATTGGTTCATTATTTAATCCTCCTTATATTGTCCTGCATCGTCTTTTGATGCAGGACGTAGGCCATGCCCATCGCGCGAAAGCGCGATTTCAAATGGCATGGCTCTCCGCTATCCAATATATGTTGCAAAGAATGCCAGCGCGGTGTTGACTGCGTTGACCACAGCACCGGAAGAGGTGGATGCGCCGGAGACGGTGTCGATCTCGTTTTCTTCCGTAGAATCACCGGATTTGTTGAGGACAAACGCATCTGTATTGACGCCTTCGAACTGTCCTTTGAATGCGTCTTCGTCCACACGCATGCCCATGCCGGCGGTTTCACTCAGGGTCGTAAAGGCGAGTTTGATGACGGTGCCGTCCGTGGTCAGTCCGACGGAGAGTGTGATGTCGCCGTCATAGCCGTCTCCGCTGGTGACGCTGATCACGTAGCCAGCGATTTCGCCGCTCTCGTCATAGCCGACGACGACGGTGTTCACATAGGTCTTGCCGAAGGAGGAGTCGTAGATGTCTTCACCGAGCGCTTCAACCGCCGCGTCCAGATCATCGTCCGTCTTAAAGGAAACCGCGTCCGGGCAGACCTCCTGATAGGAAGCGAGGTTGTCCGCCAGCTCCTGTTCCTCAATCTTGGTCTTGGTCATTGCGTACACGCCGCTCAAAGCCAGGCCTGCGACCAAGGTGATCACGGTCAGATTGACAGCAGCCTTCGGGAATTCACGCTCCTTGTATTCGCCGCCCTTGTAGCCCAGCGGCTTCGGGATCGGCAGCTTGTCGATAAACGGAACCATCATATTTGAGATAATGATCGCATAGCTGAAGGAGTCCGCGGAGGAACCGTACACACGGAACAGTGCGCCGAGAATACCGACGATTGCTCCGTAGAGAATATGCCCTCGTGAAGTTACGGGACTGGTCACCGGGTCGGTCGCCATAAAGAAGGCGCCCATCAGAAGACCGCCGCCGCAGATCTGTGCGATCAGATATGCCGGTGCAAATCCGCCTTCCCCGAAGATTCCCATGAACAGGGTAAAGGCTACGATGCAGGAAACCGGGATTTCCAGCGTGATGCCTCCGGCTGCCCACAGATAGAGGCCGCCGATCAGCAGAGCCAGTGCGGAACCGCCGATTACACCGCTTGTAGTACCCAGATAGATTTTTGCTACATTCACCGTATCCCCGGCATTTAAAGCTGCCAGAGGAGTCGCGGAGCTCACACCGTCCACGCTGAAATTCGTCATGGCTGTGCCGAAGGAAATCAGCAGGAAGCAGCGCGCGGTCAGCGCCGGGTTCAGAAAGTTTTTGCCCAGTCCGCCAAAGAAGCATTTTACCACCAGGATGGCAAAGACGCTGCCGAGGATTGGCAGATAAAGAGGCGCTTTGGGCGGAAGAGAGAGTGCCAGCAGCAGACCGGTCACGACTGCGCTGCCATCTTTTATTGTATTTTTC
>JAJBVE010000094.1 GCA_020859995.1 Clostridiales bacterium
AAAGGCGAGGGGATGACCATGAAGACGAAGCTGCGGATTGTCTGCACAGTGACGGTCATTATGGCGCTCGGATTCGCTATGATGTCGAGGGTTCCAGTGGGACGCGTGATTTTGGCTATTGTATGGGTGTGCCATCTGCTGTACTTTTTCCTGGGCGTAAAAACGATCGAAGCGCAGAAAGCAGAATTATAGTGTCCGCTTTTTTTCGCTTGCTTTTATTTATAGTAGGGGATATACTTTGTATATACAAACTGCTTAATGATGCACAGAGTCCGGGGAGGGAGACATATGGTAGCACAGGTAAAAGCATGGGGGAACAGCCAGGGAATCCGCCTGTCGAAAGAGTTATTGGATTCGCTGGGGATTTGTTTAAATGAGTACCTTGATGTGAAAGTGGTAAACGGAGATATCGTACTGTCTAAGACATTCCGTCATAAGACACTGGAGGAGCGGGCAGCAGAATATGGCGGCAAGCTTGGCCCTTATGAGGAAATGTCATGGGGAGAGCCAAGCGGAAGGGAGATGTGGTAATATCATGTTTCCAATCTCGCAAGGAGATATTTTAAAGGTTGAAAACCTCTCTTTTCCGGTGCTCGTTGTCAGCAAGGATTTTTTTAACCAGTCAGAACAGATTATAGCCTGTCCGATTCAACGCAATGCTATGGCTGATCCGCTGCATATTCCTGTTACGTGGAACGAAATGCAGGGGATTGTTCTGTGTGAGCAGTTGAAGGTGTTAGACCTGCGGGTTCGTGGCTTCAAGAAGACAGGGGAATTAAAAATAGATAGTATTATGGATATTACAGATGCTATTCAGAGTATTTTTGACTGCTACTCTTACACAAGGTAGTGCAGCGGATATTCTACGTGTTTATCGTGTGCGAGACTGTTATAAAGGTGGCGTCGGCGGTAAGAAACATATCGACATATCGGAATTTGGTATTACGAGGTGGTAGAAGCATGATTTTTAATTTATTCGGAAATTCAAATAATCCTGTTGTAATAATGCTTGCTGGTTCATTTTGCCCTGCGGAGAGTATGGAACTCGTTTATAAAGAACTGGAGAAGGATTACTATGTGATTGCGCCTACCTATAATGGTTGTCATGAAAATAGTAAGGATTTTACTTCCAGGCAGGGTGAAGCAGCAGAAATTTGTACGTATATTAAGGAAAGAAAAATCGCAACGGTAAAAATGATATATGGACAATCTATGGGCTGTGAAATAGGCCTTGAACTTGCATATCAGCTTATTGAAAATGGCATTGTAGTTGAAAATGGATTTTTCGATGGAGCACCATGTGCAAGTCTTCCAAAGCCGATGAGAAGAGTCATGCTAAGCGTTTTTAGAAATTGCCTCAATGCGTTTCGTGGGAAAACTCTTGATGAGACCATGAATATACGATTGGTAAAAATAATGTCCAATAAAAACCCTGAAGCATTAAAACCAATGATTGAACCTATTCTTATAATTGCGCCTTATCTGACAGATAAGTCTGTGAAAAACCAAGTGGAGTGTTGTTATACATTTGATTTTCCACAATTTGCAAGCAGCGTAGAAAAGAATTTCCATTTCTTTTATGGTGGTTCGGAGAAAGCATATAGATTGTCTTATAAAGGTACCAGAAAATCCTATCCCAATGCCGATTATATTATAAAAAAGGGGTATGGTCATTGTACATATATGACGAAGAATACCGAGGACTATATAAAGCTGTTATATGAAATTATGATGCCTTGTTCAAAAGCATAGAGAAAGTAATTTGAAGTATAAAATGATTCATATTCCAGATTATCGGTGTGCTTATAGCTGTATTTAATCTGGAACAGTAGTGGAGAGAAAAGAACGGGAGCGCCCGGCCGCAGCAGGTTGGGCGCTTCTTTCACTATGCGTACTAACACTTACGAATCATCACGGCAATCACGGCAAAAAAGCTGTGAATCTTTGTAACAAAATCTTCCTTTTTGCTGTCTAATAAGTGTAAGAGGTAAGGACCGGTAATTATTTCGAGCTGTAAGAAACGAAAACGCGGAAGATCTGACCTTTACGATGGAGGGAACATCTTCGGCAAGAGAAGGCATCCTTGAAACATTGGAAATCGAACAGGCCGAAGAAACGTCGGTACAGGGAGAAGTGGAAATCACGAAAGCCGTACTTTCCCCCTCTACGCTGACACTTCGCTTTACCTACCGTCTGAGCGAGGAGGATGCGGAAGAGCTCATGAACCTTCCCACGATGAAGGGAGCGCTGTTTTTCATCCAGGATGAATGCGGGAATCAGATTGGCTCGGCTTCCTGTGGATATTGGTCTTCTTATATATCTATATCCGATGTATACACGGATGAGGACGGAAACCTGTGCAGGGATTATGAACTGAGCGGGACGCCCGGCTCCCAGACGGAGGGACAGCCTTCCCTGGATACGAGTACATCCACCCTGACCGTCATTCCTTACGAGGCCGAGTGGGATGAGGAAGGAAAGCGCATACCAGATACCGAGACAGAGCTCGGATGGGGGAGTTTTACAGTCACTATTCCTTAACTTTTCCTTAATGTAGAACAAATTTCTTGACTGCAAATTAATTATCAGATAATATGATTTCAACAGTACAAACTGAACGGAAACAATCAAACAATTAAACAGTCAACCTATCAGTGAAATGGGTGACGGTTGCATCAGTTATTTGTAAGAAGGAGCTGAAGGAGTATGGGAAAAGTGGTAAAATGGGTGGAAGCGGTTGTCGCAAACAATCACCGCTATGCGCCGATGGCAGGAGTAGATATCAAAAAGAGTGCGGATCGGCTGTTTGAAAAGGAAGAGCCGGAGGATGGCCAGAGTGCCAAAGGTTCATCAGAAAAAAATCTCGAGTCAGTGTAATCGGATGAATTTTACTGAAGAGCGGGCGTAACAATAAGGTCAAAAGGCTGATAAATTTATGATGAATGAATTTATCAGCCTTTTTTTTGCCTGTTCAAAAACATTTACAATTTGGTTACAACCGGGTAAGGACTTCACCGTGATCAGCTATTTTAAAGAACTGATCGCAGGGGCCGGCGCGGTAAGGGCGACACTTGAAAAGTACGTGCAGTGAAACAGTATGAGCTTATAGAATAAGAACTGAAAATCTCGGAGATTACATAATGACAGTGATGGAAAAAACTGATAAAATAATAAAAGTTTTACGGGAATAAAAAACGCTGCGCGACAGGGGCGCGGCCTTTGGCCATACTCGCTATGTGGCTATGGAACTGATAGAATGAAAAATATTTGGAAGGAAAAGATACCGCCGGAACCATGGCGGAATCAGCAGAAACGGTGGACGCAAAGCAGACATTAAAAAAATATTTCGGCTATGATACCTTCAAACCCGGGCAGGAAGAAATCATTGACGCGGTTCTTTCCGGAAAAGATGTACTGGCGGTCATGCCGACCGGAGCGGGAAAATCGATCTGTTATCAGGTGCCGGCCTTGCTGTTTTCGGGGATTACGATTGTCATATCACCGCTGATTTCCCTCATGCAGGATCAGGTTAAGGCGCTAAACGAGGCGGGAATCCATGCAGGCTACATCAATTCTTCCCTGTCAGACGCTCAGATCGCAAAGGTCTATGCGAGAGCAGCGGAAGGCGCGTATAAAATCCTGTATGTTGCGCCGGAGCGGCTCGAAAGCTATAGCTTTGTGGAATTCACGGAGCAGATCAGCATATCCATGGTGACGGTCGACGAAGCGCATTGTATTTCGTCGTGGGGACAGGATTTCAGACCCAGTTATCTGAAAATTGTAGAATTTATCGACCGTCTGCGCCAGAGGCCGGTTGTAAGCGCATTCACGGCAACCGCCACCGAAGAGGTGAAAACGGATATCGCCTGTGTACTTAAGCTGCAGGATCCGAAAATTGTAGTCACCGGATTTGACCGGGAGAATCTTTACTTCCGGGTCGAGACAACCGGAAAAAAGGATGACTTTGTACGCGAATACATAAGAAAGCATCCCGACGAAAGCGGCATCGTATACTGTGCCACAAGGAAGAACGTGGACACTGTATATGAACGGTTATCCGCCGACGGAGTATCGGTGAGCAGATATCACGCCGGAATGGACAATGAGGACCGAAAGGAAAGCCAGGATGATTTCATTTATGACCGATCGCAGGTGATCGTAGCCACAAACGCGTTCGGCATGGGCATCGACAAATCCAACGTCAGGTTTGTGATTCATTATAATATGCCTCAGAGCATGGAGAATTACTATCAGGAGGCTGGCCGCGCAGGCAGAGACGGTGAGCCGTCCCAGTGTATTCTGCTGTTTTCCCCGCAGGATATTATGATAAACAAATTTCTGCTGGAGCATAAAGACTTTACGGATGTTCCGGAAGAAGATATAGAATCCATCCGGCAGCGCGATGCCAGAAGACTCCAGATCATGGAAGGATACTGCAGGACCACGGGATGCCTGCGCAATTATATTCTGGAGTACTTTGGCGAGAAAAGAAACGAACCCTGTAATTCCTGCGGCAATTGTCACAGAGAGTACACCGAAATCGACAGGACAGAGGACGCGAAGCAGGTCATCAACTGCGTCTGGGAAACGCGGGGAAGATATGGCCTCAGTATTATCCTTGGCACCCTTCTCGGTGCAAACAGAGCCAGATTAAAGGAAGTTGGGGCTACCAGTTATAAGACCTACGGGGCACTGAAAAACCGTTCAGAATCGGAGCTCCGACTGCTGATCAGTCAGCTGATCATGGATGGCTATCTCTGCCAGACCGCTGATAAATACAGCGTGATCCGTCTGGGGAATATAGCGCCTCTTAAGGATGAAGGGACGCGCATCCTGATCCGGACCCATGATGATCAAAAGCCAGAACGGCCGGAGCATCAGGCCAAAACCCGCGGCAGGAAAAGCACCGATTCCCTCACAAAGGCAGGCTATGAGCTATTTGAAATACTTCGACAGCTGCGGCTTACGATCGCCAGAGAGCAAGGCGTGCCGCCGTATATCATCTTCAGTGATAAAACTCTGATCGATATGAGTGCCAGAGGTCCGCGCACCAGAGCGGCCATGCTGAAGGTATCCGGTGTGGGTGAGGCCAAATTTGAGAAATACGGTAGCAGGTTTACGGAGGCAATCACTGCTTATCTGGAGGAACATCCGGATGCCGTCACCAGCATAGAGACTGAGGAAGATACTTCCGGAGTTATTTCCAAAGAAAAAGGCGTGCCTGGTAAAAAGGTAAAAAAGCAAAAAGGACCGTTTTATCTTAACCCGGAAGACGGGGATAAGTATGAATACAAGGACCTTTCTCTTTTGACTGAAATCCGGGATGAGCTGAACAGGATTGCATCTGCGGACAATGTAAAGCATATATTTGGGACAGACCTGTTCCGGCTGCTGACAGCGCTGGGGTATGTGAAAGAACAGCAGGTGGAAGGCAAATTTGTTCAGACACAGACAGACCTGGGTCTGTCCAAAGGGATTGCTGCCACTGAAAAGATAAGCAAGGCGGGAAATGTGTACACAGTTTTGCTATATCCGCCGGAAGTTCAGAAAGAAATTGTGGAGTACTATATTGAAATGGGAAATCAGACAGAATCTGACGAAGATTCTGACTCGGAATATAGCGATGAGACAGCCAGAGAGAAATACAATCGCAAAATGAACAGACCGGATGGAGCCGGGAAGTCCTGGACGGAGGAAGAGGATAAACAGCTTGATGATGAGTATCACTCCGGCATGAAGATTCCCGAAATTGCAAAGGCTCATGGCCGCACAAATGGAGCAATACGCGCCAGACTCAAAAAGCATGTGCTTATAGAATAAGAATAGGGTACCTTATGTAAATGGTCTGGTTCAATTCGTGCTTTTGTCATTGATTTCTTTCTTTTTGGTTCCGGATTTCTGGTGAAGCTGGACTTTCGTTTAGGAAGACTCCACCCGAAAGAATGTAAGCAATCCCGTATGGATGTTGGCAGGCAGATGAAATTGATTTTGCAGGATGGGATGTAGTTCACACAGAAGACAGGCACAAAATGGATAATCGCAAAAAAATGAATAAAAGTGTGAATAATATCACCAAATTATCAATAATTATGTGATGGCTGCTTGATTTTCGCCTGAAGAATGGGTATACTAAAGCTGTAAATAGTTACTCCATCTGGTAGCAGGGTTACAGCTTGAACCTGTCTGTCAGAAATCCGGCAAGTGAAGGTGAGAAAGGAGCGGGCGTTATGGAGCGGACAATTATAAAAAAGCTGTTAGAGTGGAAAAACTCTCCTTACCGGAAGCCTTTGATTTTGAAAGGCGTCAGGCAGGTTGGAAAGACATGGGTATTGAAGGAATTTGGCCGGCGATATTATGAAAATACAGCCTATTTCAATTTTGATGAGAACGAGGAATACAGACAGTTTTTTGAATCAACAAAGGATGTCGATCGTATTTTGCAGAATCTCATGCTGGTCAGCGGACAAAAGATATTGCCGGAAAAGACACTGATCATTTTCGATGAGATTCAGGATTGCCCGAAAGTGATCAATGCAATGAAATATTTTTGTGAAAATGCTCCGCAATATCACATTGCATGTGCTGGCTCTCTGCTTGGAATCGCGTTGGCAAAGCCGTCTTCATTTCCGGTTGGCAAGGTGAATTTTATGCAGATGGATCCTATGACTTTTACGGAATTCCTTTTGGCGAACGGTGATGGGAATTTAGTTTCTTATCTGGAGGCACTTGATGTACTGGAGCCATTGCCGGATGCTTTTTTCAATCCTTTATACGAAAAGCTGAAGATGTATTATGTGAGCGGCGGAATGCCGGAATCTGTGCTTATGTGGACACAGGAACGGGATGTAGAAGCCATGCGGCAGGCATTATCGGATATTGTCGGGGCTTATGAACGTGATTTTGCAAAGCATCCAAACACAAGCGAGTTTCCTAAAATCTCAATGATCTGGAAATCCATTCCATCTCAGCTTTCCAGGGAAAATAAGAAGTTTATTTATAAGATGGTAAAAGAAGGAGCAAGAGCCAGGGAATATGAGGATGCACTTCAGTGGCTCGTAGATGCCCGCATGGTATATAAAGTATATCGCAGCACCGCTCCGGGCCTTCCGGTTTCTGCTTATGATGACCTGTCAGCGTTCAAGATCTATCTTGTGGATGTGGGACTGCTTCGTACGTTGTCTATGCTTTCTCCGGCGGCATTTGGGGAGGGTAACCGTTTGTTTACGGAGTTTAAAGGAGCCTTGACGGAGAATTATGTACTCCAGGCTCTGGTTCCGCAGTTTGAGGCTATGCCGCGATATTGGAGCCAAAACAATCCGCCGTATGAAGTGGATTTTCTGATACAACGGGAGAACGATATCTTCCCGATCGAAGTGAAAGCAGAAAAAAATACGACTGCCAGAAGCCTGAAAAAATATAAAGAACATTTTGACGATAAGGTAAAGCTTCGCATTCGTTTTTCGCTGGATAATCTCAGAATGGATGGCGACCTGTTGAATATACCGCTTTTTATGGCGGATCATACAGACCGGTTGATTGGGATTGCGCTGGATCAGTTATCAAGTCTGACCTGACTTTATTTCGAGATATAAGTTTGCCGGTAGTAAGTCTTAAACTATGCAGCTGAATAGTTTGCAGCACTGGAGTGCCTGCATTGCGTGGCCAGAATTTCTGATGTAGTGCTCCGGGACTGAAGATGATGCCGGAGATCCTATTGTTGTGATGAACCATGCCGGGAGTAGTAAGTGGTATTATGCGTATGGCAACGCTGCGCCTGGCAGAATAAAACTTTGAGGATAGCTGGAAAAGCACTTTTGGACAATTGCGCTCATAGAATAAAGAAAAACCGCAGTTTTTCGGATCTGAGGTGCTTTTTTGAAAACATTTAAAAAGCCGTTATCCCCGGAAGAAGAGAAAGAATATCTCGCGCGATACCAGAAAGGGGACATGGCAGCCAGGGATCTGCTGATCGAGCACAATCTGAGGCTGGTGGCGCACGTGGCGAAAAAGTATCAGTCGCCCGAGCTGGACCCGGACGATCTGGTCTCGATCGGGATCATCGGACTCATCAAGGCTGTGATGACCTTCGACTGTGAGAAAAATTCAAGACTCGGGACGTATGCGGCGCGGTGCATTGAAAATGAACTCCTGATGATGCTCCGCTCCCGCAAAAAGCTGACGCACGAGGTTTCCATGTATGAAAAAATCGGCACGGATCAGGACGGCAGAGAGCTGAGGCTGATGGATGTTCTGGAAAGCGAGCCGATAGACGTGGTTGGAAATCTGGAGACACAGAAAAATATCCGCCGAATGCAGGAATGTATGGGACATATTTTGAATAAGCGGGAGCAGCAGGTGATCACAGAGCGGTACGGACTGGATGGACACAAAGAACGCACACAGCGTGAAATTGCGGACTCCCTTGGTATCAGCCGTTCTTATGTATCACGTCTGGAAAAACGGGCACTTGAAAAGCTGAAAAATGAATTATCAGAATAGAACAGAAGAAGGTGATTCATGGACGCAGCACCGTGACAACTGCGCGGTGCTGCGTAAGAATGTTTTTGCCCCTTAAAATTATTCGCGGAACTCGAACAATTTTGAAATCGGGATCTCCAGAACATCTGATATATCAAAGAGAAGATCCAGGGAAACGGAAGTAGGCATATTCGGAGCCTCAATATTGCTCAGATGTGTCCGGCTTACGTTGATCGCTTCAGCCAGCTGCAACTGGGTCATTCCGTTCATCTTGCGATAATACGCGATGGTCAGTCCGAGCTGACGATACTGCTTTTTCCTTTTTTCTGACATAGCTGCCATAGTAAGTTCCTCCTTTGTTAAAACTTTTTATAGTTTAATTCCGAAACAGAGAAACATAAACAATGCATATATTTGCAATGATTCATAAAAATAATGCAGTCTGTCTGATTTATTTTATCGCGATAAAATCGGGATATATTTTTGCTTTTAAATTATTTGCAGAAAGAATTCCACCAAAGAAAAGGAAAAATAACACTTGCAAACCGCGCATATTTGCGTTATCATGCACATAGTTTAAGAATGGTTCTTCGGGGCGGGGTGACTGAAAAGAATTCCCCACCGGCGGTATAGTCCGCGACCCGCGAAAGCGGCTGATCCGGTGACGTTCACATAGAGCGAATTCCGGGACCGACAGTATAGTCTGGATGAGAGAAGAATGCAGCGCGAGATTTCAGGATCGTGCGATTTGGCCGCGGAGATTTGATATGGCGAAAGCTTTCCGGATGCATTGGGAGAGCGATCAACATAGAAATCCCGCTTTTTTTGTTATATAGACAGGTCTCTATATAACAAAAACCTCCAAACGGATGTATGTACCCGTACCGCACATGATATGGCAAAAGCTTCCTGCGGATGCACATACCACACAGGAGGAGTTTGTCCTCTGCCGTAGACGTGCGGCCCACGAGCCCGATCACCGAATTCCCTGTGCTGCCGGGAAGAGCCTTTTCCTTAAATGAAAACGCGGCCGTCCGGGTGTCTGTGCCCCGGAATGGACGCAGAAAAATTCGGTTTAAGAAAAGGAGAACAAAAATGGGAACAGGATTATTGCAGACAATTGCGGAAAACCTGCGGTTTTTGGCCGTGTGTGCGGTCGTGATCGCGGCAATCATCGGTGCCTCATGGGGGCTGGAGGCCACTGTGCTTAAGAAAAACATCGCACAGGTGAGCAAGACCAGATATATCACCATCTGCGGCATGCTTGGCGCGATTGCCATGATACTGCACATTCTGGATTTTCCGCTCATCGCGATTGCACCGAGCTTCTACAAGCTTGATTTCAGCGAGATTCCGGTTATGATCGGAGCCTTTTGCTTAGGCCCTGTGGGCGGCGTGGTAATCGAGCTGGTAAAGATTTTGCTGAAACTGGTTATCAAAGGGACTTCTACCGCGTTTGTCGGGGATCTGGCGAATTTTGTGGTTGGCTGCTCCTTTGTTGTGCCGGCGGCTGTCGTTTACCATCTGAAAAAAACGCGCATGATGGCGGTCATCGGACTGGTGACAGGCACAGTGGTTCTTGTGGTATTCGGCACTATGTTCAACGCGGTATATCTGCTCCCGGCGTTTGCAAGCCTCTACGGGATGCCGCTTGATTCGATTATTGCGATGGGCAGCGCAGTCAACGCGTCCGTGACAAATGTGACCACCTTTGTGATTTTCTGTGTGGCGCCGCTGAATCTGATCAAGGGGATCTGCATTTCCGTGCCGACTCTGATTTTGTATAAAAGGATCAGTGTGGTCCTGCGCACTACCGTGCAGGAACCGTATGCGGCCGGGAAGCCGCACCAGACGCAGAACTAAAGAGTTGTAAAAAAATAATAGCTGTATGTACGAAAGAGCAGGAGACGGAAAAGAGTCTCCTGCTCGATGTTTATGCACACAGGCGCGAGTGGAAATTAGCAGCTAAAGCTGTTCGCGCCTGGCGCAGCGGATAGGGGAGAGAAGCGTTCCCCTATCCGATTGCACAGAGCCGGGGAAGGTGTTTTTGCGGCTAAAGCCGCATAAGAAAATTAGTGCCTTTATTCACATACATTCTCCGGTTCGCCCGCCAGATAGGCATAGACATTTTGAAATACGATTTCGGCTCTGCGCAGCATGGCTTCTTCGGAAATGAATGCCTGGTGCGGAGTCAGCAGCGTGTTTTTGGCGTGCAGAAGCGGATAGTCGGAGGGCAGAGGCGGCTCCATGTCATAGACATCAACACAGGCGAAGCCGAGCCGATCCTCGTTCAGTGCCTCCGCAAGAGCCGCGTTATCCACAATCGGCCCACGGGCACAGTTGATGAAGACCGTGTCCGGCCGCATCAGAGCAATCAGGTCTTTGGAAAGGAAGCCTCTTGTCTGTGTGTTCAGAGGGAGATTTAAAGATACAATATCGCTTTGGGAAAGGACTTCCTCCAGTGACCGGTATTCGATTCCGAGCGCTTTTGCTTCCTCCTTTTCGCTGCGGCTGTACGCGATTACGTGCGCTCCAAACGCAAGAAACAGCTTCGCGGTCATCAGCCCGATCCGTCCCAGGCCGATGATTCCTACCGTCCGCCCGCAGATTTCCCGTCCGCCGATCCCGGCGCTTGTCCCGCCTGCCCGCACGACGCCGTCCGCTTTCACGACCTTGCGCAGCGCGTCCACCGCCATCCCGATGATCAGCTCCGCTACAGTCTGGTTAGAGTAACCGGCAGCGTTGCAGACCATGATATTTCGTTCCCGGCAGGCATCCGTCGCGACATGGTCAATCCCGGTAAACGCTACGGAGATCATCCGCAGTGCGTCCGCGCTTTTTACCACTTCTGCCGGGAAAGGATTGTTTGCAATCATCACGATGTCACATCCCGCGCTTCGCGCCGCAAGCTCTTTTGGATCAGTTGTCTTTTCCTTATAAAAAACAAACTCATGCCCCATTGCCGCCAGCCTTTCCGCGTGCATGTCAATTACCTCTTGCGGAACCGCAAGCGGTTCCAACAGTGCGATTTTCATCCTCTGTATTCCTCCTAGTTATGGACTTTATAATTTTGCATTCCCTGCCATTATACTATTCGATCAGCGAAATGTCATCGGGTGAAAATGTCTTTGGGATAAAAAATAATTGAATAATTTTTCTTCTGTGGTATGATAGAAAAAGTTGCTGGCGGATGATCCAGATACATTCAGAATACAGGCAGGAGTTTTGATAAAATGGGAATAATCAGAAACATCAAAAAGAACACCGATAATCCATATGTGAACCTTTATGAACTGGATGTGGAAAACAGCAAGGGGCACGCAGGGAAATACTATGTTTCCTCAAGAGCGAAGACAGGGGACAGGCTGGAGCTTTCCACGAAGAACCAGTCGCCGGACGGGGTGATTATTTACAGCCTGTATGGTGAAAAGCATGACCGCGTGGTGCTGATTCGTCAGTATCGTTATACGATTGACAATTATATCTATGAATTTCCGGCCGGCCTTGTCGAGCCGGGGGAGAATTATCATGCGGCAGCTGTGCGTGAAATGAGAGAAGAAACCGGTCTTACACTTCATCCGATTACCGTTGACACGATTTACGAAAAGCCTTATTATACGACAATCGGCATGACCGATGAGTGCTGTGGTACGGTTTATGGTTATGCGGACGGTACGGTCAGCGCGGATCTGCAGGAACAATCGGAGGAGATCGAGGTTGTGATCGCTGACCGGGATGAGGTGCGCCGGATATTAAAAGAAGAGCGGGTGGCGATTGTCTGCTCCTACATGCTGCTTCATTTTCTGGCAGACGAAGATCCGTTTGCGTTTCTTCGTGTATAATGTGACCAGAAGAAATTTGCGACGCTTGCGCCGGGAAATTTCGATGGTAAACGAGCAGCTATGCTGCGAGTACGAAGGAGAACTTTCTGAGAATGTCAGACGGAAAAAGAAAACATATCCGTTTTTCGCTTTGACCGCGGTACATTGATCTGGAGATGGAGATTCTGGAGGACAGTTCATGACGATAATAGAGACAAATTCCGAGCAGGAAACCCTGGCTTTCGGGCGCAGACTCGGAGAAGAAGCAAAGCCCGGACAGGTCTTTGCCCTGGAGGGCGATCTGGGAGTTGGAAAGACCGTACTGACGAAGGGTCTTGCGGAAGGGCTGGGCATTACGGAGCCGGTGTGCAGCCCGACTTTTACGATCGTACAGATCTATGAGGAGGGTCGTCTCCCTCTCTACCATTTTGACGTTTACCGGATTGATGACATCGAAGAGATGGAAGAGATCGGCTACGAGGATTATTTTTACGGGACGGGCGTTTGCCTGATCGAATGGGCGAATCTGGTGGAGGAGCTTCTGCCCCGGGAAACAATCCATATCCGCATAGAAAAGGAGCCGGAGCGAGGGTTTGATTACCGGAAAATTACGATGTCGATGATGGAAAACAACAACCCGGAAAAGGCCGCACTTCGTAAATCTGCGGCAGAAAAGAGAAGATAAATATGAAAATTCTGGCATTGGATTCCTCCGGCCTGGTTGCTTCCGTGGCGGTGGCCGAGGATGAGACTCTTCTGGCTGAATATACAGTCAATTACAAAAAAACACATTCGCAGACGCTTTTGCCGATGCTCGACGAAGTGGCTCGAATGATTGATCTGGATTTACAATCGGTTGACGCGATCGCGGTAGCGGGCGGCCCTGGTTCCTTTACCGGGCTGCGCATCGGTTCCGCGACCGCAAAGGGATTAGGATTGGCATTGGATTTGCCCTTGATTTCGGTTCCGACTGTAGACGCGCTTGCATGGAATTTATATGGCTGCCAGGACTTCATCTGCCCGATCATGGATGCCCGCAGAAATCAGGTTTATACCGGTATTTATACGTTTGACGCGGGAGTGTTTGCCACAAAACATCCGCAGGAGCCAATGGCGGTTGATGATCTGATTGGCATCCTGAATCAAATGGGGAAAGATGTGGTATTTCTCGGGGATGGCGTACCGGTTTACCGGGAGCAGATTATGCGGCGGATCACGGTGCCTGCCCGGTTTGCACCGGCACATCTGAACCGGCAGAGGGCTTCCGCAGTGGCAGTACTTGCCATGCAATATTACCAGGAAGGGAAAATCCAGACCGCTGCCGAACACAGACCAGAGTATCTGCGGCTTTCGCAGGCAGAGCGGGAGAGAGCGGAAAAACTGAAGGCTGTAAACCCTTAGAGCAGAAAGATTGGAATCCTGTATGGACACAGAAAAACTTACAGAAGAGTTTATGGGAGAAGCAGTGAAAGATAGTTCCGGAGAGATGGCGGAAGCCATTTCCATTTCCATTCCTGGCATGCCTGAAATGTACGCGGAACAGATGCAGCCATCCGATATCCCGGAGGTGGCCGGCATTGAACAGGAGTGTTTTTCTCAGCCATGGAGCGAAAATTCATTTCATTCCGCTCTGGTGCAGGAGGCTTCGTTTTATCTGGTGGTAAAGATAAAAGAGACAGGCCGGATTGCAGGCTACTGCGGCCTTCTGCAGAGCTTTGACGATGCGGAAATTTTAAATGTCGCCGTGCGAAAAGAACTGCGCGGCAGGGGAATCGGTTATGCGATGCTGCACTGTCTGATGGAACAGGGCGAAAAATTTGGCGTCAGGCATTACACACTGGAAGTACGCAAAGGCAATGCCGCCGCACTTGCCCTCTACAAAAAACTGGGCTTTGACGCCGCGGGAACCCGCAGAAATTTTTACAGAGATCCGCCGGAGGATGCAGTGATTATGTGGACGAAATGATTCGGATACTGGCAGATAGATCCTGTTTCTGGACAGAATACTATCAATGCCTGCAGGAAACCCTGTGGACAGAATGCTGTCAATGCTGGCAGGCAACCCTGTTTTGGGACAAAACACTTTAAATGCTGGCATGAAATGCCTGTTTTCTCAGTAAATACCGATAGGCAGAGAAAGCAGAATCCGCTATACTGTCTTTTGCGGATTTGCCGGATTGTACAGGGCAGATCAGAAGGAGGATCCGAATGAGTGAACAGAAGACTGTGCGCTGTAATGGATGCGGAAAAACGTTTGAAAGAAAAAATGACATGTACCAGGAAGGGATTTTTTTCGCTGATCAGGAGTGGGGATATTTTTCCGGGAAGGACGGAGAACGCCACCGTTTCTGTCTTTGTGAGAAATGTTACGATCATATGATTCACGGTTTTGTCCTGCCGGTGGAGATAGAGGAATACCTTTAAAACGTGGGGTGATAGTATGCTGGATGTTTGTTTGCTGGGCTGCGGCGGTATGATGCCGCTTCCCTATCGATGGCTGACGTCTTTGATGACGCGGTACAACGGAAGCAGTCTGCTGATTGATTGCGGGGAAGGGACCCAGATTGCGGTCCGGCAAAAGGGCTGGAGTTTTAAACCAATCGACACGATCTGTGTGACACATTTTCATGGAGATCATATCAGCGGTCTTCCAGGTCTATTGCTGACCATGGGCAACGCGGAGCGGACGGAGCCTCTGACGATTATTGGCCCGAAAGGGCTGGAGCGTGTAGTGAATGCGCTGCGGGTAGTCGCACCGGAACTGCCGTTTCCTATTATATATAAAGAAATACAGGGTACGGAGCAGGTGTTTGAGGAGAGAGGCTACCGTATTACGGCTTTCCGCGTCAACCATAATGTCCTCTGCTATGGCTACAGCCTGGAAATCCTTCGCGCAGGGAGGTTTGACGTGGGACGTGCGCAGACTGCCGGGATTCCGATGAAATACTGGAGCCGTCTGCAAAAGGGCGAAGTAATTGAAGACGGCGATCGTATATTTCATCCGGAGGACGTCTTAGGACCGCCGCGCCGTGGGATTAAAGTGACCTATTCGACGGACACCCGGCCGACGGAATCCATCGCGCAGCATGCTGCTGGAGCGGATCTGTTTATCTGCGAAGGAATGTATGGAGAGAAGGAGAAGGACGTGAAAGCGGTCGAGCATAAGCATATGACCTTTGCAGAGGCGGCATCCCTGGCGCGCCGTGCGCGTCCGCGGGAAATGTGGCTCACCCATTACAGCCCGTCGCTGGTAAGACCAGAGGAATATATGGAGCAGGTACGCAGGATTTTTCCGGACTCTTATCCGGGCAAAGATGGGAAGAGCATAGAACTCGATTTTACGGATGAGTGACGGCATCTGCGGTTCTATATATCTGTATTTCACTCTACATGGTTGCTCTTTGACTGTGAAAGAAGATTAGCAACGGCCGGAGCGGATGCGGAGAATGATGTGTAGATGCTCGCCGGCACCTGGCAATTTGCGCAGGCGGATAGGAGTGTTATTCGATTAATAAAGTAAAAGATAGTGATAGTACAGCTGGAGGCATTTAAGAATGGCTGCAGCATAAATGGGGTATGAATGATAATGAACAAGATACCGGAAGAAAACAATAAAGACATATTTATTCTGGCAATTGAGAGCTCCTGCGATGAGACTGCCGCGTCAGTAGTCAAAAACGGGCGCGAGGTACTTTCAAACGTGATTTCTTCTCAAATTGAATTGCACAAGCTTTATGGCGGGGTAGTTCCGGAAATTGCATCGCGTAAGCATATTGAAAGAATCAATCAGGTGGTTGAGGAAGCTCTCTCGACGGCAGGAATGACGCTGGACGATCTGGATGCGGTCGCGGTCACTTATGGCCCCGGCCTGGTTGGCGCGCTTCTGGTCGGAGTGGCAGAGGCGAAGGCGATCAGCTACGCGAAAAAGCTTCCTCTGGTGGGTGTCCATCACATTGAAGGGCACATTTCAGCAAATTATATCGAAAATAAGGATCTGGAGCCGCCGTTTATCTGCCTGGTAGTTTCGGGCGGACACACGCATCTGGTACGCGTAAAGGATTATGGAGAATATGAAATTCTTGGGCGCACACGGGATGACGCTGCAGGCGAGGCCTTTGATAAAGTGGCGCGGGCGATTGGATTAGGTTATCCCGGAGGCCCCAAGATTGATCGCCTCGCGAAAGAGGGAAATCCGGATGCCATTGCTTTTCCAAAGGCAAAAATAGCGGATGCTCCCTATGACTTCAGCTTCAGCGGCCTGAAATCGGCGGTGTTGAATTACCTGAACGGCTGCAAAATGAAGGGCGAACCGATTGTGGAGGCGGATGTCGCGGCTTCGTTCCAGAAGGCGGTTGTGGATGTACTGGTAGAGCATGCCATGTGGGCGGTTGCAGAATCCGGGCTTGATAAGTTCGCTCTGGCTGGCGGTGTTGCCTCCAACAGCGCTCTGCGTTCTGCCGCGGAGAAGGCCTGCGCGCAAAGAGGCATTCGCTTTTATCGGCCGTCCCCCATTCTATGCACCGATAACGCGGCGATGATCGGCGCGGCCGGCTACTATGAGTATATTCGCGGAGTCCGGCACGGGCTTGACCTGAATGCAGTGCCGAATCTGAAGCTGGGGGAACGTCTGGTATAATGCTCCAGAATCTTGCGATTCTGTTGTTCATTTATCGGGTATACTTGCAAGCGAGTACGGACATACAATACTGGCGGCGCAGTGAAATGAATGGGAAGCGTTGGCAGGACAGCTGACATTGAGAAAAGAGGAAGCCGGAATGAGAAACGTGGCCATAGTACTGGCCGGCGGCAGCGGCAGCCGGATGAAAAGCAAAGTGAAGAAACAGTACATCATGCTGGGAAATCGTCCGATACTGTGGTATTCTTTAAGAGTCTTTCAGGAAGACCCTAGTATAGATGAGATTGTACTTGTCTGCGGTGCCGGTGAAGAAGAACAGTGCCGCAGGGAGTTTGTGGAAAAATATGGCTTTTCAAAAATACGCGGGATTACCGCTGGCGGTAAGGAACGCTACAATTCTGTATATGAGGGATTAAAAAAAGCCGGAGCATGTGATTATGTCCTGATTCACGACGGAGCGAGGCCTTTTATTGATCACGCAATGTTAGAACGCGTTTTTGCCTGCCTCGCTGTCTGCCCGGCGTGTGTGGTTGGAATGCCTGTGAAAGAAACCATTAAAGTGAGAAACGCGGAAGGGTTTGTAGAACAGACTCTTCCGCGCGAACGGCTGTGGGCAGTGCAGACGCCGCAGTCATTTTCCTATTCCCTGATACGTCAGGCATACGATGAACTGTTGTCGTCCTGCCGGACTGACGCGGAACTGAGACAGGAGGAATGTCATCAGAGAATGGAAATAAAAAAGCCGGAAACTCAACCGATTACGGATGACGCGATGGTTGTAGAAACTATGATGGACATTCCCGTGAAATTGATTGAAGGGTCCTATGATAATATAAAGATAACTACCCCGGAAGATCTGGCTGTGGCTGAGACTTTGCTTGTTCACTATATCGATTAGAATCTTTGTAACTATTCAGGACAGTACTTCGCACTTGCTGCGAAGTACGTATGAAAACGAAATTTTATCATGAGGTGGCTTTGGCCGTCTTGCTTTTTAGTGCACACAGGCCTGAATCTGAAATAAGTATAAACTATTGGCAAACAACCAGCGCTAAAGAATAAAAACTTTTCGCGATAAAAATGCTTGTATTTTCCCAC
>JAJBVE010000150.1 GCA_020859995.1 Clostridiales bacterium
TCTATTGAGCCTGTTTTTTTTGGCTCATTTTTTCATAAGCTACTTGACACTACCTGTATTGATTTCTTTAGCGCTGCGCCAATTGCAAAGTATTTTTGGCGGCACGGGTTTTATTATATACCGTTCAAAAATAGACTACAATGCAGAATAAAGTTTAGACTTATATAGGAGGAAAAACGAATTTCCGTTTCATAAAATCCTGTAAGAACCACCATTTTCTGACTAGAATGGAGTCTGAACTATAGTTTAAATCAATATTAGACTTTTTAAGATTGATGCGTGGTTCGAAGATATCCTAACAGCAAAGGGAGCTGCTGTGATGAATACTGGCTCAACGAGTAATTGCCACCGCAAATACACCAGTCATACATCAGCGCCCGTTCCTGAAGCGCATAACTGCGAACCATTTCATTGACAGAAATATCTGAACGAAGTTCCCCTTTTTGCTGTCCTTCCAAACAGATTTTGCGAAGAAGATGAAAATAATAACGGTTATGATCCATCAGGTATTTTTCGCTGGCAGTCGTCAGCTGTGTAGAAAGCAATTGCGCGAGTAATTCCAGTGAAACAGAGTTCTCGATCATAAAAAACAGCTCGTGGTTCAGATACATCAGCTGCTCAAAGCTGTCTTTATCCAATGGCATGTTTTTCTGGAGTTCCTCATATTTTTCGTCAAACAGAGTAGAAAGGGAAGACAACAATGCATCCTTGCCGGCAAAATAATGATAAAAGGAACCTTTTGAGGTGGCGGAACGTTCCACTATTTCATCGACAGTAGTTGCATCGTATCCATTTTCGTAAAATAATTCCCAGGCAGCCTGGACAATCCGGCTGCGGGTACTGTGGGCATTACGCTTTGCCATAATTATCTTCCCCTTCGACATCTGTTGTTTATAATAGAAACTATCTTCTATCTGTAGTATTAGGTAAAAATTTTCTTTAGTATAGCATTGACATTCTCTGATTTCCAGTATTTTCTAATTTCGAATTTATTTGCTAAATTCAAAACTGATATGTGAGAAGCCTGAATGAATTCTTCATTGATTCTTTTCAGCGTACCGGCACCGTTGCGGTCGAAACCGTCGTCGCTGCCTTATCTGTCACCGTCACGTTGATATAAACTGTCGTACGTCCGTCACTTCTTGCCGTTCCGTCCACATCAATATCTGATGTATAAGCAATGCTGCCGGAAGGAGCCGAAAGCTCCTTCACGGTGTACCACCCAAACGGCAGGTCCCCGGAGAATGCGGCGATACCGTCGCTTCCGGTGATGCCTGTCTCGATCAGGGTTCCCTTGCGGACTACCACCTTGCCGGAATCCGAGTAAATATCGTACTTCGCGTACAGGCCGTATACCGCGCCCGGTACCACCGTCCCGTCGGACGTGTTCTTCTTCGTCACGGAGATGCGCACATCCTGCCGGGTCGCCGTGTATTCGATCACGCCGTCATCATTTGTAATGATGGAACTTACGTAATCCTTTTGCGTGATATTCGTCGTCACTTCTTTGGTATTTAAAGCATATCCGGTAAGGGTACTGGTCTGTTTCACGGTGTAACTGCCAAGGTACATGCCGCCGAAGTAAGCGTAGCCGCTCGCGTTCGTCTCCTGGACTGCCTCGGAACTAAGCGTCCGTACCCAGGTCGTTACCACGTCGCCTTCATGGTAGATGAGCCCTGTCATACCGTCCGGATGATAGATATCCTCAGCTGCGTAAACGGTGAACTCCACGCCTTCGATTCCCTTCGTCACGTAGCTGTAATCCGGGATGGTCAGCGTCAGCTCCGTGCCGTTCAGTTCCGTCGTCCAGTAACTCTGGGTCATGGAACTAAGCACTTCGCCTGTCTCGCTTACAAGGATGCTGCCGACCACGAACGAGTTCGTGATGCGCAGATCCAGCGTACCGGTCTCCGGCACGGTGAATGTCACCTTGTTGTAAGTCGATGTCGCAGCCAGGACATCCGACATGGTATCCGGGATACCGATAACCGCCAGATAGCCGCTCCTCGGCGTTACCTCGGTAATCGTATAGGTCTTGCCCTGGTCGAGCCCGTAAATGACAGACTTCATAAGCCCTGTCGTCACGGTCTCCACGCCCGCGCCTTCGCTATCCGTGATCGTAAGCACCGCGCCTTTCAGCATATTGCCTGTCAGGTCATCCGTAAGGGAAATATTCACCCGTGACGTACTGCTTGTCACACTGCCTTCCGCGCGGACGATCCAGACACTGTCATCCTCGGCATACATCGAGAGATCCAGGTCGATGACGTCATCCGTCATCTCGTAGCCTTCCGCCTTCATTACCTGCTTCGCGTAATACTCGCCGACCGGGAGGTCAATCAGGAACCTCACCCTGCCGTCCAGGTCACTGGAAGCCGTGGTAATCAATGCACCTGCCGGGATGACGACGTTGCCGTAAACATCCAGGATATCCTTCTTCGCGTACAGCCCGAATTCGGCTCCGTACACCAGGCTCACCTGTCCGTCGTCACGGATACCGTATACCGTGATACCGGTAATACCATACAGCCTCTGGTTCGGATCCTTCGCTTCAGTCAGGGTTGCGAGATCACGTCCGATATCCGTCTGCTGCCTCTCATTCGTAAACGAAACAGTAAGCCTCTCGATATCATCCGTATAATCGCCGTCTTTATAATAGCTGTTCTCGTAATAACCCCTGAGGTCCGCAAATTTCACAGCCGAGTTTTCATCCAGCACATAACCATACGCAGCCCTGGTCTCTGTCACGCGGTAATTGCCGAGCGGCAGATCCGTCACGGCTGCCACGCCGTTCTCGTCCGCGAAGAGTTCCGCAACCACGGTGCCTGCTTTGAGCATGACTCCGCTGTAACCGTCCGGGTAAGCAATATCAGATGCCACTGTCACGGTAAAGCTGGTATGCGCCAGGCCGCCTTCCACGTAAGTGATGGATGAGTAATCACCCTTTGTTTCCAGCACCGGGACCTCGCCGGTTGCCGTAACGGAGATTCCGGTCGTCACGGACTTGTTAAACAAGCTGATCACCTGCACATCTACCGTATCCGTAATCTTGAACTCCATCACATTCTGATCCAGCTTCGTAATGCCGGTATCATCGACTTCAAATGCTTTGTATTCCAGATAGTACCCGTCTTCTGAATAAGAGGATTCGTACTTATCCTTCATATAAAGCGTATCTTCATACCCGCTCTTCGGTGCTTCTTCCACCAGCCGGTAAATCGTGTTCGGCTCCAGCCCGCGGATGATCGTGTTCGCTTCATGGATGCTTGCCTGTGTCACGATCAGGTTGCCTTCCAGGTCGTAAATCGAATAATTCACGCCGTCCAGTTCCACTTCCGTGTCATAGTCCATCAGGCAGAACACCGTCTTCGTCCTTTCGGATGTGAACAGCGCCGTAAACTTGATCACCTCGTCGCCGGTCGTATTCACGGACAGGTCAAGGTACACCACCTGATCCGAGGAAGCATAGCCGTAAGCCGGTGCCAGTTCTTTGATGTAATAGCTTCCAAGCGGCAGGTCGGATGTAAACTGTGCCATGCCGTTCTCATCCGTTGTAACCGTCTCAATCAGCATATCCGCCGTTAAAAGCAGGCCACCGTCAGCAGCGTAAATATTCTCTGCCGCATAAATCCCGTAAACCGCGCCTTCCGGCGTCAGGGATCCGTCTTCCGCATCCTGCACCAACAGGTAAACCTCGATCTCCTGGCGCATGTTCTCCACGGAAACGTCATCCGCTGTCACGGACTGCGTCGCGTAATCCGCGTAAGAAAGCGTCACGTCATACGTGTTCTGGTTGCGCGCGTAGCCGCTTAAGATGCTGGTTTCCTTCACCGTATAGGTGCCGAGGTATATCCCGTTAAACGATACCAGGCCGCCTTCGTCGGTCACCAGCACGGCTTTGCCATTCAATGTCCGCACATACGTGCAGACCACGTCGCCAGCACTGTAGATGAGTCCCGTCACGCCGTCCGGATGGTAGATATCCTCAGCAGCGTAAACCGTGAATTCCACTCCGGCAAGCCCTGTCGTCCCGTCATAGACAAAATGGGACTGCATCTGGTTATATACCTTGTAAGAGACATGCTGCTCTTCCGTTACCTGATGGAGCTCCGCCAGGCCGTCTCCCGTCTTCGCCACCGTAAAGCTGCCGGTCACGAACGCGTTCTTGATCTCGATCACGACGGTCTCTGCTTCCTCACCCGCGGAAGCGTCCGGGGACTGCTCCGGGATAACGAAGGATACTGCGTTGCCGGAAACCTGTGTCAAGAATCCTTCCATGGAATCCGGGATTCCGATGTAGTACGTATAGCCATCCCTCGGAATCACCTCGGTGATCGTATATGTCTTCCCAGGCTCAAGTCCTTTGATTACGTTCTCCCCGCCGTTCGTCACGATAGTTGCTGCTACGTTGCCGTCAGAATCCGTAATAACAAGCGTTGCGCCTTCCAGGCCGTTCCCGGTCAGGTCATCTGTCAGATATAATACAGTTTCTGTCTGGAAATCCGTAACAGTTGTAGAAAGCCGCACGATTGCAACTTCGTCATCATCATCCCGGAACGTTGTATCAAAGGTGACTACTTCGCTCGTGGAGTAATATCCCTCCGGAGCCTCATCTTCGACCGCGTAGTATACGCCAAGCGGGAGGTCGGTCGTAAATTTTGCCCTGCCGGAAGCATCCGTTGTCACGGTCTCAATATGGGTCCCTGCCGGGATCACGACATTGTCGTTCACATCAACGATGTCTTCCTTCGCGTACAGGCTGAATACCGCACCTTTGACCAGACTGCCGTCTGCATCAACTTTCACGATACCAGCACTGCCGTACAGGCTGCGGTCCGGATCTGTCCCGTCTTCCACGACATCCAGGTCAGAACCAAGGTCTGCTTCCTGACGCGTGTTTTCAAACGTTGCGGTATATGTGAATGCATCGCCTGTATAGGACTCCTCCGCATAATAGGTTTCGTTATAGTAAGCAGCCAGGTCTACAATGGTATCCTCTGCGAAATAATCCCTTGCATATCCTGTCGGAGCCTGCGTTTCTACAAGGCGGTAAATACCAAGCGGAAGCTCTTCCAGTGTAATATTGCCGTCTGTATCCGTCTCATAACTGCCAATCAGGTCGCCTGCCGCATAAAGCACGGTTCTGCCGTCAGCAGATACGATGTCCTCGTATGCATAGACATCGAAGGCTGCGCCATAGAGGCCCTTCGTCTCATAGGTCAGTGCCAGGAGGTTCCCATCCTTTACGGATGTCACCGGCACTTCGCCTTCCTTATGGATGACGAGTGTTGCCTTGACCGCCTTGTTAAACAGGCTTACCACCTGCACGCCTGACACGTCATTCAAAGCGAATGTTGCTTTATTTCCCGTATTAGATCTTGTTGCAAGGTCTACAGCGGTATAAGTAGTCAGGTTTCTGGTAATGCCGGTTTCCACATACGGGGATGTATAACCATCTTTCACGTAGGTCACATTGCTGTAACCAGTTGACGGCTGGGTTTCCACAACTGTGTATACCTTATTCAGGGACAGGCCATACAGGATTGCGTTCCCTTCCTCATCCGTTACCGTTTCAGCTACAAGGTTGCCCTCTTCGTCGTAAACCAGTAAGGTTGCGCCGTACAGTTCTTCCTCTGTATCGTAATCGCTTACCGTGATCATGACTTTTGTCTGCTCGTTGTAGAAGTTTACGTTGTACTCCACTTCGTTACGGCAGTCTACGCTGGTGGATGCGTCAATCTCGATAACCTCGCTGCTCGTCGTGTACCCATCCGGGGCTGCAAGCTCCTTGATGTAATACATGCCGACAGGCAGATCCGCCGTAAAGGTCGCCACGCCGGTCTCATCAGTTTCCGCTGTTTCGATCAGGTCATCCTTCGCTACGGTTACTTCTCCAAGATAGTTATAGATATCCTCAGAAGCGTACAGCCCGAAGACCGCACCTGCGACCGTGATGGTATTGTCATCAGCATCACGCTTTGTCACGGAGATCGTGATATCCTGGCGGACGTTGATGTACTCAATAAGGTCTTCAAGGACAACATCTTCAGTAGTGTAATCCTTCCATGTAAGCGTTACTTCTTCATAGTTCAGGTTTCTTGCGTAACCGTTCGGGACACCCGTTTCTTTTATGACATAAGTGCCAAGATACAGGTACCAGAACTCCGCGCGTCCGTTGCTGCCAGTCGTCACGACTGCCGGATTTACACCCGTATTCGGGGCGAATGACTTCACATCCATATCGACCAGGTCACCTTCGTAATACAGGATTCCCTCGATGCCGTCCGGATAGTAAATATCCTCTGCCGCGTATACGGAAAATTCCGCGCCGGACTGGTTCTTCTGCAGGTATGTGAATTTAGTGGTACGCCACTGGACATAGTTCCCCAGGTAATATTTATCTTCGTCCGTGATCCGTACGCAGTTCAGCTGCTCCGCTTCTTTATCGACTGCGAACGAACCCGTCACGAATGTATTCTCAATCGTGATTTCAAGGCCGTCCTGTGCGACAAACGAAACATCCGTCTTGCTCTCCTGCGTCAGGATATCCGCCATGTCATCCGGGATGATGATCCGTGTCGAATAGCCTTCGCGCGGGCTTACTTCCACGATATGGTACGTCGTGCCAGGTGTCAGGCCTTTGATGATATGCCCAGCCCCTTCCGTATCTTCCGTGGAGAAGGTCCCATATACAGTGCCGTAATCATCGACGATCTGGAGCACAGCGCCTGCCAGTTCGTTCTTTGTATAAGTATCAACCAGGAACACCTTCATGCTGACTACCGTATTCGTGATCTCGCCCTGCATACGGATGATTTGTACGGATTCATCTTCTGCATAGCTTGCGGTATCAAAATACACAATTTCGTCAGATAAGCTGTAGCCATCCGGTGCCTCGGTCTCTTTCGCGTAATACTTGCCGACAGGCAGGTCCTTGGTAAACGCTGCGCGCCCGGTTTCATCAGAAACAGCTGTCGCCACAATCGTGTCTGCCGGGATGATCACGTTGCCATAGACATCGCAAATATCTTCCTGCGCATACAGTGTGAATGTCGCCCCTGCTACGTATGCGCTTGTCCTGCCGTCCACGCCGATCTTATAGATACCGGTCTGCAGGTACAGGTCAGATTCCGGATCCCGGTATGCAACATCGTCATCAAGCAGGTCCGGGTCAGAACCCAGGTCTACAATCTGGCGTTCGTTATAGAAGCTTACCGTAGATTCCTGTGTATCCGCTGTATAATCTTCTGCCTCATAGATGTCAGCTTCATACGCGGCTTTCAGGTCGATCTGCTGCGTGCAGTCATCCGAATCACGCATGTAACCAGACGGTGCTGCCGTCTCTTTTACGGTATACACGCCAAGCGGCAGGTCTTTCGCCACGGCATAACCGTCATCATCTGTCGTGATGGCTGCCACCACTGTTCCTTTCTTATAGATGGCATCGGAGTATCCGTCCGGATGAGCAATATCTTCAGCAGCAATGATTTCGTACTCCGCGCCAGGCAGCCCTTTTACGGTATACGTGATGCTCTTTAAGACGCCGTTCTTTACGGATGTCCTTGCCACCTCGCCGCTCTTCGTTACGGTCAGGTCTGCCGTTACCGGCTTCGCAAACAGGCTGATCACCTGTACATCCCCCGTATCCTCAAGGACAAAGGTTGCCGTGTTGTTCTTTACCTTCTGCGTTGCGAGATCAATGGCATCGTAATAATGCTTGTTTACCATATACCCGCTGTCCGCATATTCTGACGTGTAGCTGTTTTTAGCATAAAGCACGTTAGTATAGCCGCTTCTCGGTGTAACTTCCACGATGGTATATACCGTATCAAGCTCAAGCCCGCGGATTACGGTATTTGCTCCGTTTGCAGAAGTGAATTCCGCAACCACGTTGCCATCTTCATCCAGGATCTGGAATTCCGCGTCATCCAGTTCGACTTCCGTATCATAATCCATCAGGTTTACAACAACCCTGGTGATATAATTGTCTACGGTTGCCGCAACCCTCAGTATCTGGACGCGTTCATCATCCAGGCATTTCGTGCCATCGAGGATGATAATTTCATCACTTGTCTGGTAGCCGGCCGGGGACTGCGTTTCTACTGCGTAGTAAATTCCAAGCGGAAGGTCTACATCAAAGGCAACCCGTCCGTTTTCGTCAGAAACAGCAACTGCAACAAGGGTGTCTTTCGGAATAATCACGTTCCCGTATACATCCGTAATATCCTCGTATGCGTACAGGGAGAATTCCGCCCCTTCCACAGGCTCTTCCTTAGTCCCGTCCACGCTGAGCTTCGTAATTCCCGTAATCCCATAAAGGGCTGAATACGGATCGGCAAGCGGATCGTCAGACAAGTCAGGGTCAGTTCCGACGTCAAGCACCTGGCGTTCATTATAGAAATCTACATTGATTTCCATGAGCGCTGCCGTATAATCTTCCGTGTCGTAACACTGCTCTTTATACGCCGCGCTAAGGTCAACCGTCTGGCTGCAGTCATCCTCATTCCGGACATATCCTTCCGGTGCTGAGGTTTCCGTGACGGTATAGCTTCCAAGGTACAGCCCGCTGACAAGCGCTTCACCATTTTCATCGGTTTCCACGCTGGCCACCGTATCGCCCTTGTTAAAGATATTCTCCGAATATCCATCCGGGTTCTCAATATCTTCTGCAGCGGTAATGACATATTCTGTTCCAGGCAGTCCCTTGACGGAGTATGTAACGCCCTTCAGTTCGTTATCATAAATCGATACTTCCGGTACTTCGCCGGTCTTTGTAATAAGGAGGTCTGCAAGCACCGGTTTCAGGAATACTGTGACAACCTGGATCTCTTCGGTTTCGGACACTGTGAATGTCACCGTGTTGTTCTTGACAGAATCCAGCGGCACGTCCGCGCCGTCTTCCGGCTCGTAGCCTTCTTTGTCGTTTGCCGCGTCAGTATAACCGTCGCGCGGTGTCTCAATTGTAACAGTATAAGTCTCGCCAACTGTCAGTCCCGGGATTTCTGCGTTTCCGTCATTCAGGCTGGTAAGCCTTGCGATTTCGTTCCCGTCAGAATCCGTAATGACATATACCACATCATCCAGTTCCACCTCGGTATCCAGGTCACGGATAGAAATAGTCGTCTTCGTCAGGATATCGCTGACGGATGCTGTCATACGCACAATCGCAACTGCGTCGTCATAGACCAGGCTCTCCGCATCAAATTCGATAATGTCTGATACCGAGAGGTATCCGCTCGGGGCTTTCGTTTCCTTCGCGTAGTAATACCCGATCGGCAGCTCTACGTCAAATGCTGCGCGGCCGTCCTCATCGGATACTGCCGTTGCAACGGCTGTATCTTTCGCAATCACGACATTGCCGTTCACATCGATGATGTCCTCGCCGGCATAAAGCGTAAACTCCGCGCCAGCCACCGGATTGCCGTCCTCATCGTACTTATAGATACCAGTCTTCCCATAAAGGCCGCTGTACGGATCTTCTGAAGGATCGTCATACGGGTCTTCGTCACTGCCGACATCCAGTTTGCGGAGTTCATTCTCATACTCCAGGCTGATGCTGACGGTTGAGGTAAGGTACTCGCCTGTGTCATACGCTTCCTTGTATGCAGCAGCCAGGTCCGCGTCACGGGCTGCCTCCTTCGCGTTCAAAGCGTAATCATCCGGGGCTTCCGTCTCCGTCACGGTATATTTTCCGATATACAGGCCTGTAACTGAAGCTTCGCCATTCTCGTCCGTTGTAAGGGAAGCGACTACATCGCCAGCCTTAAACAGGATTTCCCCGGATCCATCCGGATAAACGATGTCCGCCTTCGCGGTGATGGTGTATTTCGTACCCGGCAGGCCTCCTGTTACATAACTGATTGTCACCAGGGTGCCATTCTGGATATACGCTACTGCTGAATCGCCTGTCTTTGTAACCGTGATGCTTCCAGTCACGACTTTGTTGTACAGGTTCACGATCTGGATTTCATCCGTATCGGTCACCGTAAATTTCGCCGTGTTCTGATATACGTTGTCAGCCGGGATGCCGTCATCCCCGTCTTTATCATAAATCTCGCTGGAATAATATTCCTTCGGCGTGTTTTCTACTACCGTGTAGGTCTCACCTACGGTAAGCCCGGTAATCACCGTGTTCGCGCCGTTGCTCGATGTATACGTACCGACCAGTTCCCCTTCGGAATCATATACGGAATAAGAAATGCCGTCCAGTTCCCGGTCCGTATCATAATCCGAAAATACGATCTGGGTGCGTGTGATCAGGGTATTGGTAAACTCAACGCTTACTTCCGCGCTGTCGTAAACCGTTACTTCCTGTTCATCATTTTCACAGGTCCAGTAATCGTTATCGCAGGTTTCTTTCACCGTGTAAGTGCCAACCGGCACACCGCTGAAGGTATAGCTGCCTGCGCCCGTAACTTCGCCCGTGAGTTCAACCCAGTTTCCTGCATCGGAGGTCCCGGACAGGGTAAAGGTGAAAGTATTATTGTCCGTATTGGATCCGACCGTTTTCTTTACTACGGTTACAGAGCCGGTTTTATACGTATTGGTTACGGAAACGGACATATCGCCTGTTACCGTGATTTCCTGTGATTTACCGGAAACAGCCCACCAGGACGGGATCGTATCTGAATCCGTAGTGGATACTTCCGTCACAGTATAAATACCAGCCGGTACTTCGGTAAATTTCGCAACGCCGTTTTCATCCGTCTCTGCCGTTTTAGATACGGAAATCCCGCTCATGGAAGTTCCGGTCAGGGCAAAAACAAATCCGGACGCGTCGGAAATCGTCCCGCTGTCGTCTACTACGGTTTTGTTTACCGTTACGGTATACAGGTTCAGCTGGTTAGTAAATTCAACCTCTGACGTGATCCCTGTAGTGACAGTTACTTCCTGGCTCTCATCGCTTACGATGGTCCACAGGCCTTCACTGATTTCGCCCATGGTTTCCATCACGGTATATGTGCCGATCGGGATGTTGTCAAAGGTAACCGAAGCGATCCCCTCTGAGAAGTCGGACGCCGACACATGTTTAGTCTGGCTGACCGCGATGCCTGTATCCGATGTCCCGGCTATTGTAAAGATAAAATAGCTGTAATTATACAGGTCGTCCGGATTGTAGTAACTGGTGTCAATTTTCTTGACAACCATTACGCTTCCGGTGTTCAGCACGTTCGTAAAATAGGCCGTCACCGAACTGTCAGCTGCAATCTCCACATCCTGTACCGCGCTCTCGGACACGGACCACGAAGGTGCGGTCTCCCCGCTCGTGGATTCCGTCAGGGTATACGCGCCGACAGGGATCCCTTCAAATAATACTGTAGCAGCGCCATTCGAAAAATCTGACGCTTCCACGTCAACGGATTCATTGATGGAAACCCCGGCATAGGATGTCCCCGTCAGGGTGAACGTAAAGACAACGCCATCAAGCCCGGACAGGTCATATCCGGAAGAATCCAGCTCTTTAACAACAACCAGGTTCCCGGTATCCAGAACATTTGTGAAAGATACCGTCGCGGACTGCGCGCTTTTTGAAAGCGTTACATATTTAATTGTGGAGTTGGAAGCGCTCCATGCCGCGGCTACGGCATCCGCCATAGACTCCGTTACTGTATACGTGCCATACGGGATATCCGTAAACGTAATGGATGCGGTCCCGTTCACAAAATCAGACGCGGCAATCTCAGCCGTTTTTGATATGGTAAGCCCTGTATAGGACGCCCCTGACAGCCTAAACGTAAAGGTGCTGTTCCGGAGGGATGAAGTGCTGTAGCTCCCCATATCCAGCGTCTTTTTCACTGTAATGCTACCTGTATTCAGCTTATTTGTAAAGGTAACCTCTGTGTCATTGCCATTTGTAACAGATACAGACTGGGATGCGCTCCCGGACACTGTCCAGTACGCGTCGCTGGTTGTTTCTGATACCGTATAAGTCCCGATCGGGATATCCGTAAAGGTAACCGAAGCTGTCCCGCCGGAAAAATCAGATGCTGACACATGGGCTGTCTTGTTTACCACAACCCCGGAATCCGCCGTGCCAGAAAGCGTGAAAACAAAATAGTTGGCGCTTCCGGTCTCGGAAATATCGTAATCCCCCGCGTCAAGCTGCTTAATAACAGTTACGGAACCTGTCTTCAGGACGTTCGTAAAGGATACGGATGCCGTCTTATTCGCCTCGATATCAACGGACACAGCCGCCGATCCGGACACGCTCCAGCAGGATGCCGCAGTTCCGGAAATGGATTCCGTAATGGTATACGACCCAACCGGGATATCATAAAATGTGACCATCCCGCTTCCGGCCGTCATGGCTGATACGTCCAGGGACGCGCTCTGTTTTACCGTTGCCCCCGCCAGGGATGTCCCGGCCAGGGTGAATGTAAATACCGCGTTTGACAGGGATGTTAAATCATCCGTGCCCGCGTCAATCGTTTTGACAACCGTAAGGGTGCCAGTAGATAACACATTCGTAAAGGATACGGATGCTTTGGATGAATTTAAGGAAACTGTTTTCTCAGCTGCTGTATAAGCCGTCCATACATTCCCATCCATCTCTTCTGTTATGGAATAAGTACCATACGGGATATCGGAGAATGTAACCGTTGCTTTCCCGCTCGAAAAATCTGCGGAAGAAATGCTCTGGGTTTCCTTGATTTCGATTCCCGTTGCTGACGTCCCGGACAGCGTAAAGACAAATGTACTGTCTTTCAAAGTGCTGACATCATAGCCGCCCGTATCAAGCGTCTTTGTAACAGTGATATCCCCGATGTTTAACGTATTTGTAAAAGATACTTCCGTCGTGTTCCCACTGGTTACGGCGGCCGACTTGCTCGTGGATCCAACTGTCCAGTATGCACTGTCCGAGGTCTCGTTTACGGTATACGATCCTACAGGGACATTTGAAAATGTTACAGACGCCGTGCCAGCTGAAAAATCAGAAGCAGATATATGGGCCGTCTTGCTTACAGCAACGCCAGCCGTAGACGTCCCACTGAGCACAAAGGTAAAATAAGCGTCCGTAATATCTGATACGCTGTAATTCCCTGTATCCAGTTTCTTTACAACCGTTACTTCCCCTGTATCAAGCACGTTTGTGAAATATACGGTTGAAAGGCTGTCTGCTGTTACAGTAGTATCCTGTGTCGCGGAAACGGAAACCGACCAGGCTGATGCCGCCGTGCCGCTTGTGGATTCCGTGACAGTGTAATCCCCTACCGGGATATCATCGAATGTCACCGTTGCTGACCCGTTGTTAAAATCAGAAGCGGAAATACTGGCTGTTTTGCTTACAGAAACACCTGCCAGGGATGTCCCTGATAAAGTGAACTTAAACATGACGCCGGACAGGGTGCTGGTATCATAAGACCCGGCATCTAAATTTTTAACAACCGCTACGCTGCCAGTATTCAGGCTGTTTGTAAACGAAACAGCCGCTGAGCTTGAGGAAAGCGTAACAGCCTGCGACGAGCTCGATGAGGCGCTCCAGATTGTCCCGACATATTCACCCATAGACTCCGTTACTTCATACGTGCCGTACGGGATACCGGTAAATGTCACGGATGCGCTGCTGCCGGAAAAATCAGAAGCGGAAACGCTTTTTGTCTGGCTGACCGCAATCCCTGTTGCGGAGGTCCCGGACAGGGTAAAGGTAAATGTCGCGTTCTTCAGGCTGCTGGTGCTGTAGCCCGCCATGGAAAGGTTCTTCGTGACTGTTATGGAACCCGTATTCAAGGTGTTCCGCATCTGGACTTCTGTTGTTGAACCGCTTGTAACAGAAGCCGTTTTCCCAGCTTCCGTGGTAGCTGTCGCCGTCCAGTACGTATCCGTCTTGCTCAGCATGGTTTCCGTAACGGTATAACCGCTACCAACAGGGACATCTTCAAACGTGACAGATGCCTGCCCGTTTATAAAATCCGATGCGTTTACGGAAAGCGAACGGTTCACTTCGATGCCGGTTTTCGATGTGCCTGTGAGATCAAACCTGAGGTAAGCATAGCTGCCGACTTCGCTTGCGTCGTATTCGCCCGCGTCCAATACTTTTGTTACCTTGATGTTTCCAGTCCTGAGCTTATTTTCAAATTCCGCGGTCGCTGTTTTTCTGGTCTCAATTGTCACTGTACGGGATGTAGACCCTGCTGTTACCCAGCATCCGCTGACATTTGATGTCATGGTTTCCACGACTACATACGTGCCGGAAGACAGGCCGGATATTGTCACCGTATTATTTCCGGAGCAGATATCCTCCAGAGTGATTGTTCCGCTCGCGACAGGGTCATCGTCATTATCGATATCATATACTTTAAATGTAAATTTCGTGTATTTGCCATAAGTATCCGTATCATCACTCAGATCGCTTACTCCATAATCACCCATGTCAAGGGTTTTGGTAATGACAAGATCCCCGGCGTCTTTTATGAATGATGCGTAAAGACGTTTACTTGCCGTCATGGCGGTTTCTCCGGCATACTTTGTACCAGAATAGGATGCTGTCGTGTACCACCCGTTAAAAATATATCCCAGTGCCGCGGCCTTTTCTGTCAGGTCCGGATAAAGGATAGCCGCCGCCGTCCCGCTTGTCGTATTTACATAACGTCCTACATAATTATGCGCGGAGCTGCCGTTGTCCATGTATACGCCTGCGTCGTCCAGCAAATCCAGGATTTCATCCGGCATGGATACGCTGTTTCCGGCATTGTCATAGACCTTTGCGGTATATGCGTAATAGTAAGCGTTTCCGCCAATACCGCTGCTGGTTTTCCTTGCTACATAATATAAAGTCAGCAGAGTACTTGAACTTGACGTATATGCCAGCGAAACGTTAAGATCATCATCACTTGCCCGCGTCCCGCACAGGAAGTTCGACGAACTGTAAGTAGGCTTATAGTCCGTAAGAGAACTTCCCCACGCCAGATCTGTGTCACTGGTCGTCTGTCCATCGTATTCTTTCAGGTTGTAAAAATAAGATCCGCCCTGGGTCGCGTAATAACCCTCTCCTTCATCCAGATCCGTGAGTGTCACTGTTCCTGAGACGCTCACCGCAGTTTCATAATTTGATCCGGAATCGTAAAAATAGAAACGTGTAGCGACATAAGCTTCTATTTCATCGCTGTCCGGCATATCTACGCCATTAAAACTATCCAGCAGCCGATCATAAGAAGACAGCAGGATGTTTCCAGCAGAATTCACATAAAAACACCCCTGGTCTCCGCCAACCCCGCTGTATGGCTGCCAGAAATAGACTATAACACTACAAAGATGCTTTGTCCCACTTGAATCAACATATATATAAGCATCTTTAAACTTGATATATGCTGTGCTCGTATAAGATGACGGCAGGAAATATACCATGCCATTATAGCCGCTGCTGTCAACGATCATGGAAGTCTTATTTCCAGCTATATTCCAGTAGGAGCCATATTCTTCGATCATGTCGGTATTGAGACGACCAACAAAAGCCCCATTGTATGTATAGGACACGCTGTCCACCAGACGATAGGAAAGATTGGACGCCAGCATGATCCCATCGTTTACGTCATTCTCACTGTCAGTTTCAGATTCCGCTTCCTCGTCATCTGATTCAATGAATGAAGCCGTTACGGTAAGCGCCGAATCCACCTCTGGCGCGAACGATATATCAACAGAAGATTCCCCATCGCCGTCACAGAATGCAACTACTTCACCGTTTTTATCGGCAACCGTAATAGCGTCAACCACATATCCGGAATTCGCCGATGCTGTGGCCGTGATCGTGCCTTTGATTTCGTACTGCGCTTCCCATGGGCCATATTCCATCATGTCATAGGTGTAAGTCCCTTCGTCGTAGGTTTCGCCTTCATATTCAAATGAAATGCTGATGTATCCGCCTTCCTTAGTAACAAACTCAACCCATCCATAGGATTCTTCCGTCTCTGTTTCTGTCTCCGCTACGGACATGATTACAGCCGCGTTAGCGGAGTTTACCGTATTTGCTGATTCAGATTCCGTTTCTGTTTCAGTCCACGCTTCGGATTCTACGGCAACTGTTTCAGCTTCACTTTCGACCGTCCATTCCACCTGCAGAACACGGAGGATTTCCTCGCCAATGACCGCTTCAACCGCAACGGTAACATCCTCCGCGAGATCTTCCGGAACAGACAATACAGCATACGTATCAATGCTCGCATTCTGTGGAAGCATAAATGACAAGTAAGCAGATTTCAGTTCACCGTTGTCTGTTTCTTCCACATATTTGGCCTCGATATCTGTAGACGGCAGCAAAAAACAGAACGAGTTTTCATCTGCCCCATCTTTATCAATGCCGTCGATTTCAATATCCCCATATGCCTCAATAAGGAGCGTTTCCCACGCGTCGATATCGGCAGGGACCTCTCCGTCGTAATCCCAGAAATAAAGGCGTACCTCAGTATCCTGATCCGACGCGCCGGCTGCCTGAATCCGCACAGCTTTCGCATCCTCGTCCAGATCCGGACGCTCTGTCTCGGAAAGTGCCACCGTTGCGGCAATGACAGTCTGGGCTTCCGTTTCCACCGGCACGGACTCAATAACAATCGTCTCTTCGGACTCTGTTTTTTCTGTATCAGAAGCAGCCGTTTCTGATTCAACTACAACTATTTCAGCCGCCTCCGCTGCTGCGGCCTCTGTTTCCACTGAAATCGTCTCCGCTTCAGTTTCCACCGTAACTAGTTCTGTTTGCGGTGCTGGGGGCTCCGTTTCCACAACCACAGTCTCTGTTTCCGTCGCGGCGGTCTGCGCCTCTGTTGCGGCAGTATGAGCTTCCATCGCCGTGGTCTGTGCTTCTGTTGCATCTGTTTGCGCTTCAGGTGCGGCGGTCTGCGCCTCCGTCTGAACAGCCACGGTTTCCGCTTCGGTTGCTGTGGTCTGTGACTCCGTCTGGACAGCAGCCGCTTCTGTTTCGTCTTCAACTACTTCCACCGTATACGCTTCCGTCATGCTTTCAGTCTCATCCTCGGACGCGTAAGCCGGGATATTTGAAAAACTCATGGATGCCGCAAGTATCAATGATAGCGCGCGTTTTATATTCTTATTCATAGGAACCTCCCTTTACGACCACTCGTCCGGCAGCGTGTCATTCCCGCCACTGTATATCACAATCGTGACGTCAGATCCGCAGGAGCCGTCTTTTGCCTTGCATGAAATCGTCACTGTACCCTCTTTTAAGCAGGTCACAGTCCCATTGCTGACTGTTGCGATGCTCACATCTGAGGAAGACCAGACAACACCGAAAACCTCGTCAGAAGAATAATTCAGCGTAATCGTGTCTCCGGCAGTAAATGCCATACCCTCTGGGATACCTGTTATTACAAGCGGCGCGCCTTCCGAATTGGAATCCTCCCGCGCTTCGGTTTCCGTCTGCCTGGCGGTCTCGCTCTGCGCTGCTGTTTCACTCTGTGCCGCAGTCTCACTTTGCGCTACGGTTTCACTCTGCGCTGGCATTACTGATTCCGTTGTTCTTTGTTTTTCTGTCTGGATCGAAGTTTCCGTCTGCGGCTGCGACGATGATAACGATTTTGTGGAGGACGTTGATTCGGACTGTCCGGATGATGTTTCTGTCTGGGCAGATGAAGCTTTTACATTAACATTCTTTTTATACGTTTTTACAAGTTTACTCCCGTTATAAATATTCGCCGATATCACAGTTGTTCCCGCTTTTTTTGCCGTGATTTTTCCACTGCTGTTCACCGCCGCGACGGACTTCTTTGAGCTGGAGTATTTTACGGTATATCCGCTCGCTGTTGTCGCTTTCACCGTCTTTGATTCGCCTTTTAGAAGCGTAACAGATGTTGTGTTGTATTTATAATTGACCACTTTCACCGTTTTCTTATAGGTCTTAATGGTTTTGCCTTTATAGGTAACCTTTACTGTAATC
>JAJBVE010000230.1 GCA_020859995.1 Clostridiales bacterium
ATCAAGCAACTACATGGTGGAGTAATACAAAGCAGTATTGGGAAACCAAAGTAGGAAGTGTAAGAGAATTCACTACGGCGGTGAAAGATCAAGCAACCACATGGTGGAGCAACACAAAGCAGTATTGGCAGAATAAGGTTGGTAGTGTAGAAAAGTTCACCACAAATGTCAAAGATCAGGCAACCACATGGTGGAGCAACACGAAAAATTATTGGGCAAAAAAAGTTGGGAGCGTAGAAAAGTTTACTACTGCTGTAAAAAACCAAGCATCCACATGGTGGAGTAATGTAAGTACATGGTGGTCAAATTATACCGGAAACAAAACTTTAACTGTAGGCGTAAGCCTTCTTAAGAGCGGTTGGTCCAGCATTAAATCCTTCTTTGGACTGTCGTCTGGCGGCATTTTGGGGGCAAATGGTGGTGTGAAGATTTTCCCCAGTAATTTTGCTTCTGGAGGATATATTTCCGCAAGCGGAGCGGCAAACTGGTGGAGATCTGTACCAAAGTATGCAAATGGTACTTCTAACGCACACGGCACGGCGTTTGTGGCGGGCGAGAACGGCCCGGAGATTGTCGGGCACGTCAATAACCGGACAGAAGTATTAAACCAGTCGCAGTTGGCTGCAATTATGAGAGATGCTGTAAAAAATGGCATGTTGGCTATTGTAAATTCGTTAGGTTCAGCAATCCTTAACAAAATGGCAGAGTGCGCGAACGCAGTTATTTCTGCTGTACTTTACTCGGTTGAGACCCCGGTGGAACTGTCGGCAAGCCCGATTGACAGCAGCGGAGAGGCGGTGGCACTGGCGGCAACGCTGGAGGAGCTGGCAAGCCAGATCGCATTTGTTGCCCCAGCCATGTCCGCAGGAACCGTTATGCCATATGCGGTTGCGGAAGGTGATATATCTGATATCGCCGACACGATCGAAGCATCCAACAGCGAAATGTCGGATACGATGGTCCAGGCAATGGCCTCCGCGGCAAACTTGATCGTATCGGCAATCAATGCGTTAAAACTGAATGTTAACTTTGACGAGAGCAGCCAGACGCAGCGGACAATCGACGAAATTAACCGGCGGACGGTAATGTTCCAGTCATCGCCACTGAAAGCGGGGTGACAGCATGAAGCCAATGCTTAAAATTGACGACACCGATTTTACAGAATATGTAGAGGAGATGCAGCCGTCAAATAATGATCTGGACGCAGACGGAAGCGGACGCGATATTTACACCGGGCTTATGTACCGGACAAAGATAACGGACAAAGATAAGCTGGAGGTTACAATGCTGCGCATATGGGAAGACACCATGAAATCCCTGCGTGCGGCATTAAAACCGGCTTATGTGGATGTGACATTTTTGGATCCCGCGACGAATACGCAGAGCACAAAAGAAATGTATTGCTCCAGTATCACCGATGGAATCCAGATGTACGACAAAAGCCGGGGAAAGACATATTACGAAGGCGCAACATTCAGCCTGACGGAAAGGTAGACGATTATGCTAAGCAGAAGCGACACATGGAAAGCCCTTGCTGAAACAGGGGAGTTTTTATTAAATTCCATAGCAGTGATCAACGGAACTGAATATACCGCCACGTCTGCGCCTTCTATCAGCCGTGGGCTATTTCAGGACGTGCCTTCTGTCGGAAACTGCACGTCCGCGAGTTTGTCCCTGTCCATTCTAACGGATGATGACATAGAGAAATCGGCAGAAGTCTGTGTCAAACAGAAGCTGCTTGACGCTGACGGTACAGAGAGCGAATGGCTCCCGGCGGGTACCTATTACATCACAAAACGAACAAAAGACTATTCTTCCGGGCTGCTCACACTGCAGTGTTATGACGCAATGCTCAAAGCCCAGCAGGATTATTTCGACTCCGATGAGGACATTGACACGAGCGAATGGCCGAAAGCCATGACGACTGTCGTCGATGCGATCGCGGAGCGCATGGGCGTGGAGGTGGACGAGAGGACAGCTATCCGGACAGAGAGCCGGTACGTCGTGTCCTGTCCGGAAGGCCTTACCATGATGGACGTACTTGGGTACATTGGCGCAGTACACGGCGGAAACTGGACCATCACACCGGAGGGCAAGCTGCGTCTGATTTTTTTGGCAACGGCCCCGACGGATGACACAGAAGATGCCCTTAATGTAGTAGCGGTACTTGGTAAGCTGACCACAGGGCAACAGCTGGTGGTAAGTAAGATCACGATGAGCGATGCGGATGGGAACAGCTACACCTGCGGGGATGACACAGGATATGAGCTGACGATCAGCAGTAACCCATATGTAACACAGGAGATTTGCGATGACCTGTATGAAACATTAAATGGGGCAATATACAACCCGTTTACCATGACCAAGGGCATTTATGATCCGGCTGCAGAACTGGGTGATCCGGTCCTTTACAATGGCCTGGTATACAGCTTTCTCGCGAAAGAGGACGCCACGCTTGACATAGCTTTTCTCGGCGTCATAAGTGCACCAACAAACGAGGAGATGGAAGACGAATATCCATACCTGTCCAAAACGCAGAAAACGATAAGCACCCTGACAGATACAGTAAACAGTACCGCGGAGGCGGTGGTCACATTGGCGACGCAGGCAGCGACCGGGTACACGGTTGAATATTATAAATCAGCATCCTCAGAGGAACCGACTGGGGGAGAGTGGAGCGAGAGCGCACCCGAATGGGAAGAAAACACTTATATCTGGTTAAGAATTACCATGACTTATGGCACAGACGAGGAAAGCTCAAAAACGGTAACTTCTGACCCAGTATGCATTACCGGAAATGCGGGACTGTCTGTTAGTGCTGTAACGGCCTATTATGCTTTGTCCGATAGCAGCAGCTATTATCCAACTTTTGAGGATGATGGAACAAGCGCGCTGCTTGGAACCATGATACTGGGACAAGCTGTGATTGGAAATTCAGCAAGCTGGTCCACGACTATGCAGACGGCATCCGATGACAAATATTTGTGGATCGCCTTTTGTATCGAATATTCAGATGGTACAACGCAATGGACGGAACCGTACCTGCTAACTGATGAAAACACACGACAGGCAATCACAATTTTGCAGGAACAGAATGCTAATTTTGAGCAGGAACTGGAATCTTTTACGTTTACATTGTCAAATCTCAATTCCGTGGTGACTTCAAATTACGAATACACAGAAACAAAGCTGTCTGAATTTCAAGTTTCCCTTGATGGATTATCCGCGACTGCATCAGAAACAAAAGAGCAGGTCGGTACGTTACTGACCGAAGCCATGACAGGTACGGTAACGGAATACTATAAATCCACATCATCATCCGAGTGTACGGGCGGTGAATGGTCAGAAGATACACCGGAGTGGGAAGAGGGAACGTATATCTGGGTGCGCACGACCGTTACGATTGGAGTAGGAGACGAACAGGTCACACAAACCAGCTACCCAGTATGTATCACCGGCAATACCGGCGCGCAGGGCGAGAAGGGTGATACTGGAGAACAAGGCATTCAAGGACTACAAGGCGAACAAGGTGAGCAAGGCATTCAAGGTGAGACAGGTGCGGATGGTAAGACAAGCTATTTCCACATCAAGTATTCCGAAGTTGAGTCTCCATCATCTGCAAGCGACATGACCGAAACGCCGTCAACCTACATCGGTACCTATGTGGACTACACGGAAACTGATTCGACTGACCCGGCGGATTATACATGGGTCAAGTGGCTTGGCGAAGATGGTGCACAGGGTATCGCCGGAACAAATGGAACTGATGGGAAGACTTACTATCTGCACATTGCTTATGCGAATAGCGAAGATGGCTCAACAGACTTCTCCGTAGATGACAGCGCAGACAAATCTTATATCGGCCAGTACACGGATACCGAGGAGGACGATAGCAAAGATTATACTAAATACTCTTGGACGAAAATTAAAGGTGAAGATGGAGCTGACGGTAAAGATGGTGCGGACGGCAGCGATGGCGCGGACGGCATATCGGTTGATTCAATTATAGCATACTACGCCCTATCGGAGTCGGCTACCGTATCACCGTCACATGATGATAACTCCGCGTCCATACTCGGCACAATGATTCTCGGCAGCGCACATCTTGGCACAACTGACTGGGTGACAACCGCTCCGGAAGTTGGCGAGACAGAGTATTTGTGGGAATGTTTCCTCATTACATACTCCAACGGCGTAACATCATGGACGGAAGCATGCTGCATGACTGATGACAGCACACGGAATTTGGTCAGCTCACTGAGCGAGCAGGTATACGAATTCGAGGCATCTGTAAATCAGTTTTTATACCAGCTGGAATCGTTGCAGGAAGATGTTTATACAAACTACAGCACGACAGAAGAAACGCAGACTCTTATCAATGCAACGACTGATGGCATCATTGAATCTGTAAGTTCACTTAAGGAAACAGTAAATACAACAATATCAGCGTATAAAGTTTACTATGCCGTATCCGAATCATCTGATTATTACCCGACGCATGGCGATGACGGAACGACTTCCGTTTTAGGCACAATGGTGCTCGGCAACACAGTGCTTGGAAACAGTGGCGAGTGGACAGAAGAGCAGCCTGACGATGAGGACGGCAAGTACATCTGGGTATCATACTACATCGAGTATGTGGACGGCACAACCGAATGGACGGAGCCGACACTGATGACTGATGCTGTGGTGAGGGACGATATTTACAATCTGACCGAGCGTACAGCAGCAATCGAATTGACCCTCAGCAGTATCAGCTTAAGTGTAACGCAGGCCATTACGACGGCGGCAAGCTACACAGATAAAACGGTATCTGCAAGCCTCGTACTGGAGATTGCAGAAGATTCCAGCGGCACGGCGTATGGCAGGTTGTCTGCAAATGCTGATTATATCGAGTTCAGCGCAAAAGAATTTGTAATAAACGGGGACAACGGTGGACAGTTCACGTTTGATGCGAACGGGAACGCAACATTCAGTGGGACATTGCAGGCGGCGAGCGGCACATTCTCTGGTGACCTCAATGCAGCTGGCGGAACTTTCACGGGTACACTTTCCGGTGTTGATGGAACTTTTAGCGGTGAACTACAAGCAGCAACTGGAACATTTAAAGGCGAATTGAGCGCTGCAGGAGGCACATTTTCTGGGACATTATCTGGTGTTGATGGAACTTTTACAGGAACGTTATCGGGCGGTTCTATCAATATTGGTAATGGCACCTTTATGGTTGATTCAAGCGGTAATATGACTGCAACATCCGGAACTTTCTCCGGCGATCTCAATTCTGCGGGTGGCACATTTACCGGAACACTTTCGGGCGTCGATGGAGATTTCAGTGGCACCATTACCGCAACGAGCGGACAAATTGGCGGTTGGTACATTGGAACAAACACAATTTACAACGGCACAGCGTATACCGGCGGCATGGATACCAATTCAACTGGTATTGGAACATGGGACGGTTCTACATGGGCGTTCTGGGCCGGGAACGGTCGTTTCTCTGTTACACAAGATGGAACGCTGTATGCGAAAAACGGCACATTTTGTGGTACGTTAAACGGTGCAACAGGCACTTTTTCTGGTTCCCTTAATGCAGCATCTGGAACTTTTACAGGAGAATTAAGTGGCGCCACTGGGACATTTAAAGGGAACCTCTATTGCGGCGAATATGATACCAGTGCAGGAAAATATGCTGTCAACATTGAAAATGGTGTTCTATATGCTTATAACGCATCTTTAGATGTGGTGGAAATAACAGAAGCTGATGTATATTCTGGCACTTTCCGTAACGCTATTTTCCAAAACGATATAACAATATATAGTGGCGGTATTGATTTCGGTAGTAGCAGCGATGCTTGTGGATTTATAAGCAACGCCTCTGGTCAGCAAATGGTATTTGCAGCATCGACCGAGGGGACAGCATATCAGTTATTTTTCGGTGTGCGAGACTCAGGATGGAGATTATGTCCATATACATCAAAGAATTTGGCTCTTGGCGGCGCGAGTTATTTGTGGGGCGCAATTTATAGCAGCTCTTCAACCATCAGCACGTCCGACGCACGCGAAAAGGAAAACATCGTCGACATAGACGAACGCTATGAAAAGCTGTTCATGAAGTTGCGCGGAGTCAACTACATGTGGAGAAACTATGACCCCAATGACCCGGTAACGCACGACCGTATCCATTGTGGTTTGATTGCGCAGGAAGTCGAAGAAGCCTGTACGGAAGTCGGGCTTGATGCTATGTCATTCGCAACATTGTGCCATGACGAACTGGAAGTACCGACTTATGACGGACGGACAGAGCGCTACGGTTTGGCCTACAGCGAACTACACGGTCTCGAAATCCACATGATTCAGAAAAATGTAAACGCTATCGACGAACTAAAATCCCAAATCGCCGCCTTGCAGGAACAATTAGCAGAACTACAGGCATCTGCGTAATACGGATGCCTATTTTATAAATTTTTTAATGAAGAAAGGAAACCAAAATTATGAAAATGACCAACGAAGAAATGCGCGTCTCCATAGACGTGCTCGCACAGACACAGGAAGCAGGCAAACTCGGCTATGCTATCGCACGCAACCTGCGCAAGCTCCGCGATGCAGCAAAGGAGTACATCGAGATGCGTGACAAGCTCTTGCAGGAGTACGGTACACCGAGCAAAACGCCGGGGCAGGTATCTGTCACGGTTGACGCATGGCAGAAGATCACCGCCGAGCTGGGAGACATTCCCGAAATCACGAGCGACGTTGACGTGTTCCGGGTAGATGAGGATACATTCTGTTCCGGCGGCCTAAAGTCAAACCAGATGTCCGCACTGCTTTGGATGGTAAAGGAGTGATTGTATGAGCAACGTACTGCATAAAAAGGCAAAACCCAATGGAAGCAGCATTTTGCCTGACATGAAGATAGGCGAGGCAGAGATTTACCTTGCTCACATCGGTGCGGATGACTACCCGGCTGTCCGGGCAAACCGCGAAGCGTTTAACCTTATCGTGCGCTACTGCGGCGGCATCCCGCAGAACCCGCCCACACCGGGTATGTGTGCGACGCTGGCCTTTACGTCAAAGCTTTACCGTGAGGATTTTGCGCGGGAGATGCGAGACAAGATAGGCGTGACTGTCGGCATAGACTTCCGGCGGGTATATATCGACAAGCGCCACCTGCCGCCGCAGCACGGCGTAGACCACCAGATGGACAAGTATGACTTCGCACGTCTGGCGGAAAAGGCAAAGTACGAGCGGGAAATCCGAAAGGCTCTGCATCCGGATGAGGTGGAGGATGAGTACATCTACCCGGACGGTGCGCTGCCCGTACAGTAATTAGTAACTATCAATACCGACGCACAAATCGAAGGTGCGCCGCTAACCCAAATCCCTTTTAAAAGTTATGGGTAGAAAGGATTTTTTATGGCTTACGCAACTCAGACATTTGCTGACGGCAATACACTGACCGCCGCCATGCTGACCCAGATACAGGACGGTGTCGATGACTCACACTACTCCAACGCTGGGGCGCACAACTCAATTTTCCGTGGCAAGTCGTTAGGCTCATCCGTCACATCCACACAGGCGGGGTACATATCCGCGGGGACGTTCACAGATTTGTTTGTGGGCGATTACTGGACTATCAGTTCAACCAATTACCGTATCGGTGCATTCAACTACTGGTACCGCTGCGGTTCTACTGACATGACAACGCAGAATGCGCTCATTGTGACGGATGGAAACATGTATAGCGCACCGATGAATGCAAGCAACACGACGGAGGGCGGCTATGCCGGCTCTGCGATGTACACGGGTGATGATTGCACCGTATCATCCGTGACTTACACAGGTCTGACCAATGCCCGCAGCACGATAGCTTCCGCATTCGGCTCTTACCTGCTGACATTCTACGAGCTGCTGACAAACGCTGTTACGAGCGGTTACCCTTCTGGGGGCGCGTGGTATGCGTGCACGGCAGAACTGATGACCGCAGAAATGGTTTATGGTTCCGGAATATTCAATCCGGTATCTACGGGTACTGTCGTTCCGTACAACTACCGTGTCGGCAAGTCGCAGCTTCCGCTGTTCGCGCTTGCACCGCAGTACATCAATATTCGTGCGAGCTGGTGGCTGCGGGGTGTTGTTTCGGCGTCTTACTTTGCGCTTGTCAGCGGCGCCGGCTATGCGAGCTGCAGCAACGCGTCCGGCGTCAGTGGTGTGCGCCCGTTTTTCTTAATCTCATAATCCCCCGCCCCTTTAGGGGCGGGTATATGCCGCTACACAAATGTAGCGAAGAAGTCCATCAACAAGTAAGGGAGCGCACACTATGTCAGTTTTAAAAAGCCATCGGCAGGAATCACAGTTTGAGGTTTATCATCAGTACTACCAGTTACGGAGAGAAGTCACAGACTTACTCATCCGAGATTTCGGGTTCTCACCCGAGAAATTTGAAAAGAACCTGCTGCGCCAGTTCGGCGGCAAGCCCTATGAGGAACTCGACGATACGCAGAAAATTGCCTATGCCAAACGCAAGCAGAAAGAACTGGCGTTTATCGAGTGGTTCGTTCCAGACGAACGCAAGACCATCATCAGCGTACTGCGTAATATCGGCAGATGTATCCATATGGCAAACTCCATCTACCCGCAGTATATGAGCGAGCTGGAAGAACGGCGCAAGCAACAGGACTATGCTCTGGGCTGGTGCGACGCACTGTCGCAGGAATTACAGTATACCATCGAGACACTGCCTGTGGATATCAATAAATACACACGCTTTGCTGACATGATAAAGCAGGAAATTGCCCTTATAAAAGGATGGCGTAAAAACGATAACAGGTTCAAGAAAATTGTCAACAAGGCTAAGCCCGATGACGGGACTTGAACTGTTTAGGGCTGTATCTGAACGTGCGAACTGGTGGCTGCGGGATGTTGTTTCGGCGTCTAACTTTGCGAATGTCAACAACAACGGCAATGCGAACTACAACAACGCGTCCAACGTCAATGGTGTGCGCCCGATTTTGATACCACACTTAATGTCCATTTGAGACCGTGCGGTAAAGAAAGGAGATGCAGTCCGTCTGTATGAATAATACAGGAAATACACGCCGGGACGGAGCCAGTTACGACTGCGACTCCTATCAGCCCGGCAGGTCACCGCTAACTGATGCAAATGTGCTGTATGATGCATGGCTCGCGGCACAGAAAAACAGCGCATGGAAACCAAAGGTACAGATATTTGAGATGCACTGGCTGTCCGAGATAGCAGATTTGCAGGCAGAGATAGCTACACGGACGTATGAGCCGAGGAAACCGTCAGAGTTCGTTGTCCGGGAACGCGGCAAAGAGCGGTTAGTACACGGCGGGCAGGTGCGTGACAGGGTAGCAGAACATGCGCTGAATGACGAGATAATCATGCCTGCCATTGCGCCCTATCTGATATATAACAACGGTGCATCACAGAAAAACAAGGGTACAGATTTTACCCGGCGCGAGCTGGTAAAGGATTTAGTGGAATTCTACAACCAGCACGGCAACGACGGCTATATCCTGCTGATGGATTTTAGCAAGTACTATGATAACATCCGGCATGATATCCTGCTTGACCAGCTCCGCAAGTATGTACACGACGATACTGCAATCTGGATGGCTGAAAAACTCATAAGGCAGTTTGAAGTCGATGTGTCGTATATGTCCGATGAGGAGTACGCGGTCTGCATGGATATGCTGTTTAACTCCCTGGAATACCAGCAGATAGACAAGTCCCTGCTGACAGGCGAGAAGTTTATGCCGAAGCATCTGGACATAGGCAACCAGACATCACAGTCCGCGGGCATCCTGTATCCGACACCGGTTGACAATTACATCAAAATCGTACGAGGCGAAAAGCACTACGCCCGGTACATGGATGACAGTTATACCATCCATCATAACCGGGAACATCTGGTAGAGCTGCAAAGGGACGTTACGCAGGAAGCGGCGAAAATCGGCATCACAGTCAACCAGCGTAAGACACACATTGCAAAACTGTCTGACCACTGGAGATTTATGCAGATACAGTACTGTCTGATGGATAACGGCAGAATCCAGCAGAAGATAAACCCGGAGCGTGTCACCGCAGAGCGGCAGAAAATGAAGAAAGTCGCACCCAAAATGCCATCCAAACAGTTTCACGATGAAGTGTTTGCATGGATAAAGAGCAACAGGAAGTACATGAGCAGGAAACAGTATCAGAACATAGTCACATTACACAACCAGTTACAGGAGGTAACGCTATGATTACTATGACACTCGCAGACGGCACAGAAGTTAAGTTCTCGGGTATGAACGGAAACAACTATATCGTACCGGACCAGAAAGAAATGGATGCATCCATTTTTACAGACGAAAATCTGGTATCCGGCACAATCACGAATGAGGACGGCACCACGGAGGAATTCGCCAACCTGCGGTTCATCCAGCAGCAGAAACAGCTTGACGGCGATTACTACATCTGCTTCTGGCAGATAACCGAGCAGGAACTGAAAGAGAAAGCTATGAATACGTACATCAGCACACTGGAAGATGCGCTGCTGGAGCTGTATGAGTCACAGATTTAAAGGAGGGATAAGCAATGAGCGCAATCGCAAGTATCTATGCAAAGAAAGTATCCAACGGGGAGCGCACGATTGAGAGTGTGCCGGAGACCATCCGGACAGAAGTCGCGGAGCTGCTCGGCATCGAGCTGGACGCAGAAGATTCTGCGGAGGGCGAGTGATGTATGAGGTGATAGACCTGCTGTGCTCCATCGTGGAGCAGCAGGCTACACTCATTAGAAAGATGGTTGTCGCACTGCTGCAGACTGACCTGCCGGAAGAACTCAAAGGCGAGATTGCGTCCCAGAAGAATAAGATGGAGCGCGATATCGAGTCGGCACACTTTAAACTGCGGCACTGACCAGAAAGGGGTGAGAACCAATGACATTATCAGAGATTGCATCAATAGCGGCATCAAGCCCTGGATGGATAGCGGCTATCCTGCTTATCGCTTCCGGGCTGATAGAGATAAGTCCAATCAAAATCAATCCATGGAAAGCAATCGGCAAAGCAATCGGGAAAGCCATCAATGGCGATGTAGTGCAGGAGCTGGAGTCCGTCAAGAAAGCCCAGACTGACATTGCACACCGTCTGGACGAGCGGGAACGGATTGAGGATGACAGGAACGCAGACAGGCAGCGGGAGCGGATACTAAAATTTAATGTGGAGCTGATACGAAATCTGAAACACACCAAGGAAGATTTTAATGAAATTATGGTGGTAATGGACGAGTATGAAGCCTACTGCGAGAACCACAAGTCCACATACAAGAACAACCGTGCTGATTTGGCTATGGAAAACATCAGACGTGTGTACCGGGAGCGCGAAGAGAAGAATGATTTTCTGTGAGGTGATCTGGAGTGAAGCGAAAACGCAAGAAGCCATCATGGAGCAAGCTGATGATGGTAGTGATCATCGGCGTATGCATCGAGATTATCATATATTCCGAAGTAGCTATGTGGGCGAGATATGATTTGTCTGCCCTGTATGCACTGATCGGTGTCCCTGCGGCAATGTTCGGAACCTTTTGGACGTACTGTGAAAAATCCAAAGCGGAGAACACAAAAGGCGGGATTACATATGATATGGCAATGAAAGATATGGAACCTAAAGAACCTAAAGAACCAGAGATTGACCCGGACGAACCGGTCGGGTAGAAAGGCGGAAATTATGAGTAAACTGGCATCGAGAAAACTGTGGATGAGCATTGCGAGTATGCTGGCAAGTATCGCTACGAGTATCGCAGGTATCAACACCGGCAACGAAACGCTGGCAACTGTCGGCGTGATCTGCGCAGTAGTATCGGCGGCAATCTACGCAGGATGCGAAGCGTATGTGGACGCATCGGCAGCAGCGACAGAAATCACCTACTATGTGGATGACGAGAAAGAGGAAAGCGAGGAAGAGTAATATGTCAGACAAGAAATTTATGGAAATTGCAATTAAGGCAGTAGTTGATTATTTTAATTCGCAGGCTGATGTGACCGACAAGAACGGGAAAATCACAGAGGATAACGTATTTATCGTCTGGATGTGCAAGACATTACAGAACAACAAGGCAATGCTTTCCACTACCGTATCAGATGGAATGTATTATGAATTTACATGGAACGGAGATAAGCAGGAAGGCTATTTGGACTGCTATAAAAAATGGAAAAACATTGTTGTCAAAGCAGAGGAGGGCTGACATATGACATTTGGACAGGCGATAGAGATGTGTATGCGCGGGAGCAAGATAGCCCGCGCCGGATGGAACGGGAAGAACCAGTATGTGGAGTTAGCTACACGCATCAGCTATGTAAATACCAGGGGCGAAGTGGTCAACGCAGACCATGACGCGATCGGCAACTGCGCCCTAGCATTTGTCGGCACAAGCGGCGTACAGATCGGATGGCTGGCGTCGCAGGCTGATATGCTGGCAAAGGATTGGGAGGTAAGGTAAATGGCAATCAGTATTGTAAAAAAGACAGGCACAGCAAACACAACGGTATCCAAAGGGAGAAGTGTAAAGTATATCGTTATCCATTATACGGCAGGCGTAAAATCCACATCCGGTCAGGCAGCGAACACGGCGGCATGGTTCGCCAACGCATCCGCGAAAGCATCCGCTGACTTCATCGTCGATGATGCTACGATAGTACAGTACAACCCAGACCCGGCGAATCGGTATTGCTGGGCGGTCGGCGGGTCGAAGCAGAACACCAAGGGCGGGAGCTTGTATGGTACCGCGAAAAATGCCAACACTATCAGCATCGAGATTTGCTCGACAAATTCCACAGGGACGGTCAAGGATGCCAATGACTCCACCTGGTCACTGTCCAGCGCAGCAGTCGCAAAGGCAGTCGAGTTGACAAAATATCTGATGGAGACGTATGGTATTGACGCAGATCACGTCATTCGCCACTATGACGTAAACGGGAAGCTTTGCCCGGGCGTCGTTGGATGGAACGCGGATTCTGGAAGCGAGTCGAAGTGGACGGCATTCAAGGCGCAGCTGTCTGGTACGACAACCTCAACCGCAAGTTCAGCAGCCTCTTCGAGCACGCTTTACCGTGTCCGCAAGACATGGGCGGATGCATCCTCGCAGATCGGCGCGTATTCCAGTCTGGATAATGCCAAAAAATGTGCTGATGAGCACAGCGGATATTATGTGTTTGATGAGAGCGGCAATGCGATTTATCCGACAAGTAACAGCTCCAGTTCAAGCAGCAGCTCCAGCGTGCCGTACTCTGTCAAAGTAACATCGGCAAATCTCAGAATCCGTACAGGCCCGGGCACCGGGTACGGTTCTGTGGGTTACACGGGGGCAGGTACGTTCACGATTGTCGAAGAGTCCACAGGCACAGGTTCCACAAAAGGATGGGGGTTGCTTAAATCCTATCAGTCTGGCCGGAACGGCTGGATAAGTCTGGACTACTGCACGATAGTTTGAGGCACAGTTTGGTACAGCGTGGTACATGATGGTACAAAAAATGGCGGTAGGTGTTATCCTGCCGCCCGAATTTATGCTTGACGTATTTATTTTATTATGGTACATTGTCCATGTCGATAGTAACTGCACGGGTGTTGCTATTGGTGGTACTCCCAAATAGTACCCGCGGATTGAAATTTTAGTTTTGTGTGTTATACGGCTGAGCGTGGTTATTACACCGCGCTCTTTCCATCTGAGTAGGCATCATAAAACGCGTCTACAAGCGTCGCTATTTCAGCAGGTGATAACTTTTCAAACAGTCCAGCGGGGATACGCTCAAAATTTTTGTGGTAGGTATCACCAAACCGCCCAATCTTTGACAGACCCTTTGCCTTGTTCGCTTTGTACATATCCGCCAATTCCTGCATGGTGATATCACCATCTTCCACAGCTCGCCTGCCGTCTGATGAGAGTATGCTCATCATTTCTTCTTTTGCCACGCTTCCAATTCCGTTAATAATCATTGCTTTGCCTCCATCTTCTAGTACACAACGTTCCAGCAGTTCCTTTACATAATCCGGGCACTTATTAACCCCGCCTTCCCAGTTTTCGATGCTCCGTTTGGGAATTCCGTACTTTTGGGAAAATGCTGCCTGACTCAAACCGAGCAGCTGTCTCATTTCTTTGATAGTCATTTTGAATCCTCCTTAAAAGTCAAAGCCCCGAAGTGTGTAATTATCATTTATATCTTTGTTTCCTGGATGATACTCCCCTGTCAGATTATCAATAAAGCCATAATCAAACTTTTTGTAGTGCGTTGTACCGCTCTTCGTTTCAACAATCGAGAGGTATGTGCGGTTCTTTCCGTATTTTTCCCAATCTGTAGCTTTTACTTCATGATGGTAAAGATCGCTTTTGGAGTGTTCCATGATAACTTCCAGTCTTTTGATTGCATCTTCTTTCGTCATTTCTATGCTCTCCTTAATCATCAAATTCAATTCCGTACATAAATGCTGCCAATACTTTACACATTCCAGTTTCAATTACTTCGCCATCTTCAAGTACAGTGTACAATCCATTTTCATCTTTTACTGCTTTGTATTCATGCATTTTCAACTCATCATACCAGCTTACCGACTTCATTTTCGCGTCCTCCTGTTTTTGCATTTCCTCTTGATGGTTATACTATACCACTGATTCGGTGGTATGTCAAGCGTTATTTTAAATAGTTTCGATAAAAAATAATGGGCCGAATAATCGCTGCGAATGCTCGGCTTGTCGTGTCTGGTGTAGCTATGCACCCATATGCGCGGCGGGGGGGAGCTGATTTTTTTTGTAAACAGGGGCAACAACCGTGTTTACAAAAAAAATCGGAGGTTGTAAACAGGGTGTAAACAAGAGCTGTTGACGCGTGGGGCCTTTATTATATAAAGCTGATTGACTCTGTAAACAATAAAACAATAAAAAGTAAAGGCAATAAAAAAATAGAAAAATAGAGAATATAATACCGCCTATGCGCCCAAACGCATACGCGTATATAGGGGTACCATAATTGTGTTGACGCTGTTGACAAAGTAGTTAAAAAAAATTAACTTGTGGTATTGACAAGTTAAAAAAATTAGACTACAATGAGCATAGTTAAAAAAATTAAACTACAAAAACAAGGAGGTTACCGAAATGGCAAAAATCGGAAATATCAATGTGAAAGTTTTAAAGAAGCATGAAAACAGCTGCATCGGAGTAAAGGTAGAACTTACCAGGAAAATGACGGTAGCGGGGAAGATCATATACGCAGTGGTTGTTACCAACATGAGAACCGGACGGCACTTCCGCCTCTGGACTTTCGATGGAATCCAGCCTGCATTTAAGCGTTACAAAGAGGCAATCGCATAGGGGGATGCAGGGCATTAAGCCCTGCTACATGAAAAGGAGGAAGCGCGATGTTAAAATACGGAGTTAAGTTTTACACGAGCAGTGGTGATCTTGGCAGCGCCGAGTATAACGATAATTTTTATCTGATTCTGCAGCTTTACGTTCAGGACCATTCGAAAAACCGTCCTACACTCTGGGTATACGACGGCGAGTATTATGTTAGAGTGCATGATTTTAATTACAAAGAGCTCTCCCCTGAGACGTTCAAGAAATATCTCGCAGAGCGGATTATCTGGAGCGACGATCTTTTAGCCAAAGTGGATCCGGAAGACTACATGAGCAAAAGAGAAAAAGACCTGCAGGAAGAGTTATCCCAGGCAATCAGCGTTGGCAACGAAATGCTTGAGCGGGCAAACCAGATTGAGAAATTGGGAGAGGACTACAAGAAGAGCAGCGAACAATCTTCCGAGAAATGGCAATATGGAGCGCAGCTTACAGCAATAGCAGATGAGATACGGCGATATTATAGCAGGATGTTTGAATAGCAGCTATCCCGCCACGGAGGTTACGAGGGCAGAAAGGACAGTACATGGAAAAGTGGGTAGTAACAGATCCGGAAATTTTGCGGGCACTCTGCATCAAAAACAGATGGTTCGTTAATGGGACCAGCGAGCAGTATGACAAGATGTTTGGCGTAAACCGCATCGGTGAAAATGATATGGTGTTCGCGATCAGGGACGTAGCGCTGGTCATTTGGCTCTGCAGCGGAGACATCCCATACAATGATATTTTTAAGGAACTTAATAGCGCGAACGAGGATTACCTGATGGCCCTTGCGGATGCACAGCAGGCGGCAGCGGAGCGTGCGGCCGATGAAGTATACTGCGGGTATTACGATTGAGGAGGTGGGACATATGACAACGCAGGAAGTTCTGGACATGCTGGATGATATGGCCGCGCAGACGCGGAAGACAAATGGATTTTTTGCAGGCCACGTAACGCATGCGTGGGTGCTGTGGCTGATCGACGAGAAGAAAAAAGAGGTACTGGAACATGAACGGAAGGAGCAGGAGCGACTCAAAGAGCTACTCCGCCAGGCAGAGGAAGAGGCAGCCCGGACAGAGCCTCTTCCAACACGGACATACACAAAGCTGGAGGATCTGACGATTGGCGACCGTGTAAAGGCATGCCTGACAACCGGAACGAGGATTCCAGGTTACTTGGAAATGCAGACTATGACAGTCCTGCGCTTTACAAAGCGGGGGAACGTCATTTGCGATCTGGGGGACGGTGGCAAGCCGTTCAGCATCCCGCCGTATATGCTGATAAAAATTGACAAGGAGGATAAGCCATGAACGTAACATTTGAGACGGAAAAGGAGACAAGGAACACGATCCGGTTTACCGAGGTAGACAGGGATGCTCTGCTCATGCCAAAGATCGGCACGATATACGTGCCGAAAGCTACACTCGATGAGGTAGGCTGGAAAAGTGGCATGCGGCTGGTTGTCAGCCTGGAGGCGGCGAAGGAGGAGGTACAGGACGCATGAATCATGATTGCGAGCATTGCAAATACGCGGATATTTCAAGTGGTACACGGACGATCAGAACAAGGAATATGATTATCACACAGAACGGGGAAAATAACATCGTCTGCGAAAATCACAGGCTGACGTCAATTAATTTTATAAACAACGGGCAAATGATCTGCGACTCATTTGAGCCTAAAAAATAGAACTGCGTCAAAGAAGAGGTCTAAGCGATAGGTTGCGGGCCTCTTTTTTATTGATTGACAGAATATAAAAAATATGGGAAAATGCGTCACAGGGCAATATCAATGACAAACACACTTTCAATCCAGGTTATGCTGTGTTCGTCTGCTGTTGGTTTAGCCCAGCTTAAGTTTGCGGCCATGACGGAATTGGCAGACGTGCAGGATTTAGG
>JAJBVE010000034.1 GCA_020859995.1 Clostridiales bacterium
ATACCACTCTAGAGGCGAACTTGTGTGAACAAAGTGTAAAACTCAATTAAATCAGTGTATCCTTAAAAAAATACTGCCCGAAAGCACTTGAAACGCCCATGCCGCTCCCTATCAAAGATGTCTTAGATGCAATGTGTTTGTCGGTTCATCTGGCTCCCTTGCCCGATGGTATTTTCGGTCAAACCTATTTTAACAACGCGACCGTTGATATCTATGACCGAGACAAAAATGTAGTGTCAGCCGATATTGAAGAGGGAACGATTCTGGTAAGCCCTGATGTTTTCTTTATGCGGAATATTGGCTCGGTGAATAACACTATAATCCATGAGTGCGTCCACTGGGATAAACACTATAAATTTTTTGAGCTTCAAAAACTCATCAATCCACAGCTCACGTCCATTTCCTGTGCTGTTGTTGAAGAGTATAAAAAAGACTCAGACAAATTAGAAGAAGAACTAAAATGGATGGAGTGGCAAGCAAACGCAATAGCTCCGAAGATTCTTATTCCTGCTCGAACAGGACGTGCCAAGCTGAATGATATTCTTAATCATCTGACTCGCTCTTTAACATCTACCAGCAGAGCGTATATTATGGAACTTGCCATTAGTGAATTTGCAGATTTTTTCAAAGTGTCAACAATGGCGGCAAAAATCCGCGCTATTGAACTTGGGTTCGATCAGGCTGCAGGAGTGTTCAATTTTGTTGATGGGACGTATTATCCACCATTCTCTTTCAAAAAGGGAACGCTAAAAAAGAATCAGACTTTTATCATCGACCGAAACAATGCCATTTTTGAATCCTTGTTAAATCCGGCGCTTGCTGATGATTTCAAAAACGGTCGATTTATTCACGCCGGTGGAATGATAGTCATCAACGATTCTAAATATGTAAAAATTCAGGATGAACAAGCCGAATTGACAGAATATGCGCTTGCTCATGCCGATGAATGTTGTTTGGTATTCGACCGAACGACAAGAGTGAGTAGCCATTATGATGATTCATTTTATCGTATCTGCTTTCTATGCAGGGATGCCGACTCCAAAAGTTTCGTCGAGGCTAAATTCAATCCCAGTGAAGGGAAAAACGAAGATGTCCAAAAGCGTGCTCGTGAGATGACCGCTATTGCGGAAGAAGCAAAGCGAGTAACAGATATTCTGTCTGAAACTCCTTCCTCCTTTAATGGTACACTTGATTATCATATAAAGCGCCGTGGGTACACTAATGAGAAGATGGAAGAAAGAACTGGAATCAGTTCACGAATGATTCAGGATTATCGAAACAAGAGGGACGCAAAACCAACACTACAAAGTGTGCTGGCTCTTTGTATAGGACTGAATCTGCAACCTGCTTTTTCCTATGACCTGATAGCTAAAGCTGGTTATAACATTATGATTGTATCCGAAGAGTTTCTCGTCTATCGATACCTCATAGATAACCACCACATGGAAAACATTTTTATGTGGAATGCGAAGCTGAAAGATGCTGGAATTCAGCAACAATTGCCCAAGAACGGAAATAAAAATACGGCGCCTGAAAAATAATTCGGAAGTCGCGCTTCCGGTATAAGCACTTAATATTACAAGGCTCTTATGTCATCACGGCATAGGAGCCTTCTTTTTTTGCCTATTTTTCAGGCTTTTTGACCATCTACAGCGGAAGCCGCACTTCCTCGTGAAAATCTCTGCTTTCATATAAAATATTATCTGTGAGCTAACTCTCACACCCCTACGAATGGTACATCCACTGGCTACGGATGATCCAGTGCCATTTGAAGGGACAAGTAAATAAAATCAGCTGCCTACTGGATAAGGGAGCTGCACACCCGGAATGGAGAGATTCCATCAGGGCTGCAGTTTATTTGCCATACCCTTTTGCAGCTGTAGACGAGGATTTCCTCCATTCCAACCAAACCGAATGGAGGAAATTTTTATGTCAAGCAATGAAAAAACACGTTTTATCTATCTGCACTCTCTGGGTGAGAAGATTCCCGTTACCGAAGAGGAATATCAGAGGTTCAGCAAAGAGGCAACCCGCATCCGCAAATATGAGCAATACCATCATCGTTGCTTCTGCCCGAAGCAGTTCAACTGGAAGTGTGATGGCGACTGCGATGTCTGCGAGTATCATTCCACTGGGACCCTTTCTTTGGATGCAGGCAACTGTGAAGAAGGGACAAGTCTTTATGACAGTGACCTGATAGCTACATCCTGTATGGAGAACATCGTCGAAGACCGCATCTTGCTGGAGCAGCTCATCAAGCGATTCCGGGAACTCGACCCTGATGCAGACCGCATCCTCGATATGTGGGCTGATGATGACAAGGTCTCAGACCGCAAAATCGCAGAGGCTCTTGGTAGGCCGCAGCGGACCTTCGCCGACCAAATGAAACGCTACCGCGACGAGTTCCGTAAAATCAGGGGCTATTAATAATGTAGCCTGACCACCCGGCTGTCGGCTGATATCCACTTTCAGTCGGCAGCCGAAATCTTTTCTAAAAAATAATCCGCTCAAATTCTGTCCTTTTCTCCAGTGGAGAGTGTAAGGCGAAACGATACAAGCCTTGCAGAAACGAGGTGAATCATGAGTCAAACCTGTCACGGCACTGGCGGACACGATAATGAACTGATTGAGGTTCTTTCCGAAATCAGCCGAGTATCCGCACGAATGGCGAGGGATATAAAAATTCTCGCCGCACACAGACAATCCAAGGAAGGAGGACAAGCAAATGTCGAAGATGAACGAGATGGCACAGACCATCGAGGAATTGCGTACTGCTGCCGCTGCTATTTCTGATATAGCAGACTGGTTGACTGCTCAGTTTGGTGGAGCAGATGATAAGCAGCAATCTAATAATACTGCTGCCGAAACACCAACGCCGCCAAAGCCGACGCTGACACTGGAACAGGTCAGAGCTACTCTGGCAGAGAAGTCCCGTGCCGGTCATGCCGCAGAAATCCGCGCTCTGCTCCAAAAATATGGAGCGGCAAAGCTGTCGCAGATTGACCCGGCAAATTATGAAGCCCTTTTACGGGATGCGGAGGTGCTGGACAATGCCACCTAAAGCACACGCAATTTTATCCGCATCCTCATCCGACCGCTGGTTGCACTGCCCGCCATCGGCAAGGCTCTGCGAAAGCGTCAGGGATAAAGGTTCCGATTATGCCGCCGAGGGCACCGATGCCCACAGTCTCTGCGAACACAAGCTGAAGTCCGCACTGGGAATCAGGTCGAATGACCCTACCGAAGACTTAAGCTGGTACGATGCCGAGATGGAGGATTGTGCTTCTGAGTACGCCTCTTACATCATGGAACTGGTAGCCGAGGTCAAGAAGACCTGCAGCGACCCCATCGTTCTCATTGAACAGCGGCTGGACTTTTCCAAGTACGTCCCTGACGGCTTCGGCACCGGCGACTGCCTGGTAATCAGCGATGGCACGCTGTATGTTATCGACTTCAAATACGGAAAGGGCGTGGAAGTGTCGGCGGAAAGCAATCCGCAAATGATGTGCTACTCCCTCGGAGCTTTGGAGCTTTTCGATGACATCTACGATATAGATGCCGTCTGCATGACGATTTTCCAGCCGAGGCGCAGCAACATCAGCAGCTTTACCATTCCCAAGAACGAGCTTCTCTCCTGGGCGGAAGCGGTGCTTGCTCCAACCGCACAGCTTGCCTACAACGGCGAGGGCAACTTTGCCTGCGGCGACTGGTGCCGGTTCTGCAAGGTCAAAACCGAATGCCGTGCCAGAGCCGAAGCCAATCTGGAGATGGCAAGGTACGAGTTCAAGCAGCCACCGTTGCTTACAGATGAGGATGTCGAAGAAATCCTCGGTAAGCTGGATGAGCTGACCGCATGGGCATCCGACATTAAAGACTACGCTCTGCAGGCGGCAATCAGCGGAAAGAGCTGGCGCGGCTACAAGCTGGTCGAGGGGCGCTCCAACCGCAGATACACAAGTGAAGCTGCTGTGGCGGATGCCGTAACTAATGCCGGGTATGACCCATATGAGAAGAAGCTCCTCGGTATCACGGCAATGACCACGCTGCTTGGCAAAAGCAAATTCAATGAACTCCTGGGTGAGCTGACCTACAAGCCCCAGGGCAAACCGACACTTGTGCCGGAGAGCGATAAGCGTCCGGCTATGACAACCATTATGGATGATTTCAAGGAGGAAATTTAAAATGGCAAACAACACTAAAATCGCAAACCCTATGAAGGTAATCACCGGCAAGGATACCCGCTGGTCTTATGCAAATGTCTGGGAGGCAAAGTCCATCAACGGCGGCACCCCCAAATTCTCTGTGTCCCTCATCATTCCGAAGAGCGACACGGTCACTGTAAATAAAATCAAGGCAGCTATCCAGGCAGCCTACGAGGAAGGGCAGGCAAAGCTCAAGGGCAACGGTCGCTCCGTTCCTCCGCTGACCGCACTGAAGACCCCTTTGCGCGATGGTGACGCCGAGAGACCCGACGACCCTGCCTACGCTGGCAGCTACTTCGTCAACGCCAACAGCACGACTGCTCCTGGTATCGTGGATGCTGACCGCAATCCCATCCTGACCCGCTCCGAGGTTTACTCCGGTGTGTACGGCAGGGCAAGCATCAACTTCTACGCCTTCAATTCCAACGGCAATAAGGGCATTGCCTGCGGCTTGAACAACCTTCAGAAAATCCGCGACGGCGAACCGCTCGGCGGCAAGGCAAGTGCGGAATCTGACTTTGCTACTGATGACGAAGATGATTTTCTCGACTAAGAAAGGACGGTAAAGCTATGACAACGATTCTCTGTTATTTTATGCTCATCTGTGTCGCAACACTTTGCATCTCCCTCGTCGCGGGGACAATCCAGAGTATGTACGATGAGTACAAAAGGGACAAACGTGCGGAGGCACAGGAAAAGCGCGATACTGAGTATCACCGGGAGCGTATGAAACGCGAACAGGAAGAAGCGGCTCATAACCTGGAATACCACGAAAAGCGCATGAAGGAACTCGAATAATCAAGCTGGGCGGCGGCGGAGATATATTTTCTGCCGTCGCTCTTTTATATGACAAGGACGGTGTATATGAAAAATCTCAGTATTGATATTGAAACCTACTCCGGCGCACCCCTGCAAAAGTGCGGTGCATACCGCTATGCAGAAGACCCGGATTTTGAAATCCTGCTCTTTGGATATTCTGTGGACGGCGGTGATGTGCGTGTCGTAGACCTTGCCTGCGGAGAGACGATTCCGCCGGACATCATAGCAGCGCTCACGGATGATTCTGTTACCAAGTGGGCATTCAACGCCTCTTTTGAACGTATCTGCCTGTCACGCTATCTGTCGGATATGGGTATCAGCCTGGACCCATTTCATGATAACCATGAGCTGTCCACGGAGCTTGCAAAATACCTGAACCCTGAAAGCTGGCGCTGCTCCATGATATGGTCCGCATACATGGGGATGCCTCTCTCCCTTGAGGGTGCCGGTGCCGTGATAGGACTGGAAAAGCAAAAGCTGACCGAGGGAAAAGACCTCATCAAATACTTCTGTCAGCCCTGCGCACCTACCAAGGCAAACGGCGGACGCACCAAAAATCTCCCTACCCATGCTCCTGACAAATGGGAGCAGTTCAAACGCTATAACGCCCGCGATGTAGAAACTGAAATGGGCATCCAGAAGAGGCTCGCCAAATTCCCTGTGCCGGAATCCGTGTGGGACGAATACCATATCGACCAGGAAATCAACGACAGAGGCGTCCGTCTGGACATGGAGCTTGTGCGTCAGGCTATTGCAATGGATACACGCTCCCGCAAGGAACTGACTGCTGCCATGAAACGGCTCACCGATTTGGACAATCCCAACTCCGTGGCACAAATGAAGCAGTGGCTTGTCGACAACGGTCTGGAGACAGAGAGCCTTGATAAAAAAGCTGTGGCGGAACTCTTAAAAACTGCGCCGCCGGAGCTTGCCGAGGTATTATCCCTGCGCCAGCAGCTTGCGAAATCCTCTGTGAAAAAATATCAGGCGATGGAGAACACGGTCTGCTCGGACGGACGAGCGCGTGGAATGTTCCAATTTTACGGTGCCAACCGTTCCGGTAGATGGGCTGGACGCCATATCCAGCTGCAAAATCTGCCCCAGAACCACCTCCCTGATTTAGCGGAGGCTCGTGCGCTTGTTCGCATGGGCGATTTTGATTCCGTCTCCATGCTGTATGAGGACGTCCCCGATACGCTCTCCCAGCTGATCCGGACGGCATTTATCCCGAAGGAAGGCACACTGTTCTATGTGGCTGATTTCTCCGCTATTGAAGCCAGAGTCATTGCCTGGTTTGCCGGAGAGACATGGCGGCAGGAGGTATTTGAAAGCGGCGGCGACATCTACTGCGCCAGCGCCAGCCAGATGTTCAAGGTTCCTGTAGAAAAGCACGGCGTCAACGGACATCTGCGGCAAAAGGGCAAAATCGCAGAGCTGGCTCTCGGCTATGGCGGCTCTGTTGGGGCGCTGCGGGCGATGGGCGCTCTGGATATGGGATTAACTGAAGAGGAGCTTCCTCCGCTGGTCAGTGCATGGCGGCAGTCGAATCCGAAGATTGTCGAATTTTGGTGGGCGGTTGACCGCGCTGTCACAGAGACTGTACGCAACAAAACCACCACCAAGGATTACGGGCTGACCTTCTCCTGCAGGAGCGGGATGCTCTTTATTACGCTGCCCTCCGGCAGGAACCTCGCCTATGTGAAACCCAAAATCGGAACGAACCGATTCGGCGGCAGCTGCATCACCTATGAGGGTGTCGGCGGCACAAAGAAATGGGAACGCATCGACTCCTACGGTCCAAAGTTCGTGGAGAACATCGTGCAGGCGACCGCCAGGGATATTCTGTGCTATGCCATGAAGACGCTGCGGTGCTGTTCCATTGTGATGCACATCCATGATGAGCTGGTAATCGAAGCCGACCCCAAAGTATCTCTGGACGCTATCTGTGAACAAATGGGCAGGACGCCGCCGTGGGCAAATGGGCTGAAGCTCCGGGCGGATGGGTACGTCACCCCATTTTATAAAAAAGACTGATTTCGTTCCGCTCAAATCCGTCTCTCTTCTCCAGTGGAGATTAGAGGCGGATTTTTTATGCCCGCCGGAAAGGAGAATCTATGTTTTGAGTATCAGTAAATACAACACGGAAGGATACCCAGACCCTACGGCATACGGTGCGTTGTCCGCAATCGAAAAGGAAGAACGTGCACTCCGTGCTTTCCGTCCCATCGTGTATATCTGCTCTCCTTATGCAGGAGACGTTGAAGTAAACGTGGCGGCGGCAAGAAGATACAGTCGGTTTGCTGTGGACAAGGGATACATCCCCATTGCGCCGCATCTGCTGTTCCCGCAATTCCTAAACGACGCCAATCCAAACGAGCGTGAACTTGGGCTATTCTTCGGAAATGCCATCATGAGCAAATGCTCTGAAGTGTGGGTATTCGGTAGCACTATCTCAAGAGGAATGGCAGCGGAAATCAAACGTGCCGAATGGAAGAACTATCGACTGCGCTATTTTACAGAAGGATTGGAGGAAGTGCCTCATGCGTGATTTAAAGATTGCCTACGGTAATTCCCGTCAGGTAAAGTTCTGGTCAAACAAGACCATAAAATTCGATGAGCTGTGCAGCAGACTGAAAGACCCCATCCGCACCTCTGAGTCTGCGGAGGAATATCCGAAGCTGCCCAAGTCACAGCGGGATGACATCAAGGATAAAGGCGGATTTGTTGCGGGTCATCTTAAGGATAACCGCAGGCAGAAGGACAAGGTGACCTGCCGCTCCATGCTGGTTTACGACATGGACTATCTGTCGCAGGAATTTCTCGCTGCCATCAAAAGCAACATCCACAACGCTGCCTGTTATTATTCCACCCACAGCCACCTGCCGGAGAAGCCGAGAATCAGAATGCTCATCCCTGTCACCCGTGATATGTCGCCGGACGAGTTTAATGCTGTGGCGAGATTCTATGCTGCGGAGGGTGGCTTTATTGACATGATTGACCCCTGCTCCTTCTCCCCGCACCAGCTGATGTACTGGCCGACCTGTCCTGCAAACGGCGAGTACCTATTTGATGTGATAGACGGCGACTGGCTCGACCCAGATACCGTACTTTTGGCACACCCGGACTGGAGAGATTGCTCCTTACTCCCAACCACACCGAAGGAAAGCACGGTCATGGAGAAAAAGGCGCAGCACCAGAAAGACCCCTTTGAAAAGGATGGTGTTGTCGGTGCTGTGTGCAGGTCATACACGATTCAGGAAATCATCGACCGCTATCTTTCGGATGTATATGCTCCGACCGCCGACGGCTCCGGGCGCTACGACTATATCCCAGGCGAAGGCTCTGCCGGTGTCGTGATATACGATGATAAATTCGCATACAGCCATCATGCCACGGATCCGGCGGGCGGTAAGCTCTGCAATGCTTTTGACCTTGTGCGCATCCATCGGTTTGGAGATATGGACGAGAAAAAATCCTACTCTGCCGCAGTGGAATATCTGCTGAAGGACGAGCGTGTCAGTGCGCAGCTTCTGCAGGAAAAGCAGCAAAAAGCTCAGCAGGAATTTGACGATTGGACAAAAGGGCTGGAAATCGAGAAGAACGGCAGCCTTAAGAACAGTCTCCACAATATCACTCTGATTTTAGAGAACGACGAGAACCTGAAAAATATTGTGTTTAACCAGCTGGCTGACGGCATGGAAATCAAAGGCGACGTCCCTTGGAAACACCCTGCACGGTTCTGGCGGGATGCGGATGACGCGCAGCTCATCTGTTATGTGGATGCCAACTATGGCAGCTTCTCTGCACGGAACTATCAGATAGGTGTCACAAAGGTGGTTGACGACCGCTCCTACCATCCGATACGGGAGTATTTCGACAATCTGCCCGAATGGGACCGCGTTCCCCGTGTGGATACCCTTCTAATTGATTATCTCGGTGCCGCAGATAACACATACACCCGTGCGGTCACCCGGAAATCTCTCTGCGGAGCCGTTGCGAGGATTAAGCAGCCGGGTGTCAAGTTCGACAGCGTCCCTGTGCTGAACGGTCCGCAGGGTGTCGGCAAATCAACCCTCATCTCACGGCTTGGCGGCGACTGGTATTCCGACAGCCTGTCCCTTACGGATATGAACGACAAGACTGCTGCGGAAAAGCTGCAGGGCTACTGGATTATTGAAATCGGTGAGCTTGCCGGTATGAAGAAAGCCGACATCGACAAGGTGAAGGCATTTGTCTCCCGCCAGGATGATAAATACAGAGCTTCCTTCGGCAGACGTGTTACGCCGCATCCGAGACAGTGCATTTTCTTCGGCACGACCAATTCCGAGAATGGCTATCTGCGTGACATCACCGGCAACCGCCGCTTTTGGACAGTCAAGACTCCGGGAACAGGGAAAAAGAAGCCCTGGGACTTGACCGAAGCGGATGTAAAGCAAATCTGGGCGGAGGCGCTCTACCTGTACGAGCAGGGAGAAAAGCTGTATCTCGATTCCGACTTGGAGGAGGTCTCACAGACGGAGCAGGCTGCAGCTATGGAGCAGGATGACCGTGAAGGATTGGTGCGCACCTATCTGGAAATGCTGCTGCCGGAGAACTGGTCTGATATGGATATCTACGAGCGGCGCAATTATGTGAATGAACCAAATGACCCAACAAGGCCGCAAGGCGTCGTGCCTCGTAACAGTGTGAGCAACCTGGAAATCTGGTGCGAATGCTTCGGCAAGGGCAAGGAGGATATCAAGCCATCCGACTCCTATGCGATAGCGGCGATTATGCTGCACATCGAAGGATGGACAAAAACCGAGGAACGCAGACGGCTGCCCATTTACGGACTCCAGCGTCTGTATAAACGCCAGTGACAACTGCCTGTGACAACCCATTAAACCTGTCACTGTCACAAAGGCTGTCACAGGCAAAACCCTCTGTTTCAGAGGAAAAATCGGCCTTGCTGTGACGACTGTGACAACAATTTCTATATAGCACAAAAACATATAAAAATTTATATAGAAATGGTGTCACGTCACACGTATTTGCGCGCGTATAGGATTTCTTGTCCGAGTTGTCACAGCTTGTCACCGATGGAGAGGAAGGAACATGAACGAAAAACAGATAGAACAGGCTCTTGTCCGAAAGGTAAAAGCTATGGGCGGCATCGCACCCAAATTCGTCTCTCCCGGTTTTGACGGAATGCCAGACCGTCTGGTGCTTTTTCCGGGAGGTCATATCGCCTTTGTTGAAGTAAAGGCTCCGGGCAAAAAACCGAGGGCAATCCAGACAGCAAGACATGAAATGCTTAGACGCATGGGCTTTTTGGTGTATGTGCTGGATGACCCAGACCAGATTGGAGGGATGCTGGATGAAATACGAGCCACATGATTATCAGAAATATGCAATTGAATATATTAAAACCCACCCGCTTGCCGCCATCCTTCTTGACATGGGACTTGGCAAGACAAGCATTACACTGACCGCCATTAACGACCTGCTGTTTGACAGCTTTGAGGTGTCGAGGGTACTGATTATCGCTCCTCTCCGTGTGGCGAGAGATACATGGAAGGCAGAAATACAGAAATGGGACCACCTGAAAAATCTCACGTACTCCGTAGTGGTCGGTTCAGCAGATGAGCGTAAAGCAGCGCTTTGCCGGAAGGCAGACATCTACATCATCAACCGTGAAAATGTGCAGTGGCTGGTGGACAACTTCCCATTCGATTTCGATATGGTGGTGATTGATGAGCTGTCATCCTTCAAAAACCATCAGGCAAAACGGTTCAAGAGTCTGATGCAGGTTCGACCGCAAGTGAAACGAGTGGTCGGTCTGACCGGCACTCCTGCCGGAAACGGTCTGATGGATTTATGGGCGGAGTTCAAGGTCATTGATATGGGCAAGCGCCTGGGACGCTTTATCACCCACTACCGTGATGAGTTCTTTATCCCTGATAAGCGAAACGGACAGGTCATTTACAGCTACCTGCCAAAACCCGGTGCAGAGGAAGAAATCTATCGGAGAATCTCCGACATCTCCATTTCCATGAAGGCATCCGACCACATAAAGATGCCGGAGCTGGTCACTTCCGAGTACACGGTGTATTTAAACGCTGGCGAGAGATCCGCTTATGACGAAATGAAAAAGGCGCTGATCCTGAACCTGCCGGAGGGAGAAATCACAGCAGCCAATGCCGCATCCCTTTCCGGCAAGCTGTCCCAGCTGGCAAACGGCTCTGTTTATGACGACAGCAAAAAGCGGATTGACATCCACAGCCGGAAACTGGATGCCCTGGAGGACATCATCGAATCCGCAAACGGGAAACCGCTGCTTGTGGCCTACTGGTTCCGTCATGACCTGGAGCGCATTTCAGAACGGCTCCATAAATGCCACATTCCCTTCGTCCAGCTGGATTCTGAGGACAGCATCCGCAGATGGAACAACGGTGAGATTCCCGTGGCGCTTATCCACCCCGCCTCTGCCGGACATGGTTTGAATCTCCAGTCTGGAGGCTCCACCATCGTCTGGTATGGGCTGACCTGGTCTTTGGAGCTTTATTCCCAGACTATTGCAAGGCTCTGGCGGCAGGGACAGACGTCAAAAACCGTTGTCGTGATGCACATCGTCACGGACGGCACGATTGACCGCCAGATACTTACTGCACTGAAAACCAAGGACAAAACACAGACTGCGCTGATTGCTGCAGTCAAGGCAAATCTGTGACACGGTTCGACAAAAATCAACAAAGATAAAAATCCCATTCGGAGGTAGGTGTATGGACTCATATGAAAAATTGGCGAACGCCATTATATTGCAGGCGGTCAAGGATTACCGGGACGCGCTTAAGAAACTGGCGAGAGGCAGGAAGAACACCTCCGCCGAGGATACGAAACGTGAATGTGAGCGGTTCTTCCGCTCCCAGTGGTACAGCGCCCTGACGTCTGTTGACGGAGAAATGCTGATACGAAAACTGAACGAGGAGGTAACCGATTTATGACGGCAAAAGAATATCTGCGGCAGGCTTACCGCTTAGACCAGAAAATCAACAGCGACATTGCGGAGGCGGCAAGGCTCCGTGAGATCGCCTCCAGTGTTTCTGCACCATCCCTGGGTGAACGGGTGCAGACCCCCCAATCGAATGAAGCGCCCTTCGTCCGCAGGCTGGAAAAGGTGATGCTGCTGGAGGAATCCATTAACAAGGAGATTGACCTGTATGTTGATTTGAAAAAACAGATACGAACGGTTATTGACACTGTTCCTGATACCGATGAGCGGCTGGTCCTCAAATTCCGCTACATCCACAATTATACCTGGGAACAGATTGGCAACGAGCTTAGAGCCGACTCCCGCACGGTCAGGCGCTGGCACGGAAACGCACTCACCCATGTGGTGATGCCTGAAAATCCTATCCAGATTTGAAAAACGCCCGAAATGTCCGCAAATGTCCAGGTTGAAAACATGATATGATATAATCAGCGAAAATATAGAGACGAGCCTTTGCGGGAGCAATCCTGCAAGGGCTTTTCTTATGCCATAAAGGAGGTGCGGCACCATGCCAAGAATGCCGAAGAAACCGTGTTCCTACCCCGGCTGTCCAAGGCTGACGGGCGGCACATATTGTGAGGAGCATGGAAAGCTGGTGTCACAGCAGTATGAACAGAACGGACGCGATGCCAAGCATGGCAAACGCTATGGGCGCAACTGGCAGTCCATTCGCAGAGCCTACGTCCAAGCCCACCCACTGTGTGAGCGGTGCATGAAGGCTGGACGCTACGTCAAGGTCGAGGAGGTTCATCACATCAAGCCGCTGGCTGACGGCGGCACCAACGATGAGAGCAACCTGATGAGTCTCTGCCGCAAGTGCCATGCAGAGATACACGCAGAGATGGGGACACGCTCTCACAACGAGACGGTCTACTCCTATGACGGGAACCATCACGCTTGAGGGAGGGGCGGGTCAAATCTCTGGGAGCGCCCCACGGAAAACCGGCGCCCCCTCAAACGCGCAAAATCGCAAAAGTTTTTAGGGGAATAGCCCCCTGCCGAAAGTGAGGTGTTGAAAATGGGACAGCGAGGACCCAAACCGGGCAGCGGCGGCAGGCCGAAAAAAGCAATCGCAGATAAAATCGCAGACGGAAATACGGGACACAGACCGCTGACGGTCATCGACTTCGGTGACAGCGCTGCCGACCTGGAAGGTCAGGCAATGCCGAAGCCATCCGAGTTCCTGTCCGCTCCCCAGAAGGACGGCTCCACGCTCTGTGCTGCGGAAATATATGAAACCACATGGCAGTGGCTCTCGGAGCGTGGCTGTGCGGCGCTTGTTTCTCCGCAGCTCATTGAACGCTTCGCTATGGCGAGTGCCCGCTGGATACAATGTGAAAGCATCACCAGCCAGCTCGGATTTTTGGCGAAGCACCCCACCACGGGAGCGGCGATCCAGTCTCCCTATGTGGCGATTGCAGATAAATACATGACGCAGGCAAACCGCCTGTGGTCGGAAATATATCAAATTGTCCGGGAGAACTGTACCGGCGAATACACAGGAGCCAGTCCCCAAGATGATGTGATGGAACGGCTGCTCCGGGCAAGGAAAGGACAAAACTAATCATGATAGAAAAAGTAAATCCGAGTCACCCGGATAAGGTGGCGGACAGAATTGCAGGAGCAATCGTTGACTTGGCATATAAGGCGGAGGAGAATCCGAAAATTGCCGTGGAGGTTCTGCTCGGACATGGTGTGTGCCATGTAATTATTGAAACGACTGCTGCTCTGGATAAGGAGGACATTGCCGAGACGGTTTGCCGGATTGCAGGGAAAGTCCTGCTCGACCTGCGCATTGTACCGCAGGACAGACATCTGGCAGAAAACCAGTCGGGCGGCATCCGCTGTGGCGACAACGGCATCTTCAAAGGAGTGCCGCTGACCGTAGAGCAAAAGCTCCTGTCCGATACAGCGAGGGCAATCTATAGGGAATACCCAACAGACGGGAAGTACATTCTTGATACCAAGCACCACCGTCTCATCATCTGTCAGAGCAACGCTGATGCAGATGAACTGAAAAGAAAGATTTCTGTGCCGAGCGCTGATGTCAATCCGCTCGGCTACTGGACTGGCGGCTCGGATGTGGACACTGGCGCTACGAACCGTAAGCTCGGTTCTGATATGGCGGACTCCGTCACCGGCGGCGGTCTGCACGGGAAAGACCTCTCCAAAGCCGATGTAAGTGTAAATATACACGTTTTCCTGAAAGCACAGAAATTGTCGAAGCCTGTCGAATTGTGCTGTGCCATCGGTGACGATACCGTGGACGGGCTGCCCTACTCCGAGATTGTGGAGGAGGCTCGTGAATACATCCGCTCGGTAGGCGGCTTTGAGAAATTTGCGGAATGGGGGCTGTACTGATATGAAAACCACAACTGAAATGCAGCTCGTACCAATCACGAAGCTGGTGCCATATGTGAATAATGCTCGGACACACTCGCCGGAGCAGATAAACAAACTCCGCTCCTCCCTGCGGGAATTCGGCTTCATCAACCCTGTCATCATCGACCGGGACTACGGTGTGATTGCTGGACACGGCAGAATTCTTGCAGCAAAGGAAGAAGGCATCACCGAGGTGCCGTGTGTCTTTGCCGACCACCTGACCGAAGCCCAGAAGAAAGCATATATTATCGCTGACAACCGCATGGCGATGGATGCAGGCTGGGACGAGGAACTGCTGCGTGTCGAGATTGAAGCCTTACAGGGCGAGGACTTCGATGTCTCCCTGACCGGCTTTGACGATAAGGAACTTGCTGACCTGTTTGCAGGAGAAAATGATGACGGTGCGCAGGATGATGATTTCGACCTTTCCGCAGCTTTAGAGAAAGCATCCTTTGTAGAGCGTGGTGACATCTGGACAGTCGGCAGGCATCGGCTGATGTGTGGTGACGCTACTTCTGCTGACGATGTGGCTGCTCTTATGGACGGGAAGAAAGCAAACCTGATTGTCACCGACCCGCCTTATGGCGTTTCCTTCAAGTCCTCAGGTGGACTGACCATACAGAACGACTCCATCAAGGGCGAGGAGTTCTATACATTCCTATATAACGCATTTACCAATATGGCGGCACACCTCGAAAAAGGTGGAGCCGCTTATGTTTTCCATGCTGACACGGAGGGGCTGAACTTCCGAAAGGCATTTATAGATGCCGGATTTCATCTGGCTGGTGTGTGTATCTGGGTGAAGAATTCCCTGGTGCTTGGGCGCAGTGATTACCAGTGGCAGCACGAACCCGTGCTGTATGGATTCCTGCAGAATGGCAAGCATCCGTGGTATTCCGACCGCAAGCAGACCACCATCTGGAACTACGATAAGCCGAAACGGAACGCAAACCATCCTACCAGCAAGCCTCTTGACCTGCTGGGATACCCCATCGGCAATTCCAGTCAGGAGAACGGAATCGTAATCGATACCTTCGGCGGCTCCGGCTCCACGCTTATGGCTTGTGAGCAGATGAACCGCATCTGCTACACGATGGAGCTTGACCCGAAGTACGCCTCTGTTATCCTGCGGCGCTATGTGGAGAATACGGATGATGCAGACGGTGTGTATGTCCTGCGGGATGGTGAGCGGATTACATACTCTACTCTGGTGAAGGAGGTCGACAGCAATGGGTAAAATCATCATTGCCGATGCGCTGGACGGACTAAAGACTTTGCCGGATGAAAGCATTGTGTATTACTCACAGTTTCCTGCGGAATAATTCGGTACATATTCTCCGCCTGAACCGCTTGCTATTTCTGCGGTTTAGAGCGATATATGTACTACCGAAAAACAAAGGAGGCAAACACAATGGAAGTAAAGTACAACGTAACAGGCGCACGGCGCAAGGAGCTGGCGCAGGTCATTTCTAAAATCACAGGCGCGAAAGCTGAATACCAGTATATGCCGACCTGCGCTTATGAAATCGACTTCTTCACTCTGACAAAGGAAGGAACGCTGGTCTTTTCCGACCGCAGCGACACCGAGATTGTGGAGGAGGTTCTGGGCGGCGTTGCCGAGGCAGGCTTTGAATGCGAGGCTCCTGCCGCCGACACAGCCGCAGAAGAAACCGCCGAGGAAGAATCCGAAGAAGCCGAGAAAAGCGAACACGGCGCGGACGTGGGGCTTACGGTGGCGGTTCCGCTCGACAAGGTGTCGGTAGGCAATCTCACCAAGCTGCTGGATGCCAAAGGCAATCTCATAAAAAAGGCGCTGGGGATTGATGCCACTCCGATTGAAATCAGCGAGGACGCTGTTTCCTTCCCCTGGTTCTCCGAAATGCCCGATGCCGATACGGTGCAGGCTTACACCCACTTCATTTCGGCACTCTGCCAGATGAGCAGGGAGCAGAAACGCATCACGGCAACCGAGAAAAATGTCGAAAATGAGAAGTACGCTTTCCGCTGCTTCCTCCTGCGGCTGGGCTTCATCGGCGCGGAATACAAGACCGAGAGAAAAATCCTGCTGAAGAACCTGACAGGCTCCTCGGCTTTCAAGAACGGAGGTGCTGACCATGCGGTTTCCAAGTAAAGAGATTGTGGAGCGGGTACGGAAACAGTACCCTGCCGGAACACGGGTAGAGCTTGTGCAGATGGATGACGTGCAGGCTCCTCCTGTGGGGACGATGGGAACAGTCACTGCCGTGGACGACACAGGCAGCCTGCTGATGCACTGGGACAACGGCTCCCATTTGAACGTGGTCTACGGCACAGATGTAGTCCGGGAAATTTACAACTGACCCGTCGGATGGCTCTATCTGATTTTGCCCAGCGCACAGCATTGAAGGCCCCACATATGCCTGCATCAACGCTGTGTAGGACGGCGATGCTGCCTTCCGTTTTGACGGACTATCACAAAAAACGCAGAGGAGACTGTAACCCATGAAGGAAGATATTATGACAACTGACTTTAGGATTTGCCCAAAGTGCGGCGATCACTACCACGGCGCGCCCGCCCTTTCCAGGGAGGACAATGAGACACTTATCTGCCCTGACTGCGGAACGCGGGAGGCACTGGAAAGCATCGGTGTGGACA
>JAJBVE010000037.1 GCA_020859995.1 Clostridiales bacterium
AGACTAAATTCAACTTGTCCCCCTTCAGAGTGGAATTTACTTTTTCACTTCAGCATACAAAAATTTGCCGGAAAAATTGAAATGGAGAAATAGACAAAGAAAATATTCTGTGATACAATTAAATCCAAATGAAAGTAAAGCGATAAGCAAAATGGCTCAGGCTGTTTGCTGTAATAAGTCGTTTACTATTTAATAAGGAGGTATTTTTTCAATGGCTAGAAAAATGAAGACCATGGATGGTAATCATGCCGCGGCTCATGCGTCCTATGCATTTACTGACGTAGCTGCGATCTATCCGATTACCCCATCCTCTGTTATGGCAGAGGCGACGGATGAGTGGGCAACACAGGGACGGCTGAATATTTTTGGCCAGACTGTGCAGGTGACAGAAATGCAGTCCGAGGCGGGTGCCGCTGGTACCGTACATGGCTCTCTGGCAGCAGGCGCACTGACCACTACATACACCGCTTCTCAGGGTCTGCTTCTGATGATTCCGAACCTGTACAAGATCGCAGGCGAGCGTCTGCCGGGCGTTTTCAACGTATCTGCCCGTGCTCTGGCGAGCCACGCGCTTTCTATTTTCGGAGATCATTCTGATGTATATGCCTGTCGTCAGACTGGCTGCGCGATGCTCTGCGAGTCCAGCGTGCAGGAGGTTATGGATCTGACGCCGGTAGCACATCTGGCGGCGATTAAGGGTCGCATTCCGTTTATCAACTTCTTTGATGGTTTCCGTACCTCCCACGAGATCCAGAAGATCGAGACCTGGGATTACGAGGATCTCAAGGAAATGACCGATTTCGACGCAATCCAGGCGTGGAGAGACCAGTGCCTGAATCCGAATCATCCGTGCCAGAGAGGTTCTGCACAGAACCCGGATATCTTCTTCCAGGCACGCGAGGCCTGCAACCCGTACTATGACGCGCTTCCGGCGATCGTTCAGGGATACATGGACAAGGTAAATGAGAAGATTGGTACCGATTATAAGCTGTTCAACTACTATGGCGCTCCGGATGCGGAGAAGGTGATCATCGCCATGGGTTCCGTATGCGATACGATTGAAGAGACCATCGATTATCTGCGCGCGGCTGGTGAGAAGGTCGGCGTTGTCAAGGTTCGCCTGTATCGTCCGTTCTGCGCGGATGCTCTGATCGAGGCGATTCCGGATACTGTTAAGCAGATTTCCGTACTTGACCGTACAAAAGAGCCGGGTTCCTTAGGCGAGCCGCTTTACCTCGACGTAGTGGCAGCTCTGAAGGGCAGCAAGTTCAACGACACTCCGGTCTACACAGGACGCTATGGCCTTGGCTCCAAGGACACGACTCCGGCACAGATCGTAGCTGTTTACAATAATACCGAGAAGAAGCGCTTCACGATCGGTATCAATGATGATGTGACGAACCTCTCTCTGGAGATCGGCGCTCCGCTGGTAACCACTCCGGAAGGGACCACGAACTGCAAGTTCTGGGGCCTTGGCGCAGACGGTACCGTTGGTGCAAACAAGAACTCCATCAAGATCATCGGCGACAATACCGACATGTATGCGCAGGCATATTTTGATTATGACTCCAAGAAATCCGGCGGTGTGACCATGTCCCACCTGCGTTTCGGCAAGAAGCCGATTAAGTCCACCTATCTGATTCACAAGGCAGATTTCGTAGCCTGCCACAATCCGTCCTATGTACGCAAGTACAATATGGTACAGGAGCTGGTAGACGGCGGTACCTTCCTTCTGAACTGCTCATGGGATATGGAAGGCCTTGAGAAGCACCTTCCGGGACAGGTGAAGGCATTTATTGCGAATCATAACATCAAGTTCTACACCATCGACGGTGTGAAGATCGGTATCGAGACCGGCATGGGACCGACCCGTATCAACACCATCCTTCAGTCCGCATTCTTCAAGCTGACGGGTATCATCCCGGAGGATCAGGCCATCGATCTGATGAAGGCTGCTGCGAAGGCGACCTACGGCCGCAAGGGCGATGATGTTGTTCAGAAGAACTGGGCTGCGATCGACGCCGGTGCAAAGCAGGTAGTTGAGATCCAGGTTCCGGAAAGCTGGAAGACGGCTGAGACGGAAGACATCATTGCAAAGGATGTTACCGGAGCAAGAGAAGATGTTGTGAAGTTTGTCAATACGATCCAGCATGCGGTAAACGCACAGGAAGGCAACAATCTTCCGGTATCCGCATTCAAGGATTATGTAGACGGTACGACACCGTCGGGCGCTGCTGCATTTGAGAAGCGCGGTATCGCAGTGGATATCCCGGTTTGGAATCCGGAGAACTGTATCCAGTGCAACCGCTGCTCCTATGTATGCCCGCACGCGGTTATCCGTCCGGTAGCTATGACGGATGAGGAAGTGGCTGCGGCTCCGGCTGATATGAAGACCCTTCCGATGATCGGTATGGCTGGCTATAAGTTCGCGATCGTTGTTTCTGCTCTGGACTGCACAGGCTGCGGTTCCTGCGTAAACGTATGCCCGGGCAAGAAGGGTGCGAAGGCGATCACGATGGAGAATATGGAAGCGAACGCGGATTCCCAGAAGTACTTCGATTACGCAGTAGAGCTTCCGGCAAAGACAGACGTGATCGACAAGTTCAAAGAGAATACCGTAAAGGGTTCCCAGTTCAAACAGCCGCTGCTTGAGTTCTCAGGCGCATGCGGTGGCTGCGGCGAGACTCCGTACGCGAAGCTGATCACGCAGCTCTTTGGTGACAGAATGTACATCGCGAACGCGACAGGCTGCTCCAGTATCTGGGGTAACTCCTCACCGTCCACTCCGTACACTGTAAATGCAGAAGGCAAGGGCCCGGCATGGGACAACTCCCTGTTCGAGGATAACGCTGAGTTCGGTTATGGTATGCTGCTTGCTCAGAGAGCGATCCGCGACGGTCTGAAGACCAAGGTTCAGGCTCTGCTTGAGTGTGACTGCTGCGGCGAGGATGTGAAGTCTGCTGCACAGGAATGGCTGGATACCTTCAGCGTAGGCGCTACCAACGGCGTTGCTACGGACAAGCTGATCGCGGCATGCGAGGCATGCGGCTGCGACGACTGCCAGGAAGTGCTCAAGGGCAAGGATTATCTGGCGAAGAAGTCCCAGTGGATCTTCGGTGGTGACGGCTGGGCATATGATATTGGCTTCGGCGGCGTGGATCATGTACTGGCAAGCGGCCAGGATATCAATATCATGGTATTCGATACCGAGGTATATTCCAATACAGGCGGACAGTCTTCGAAGTCTACTCCGACCGGTGCGGTGGCACAGTTCGCTGCAGCTGGTAAGGAAGTAAAGAAGAAGGATATGGCTTCGATCGCAATGAGCTATGGTTACGTATACGTAGCACAGATCGCGATGGGCGCTGACTTCAATCAGACTGTAAAGGCAATCTCTGAGGCAGAGGCTTATCCGGGACCGTCACTCATCATCGCGTATGCTCCGTGTATCAACCACGGCATCAAGAAGGGTATGAGCAAGGCGCAGACCGAGGAAGAACTGGCAGTGAAGTCCGGTTACTGGCATTGCTTCCGCTACAATCCGGCACTCAAGGAGCAGGGCAAGGCAGCGTTCACGCTCGATTCCAAGGCTCCGACAGAGGATTACAAGACCTTCCTGAACGGCGAGGTACGTTACAATTCTCTGATGCGTGCAAATCCGGAAAGAGCGGAAAGACTCTTCGAGAAGTCGGAAGGCTATGCGAAGGAGAGATACGAGTATCTGCAGAAGCTGATCACACTCTACGGAGCAGAATAATTTTCAGCAGAAAAGATAGTTGGCATAGTGATTTAAATGGAGGGGCTGTTTTTGAAACAGCCCCTCTTTTATGCACAGAGCCGGGCAAGGAGTTTTGCGGCTAAACCGCATCACGAAACGATTTTCTCAAATTTACGAAACAATTTCGTATTTTCGTGAAATGGTTTCGTAATTTCGTGTAGATTTTGTGAATTTTGTATGCTATAATAAATTAAATTTTTTCGGAAGAATAAGAAATCCTGAATACGGATTTTCCTGCATAGGGAGTCCCGTTGTGAAGGAATTTTAATATTTTTCCTTGCCGGGTAACATTCTATACAGAGCGCGGGGCAAATCTCGTCACTGTGAAGATATTGAACAGTAGCAATTTCAGGAGTACCGGAGATCTGCAGGAATTTTAGAAGGAGGTTCTCAGGCATGAAAGAAGAGCCGAATCAGGACTTGTTATCGGTGGACAGGATTCGCCAGATGATAGACCTCTATAATCCATGCACGGATGATTATTTGTTTGTATTAGATTTTGAAAATGATTTTTATTATATATCTCCGCATGCGCAGGAGCGTTTTTTGCTGCCCGGATGTTATTTTCATAATGTATCGGATACTTTGCTGGAAGTAACCTGTGAGGAGGACAGACAGGCACTGACGGATGATCTGACAGATATCCTTTCCACGGATCGCAATACGCACAATCTGGTCTACAGGTGGCTGGGGCTGGACGGGCAGCCGATCTGGATCAATTGCCGTGGCAGAGTAGTGCGCGGAGAAGACAAACGGGCATTATATATGATCGGCTGCATTAATGAGATTGGGAAAAAACAGAAGGCGGACAATGTCTCCGGACTTCTTGGCGAGACCAGCCTGCAGACCTGGCTGCAGGGATACAAGGATGAGGCACCGGCTGGCTATTTTATGCGGCTTGGGCTGGATAATTTTAAATCCATTAACGCAAAACTGGGCGTAGAGTATGGCGATATGATTCTGCGCAAAATGGGGGATTTCATTATCAGCTGTGTCCAGTGTGGGCAGCATCTGTATCGGATTGTGGCTGATGAGTTCATGATTGTGGACTTTAATGGCGGCACTGTAAAAGAAGCGACCGATCTTTATACGGAGATTCGCCGTATGCTGGATCGTTTCGTGGAAGAAAATCATTATGAAGCTTTTGTCACTGTGTCCGGTGGCATTTTGCGATGTGAGGATGTCCGAAACTTTTCCTGGTCGCAGATTATGAAGCTCTCAGAGTTTGCGCTGACAGAGGCCAAACAGCTTGGGAAAAACCGCTCCTACGTGTTTGTACAGGAGGATTATGACCGGTTTTTAAAGAAAAAGAAGCTTACGCAGGTGCTGCGCCAGGCGGTAGCCAGCGATTTTGAAGGCTTTGAAGTATATTATCAGCCGATTTTTCACTCAAAGGATGGCTCTTTAAGTGGAGCAGAGGCTTTGATGCGTTTCCATATGGAAGATGAAATGGTGATGCCGGGTGAGTTTATCTCCATCCTGGAGGAGACGGGATTGATTATACCGGCCGGCCGTTGGATTCTGCATGAAGCTCTGCGTTTTGCGAAAAAGATGCAGCAGGTGATCCCGACCTTCCGCGTAAATGTGAACGTCTCTTATGTGCAGGTGATGAAAAGCGATGTTGTCGTGGATATTATGGAAGCGTTGAAGCAATATGATATGTCTCCGGATCATCTGATTATTGAGCTGACGGAGAGCGGCCTGATTGAGTCTGACATCTATTTCACCCGTCTGTGGACACAGCTGAAGGAAAATGGCGTGAAGCTGGCTCTGGATGATTTTGGCACCGGCTATTCGAATTTCCACTATCTGAATGAACTACGCCCGGATATTATCAAAATTGACCGCTCCTTTACCATGCGCGCGATGACAAATGAATACGAGTTCAATCTTCTTTCTCTTCTGAACGGTATGGTGAAAAGTCTCGAACTGAAAGTTTGTGTGGAAGGCGTAGAGACGGCGGAAGAGCGTGACAAAATTGCTGTGCTTCCTCCGGACTACAGTCAGGGATTTTACTTTGGCCGTCCTTGTCCACAAGCTGATTTTGAAAGAAAATTTGTGAAATAACGGGACTGCCGGCAGCGGACGGCAGAATACAGAACACGAATCTTAATAGACTTTTTAGAATTTACAGGGTTATCAATTGAATGCGGATATGATAAAATGTCCTTGTTATTGTGATGACTGGAAACGGCATGACAGGTTTTAGGTGATGCCGTTTCTTCAGTTTCCAGATTGCCTGCCGGTTGGTTTGTGAGCTGGCATGATGTAAGAGGATCAGAGAGTGGATAAACTGGAAAATAAGGAAATTTCTGAAAATAAAGAGATTGTGGATGCCGCTAAAAAAGAAGACCGCTCCGGGGTAAGCCTTTGGAGCAATATTAAAACATTTCGAAAAAAGATGGTGAGCACGCAGATTGTTCCGGAGGAAATGCGGATCCCCGATGATATTATTCCGATGGAGCGTTATAGTCCGGACGCACAGAAGGGTCTGACACAGACCCAGGTAGATGACCGTATTTTTCGCGGTCTGGTCAATGCCGCGCCGGAATCCGTCTCCAAATCAAACAAAGAGATTATTTACAGCAATGTTTTTACGTATTTTAATCTGATTTTCGCCCTGATTGCCGTTGTTTTGATTTTAGTAGGTTCTTTCCGCGATATGACATTTCTGCCAATCATTGTCGCAAATACATTGCTGGGCATTATTCAGGAAATACATGCAAAAAAAGTCCTGGATGACCTGAGTATGCTGAATGCACCAAAGAGCAAGGTGATAAGGGACGGCAGGGTATCCGAGATTCCGTCAGAGGAGCTGGTTCTGGATGACATTGTGCTTTTTTCCGCAGGGAATCAGATTCCGGCGGACGCCGTGATTGAGGAAGGAGAGGTCCTCGTAAACGAATCTCTGATTACCGGTGAATCCGATCAGATATCGAAAAAATGTGGTGATACGCTGTTGTCCGGCAGCTTTATTGTCTCCGGCGAATGTCACGCGAAGCTGGATAAGGTGGGAGCGGAATCCTATATTTCTCAGCTTTCTCAGGAAGCAAAGGTTATGAATGATGCCGAGTCTTCCGAAATGATCCGGTCTTTGAACAAGCTGGTAAAAATTGTTGGTTTCCTGATTATTCCGATTGGGATTATTTTGTTCAGCCAGCAGTATTTCATTAATGAGACTGCGCTGAAAGACAGTGTGACAGCGACAGTGGCGGCGATTATTGGAATGATTCCGGAAGGACTTTATCTGCTGGCCAATGTTGCCCTTGCCGTCAGTGTTGCACGGCTGGCCACGAAAAAAGTGCTTGTACACGACATGAAGTGTATTGAGACACTTTCCCGTGTGGATGTGCTTTGTGTGGATAAGACAGGCACGATTACGGATAATACGATGACGGTCAAAAAACTGTTTCCGCTGCGCGCGAAGACGGCTGATGACGCACCGGAAAAGAATGAGTCAGGCACGGCTGAAAAAAACGGATCCGACGTGACAGAAAAGAGCGCACCCAACACGGCGGCAGATCCGGTCTTTACTCCGGAAGAGCTCGCGGAGGTGGAGCTTGCGATCGGGGACTTCGCGGCGGCGATGGCGACAGACAATATCACGATGAAGGCCATCAAAGACTATTTTCGGAAACGCTCCGGCAGGCGTCCTGAGCAGGTGTTTTCTTTTTCTTCTCAATATAAGTACAGCGGCGCCGTTTTCGAGGGAACCGGCTATGTATTGGGGGCTCCGGAAATCATCCTTCAGTCGGAATATGAAAAATACGCGCCGCAGATAGAACGCTACAGCCGTCAGGGATATCGTGTGCTTGTATTTGCGCGATGTCAGGACGCACTCTCTGGCGGAGCACTTTGCGTACCGGTGGAGCCGCTGGCTATGATTCTGCTGGCCAATCCGATACGCGAGAACGCAAAGGAGACCTTTCTCTATTTCGCGCAGCAGGGAGTTAAGATCAAGGTGATTTCCGGTGACAACCCGGTCACGGTATCAGAGGTTGCCAAAGAAGCGGGGATTGAAGAGGCGGAACAGTATGTGGATGCCTCTACCCTGTATGAAGAGGAGGAATTACGTGCGGCGGCCTTGAAATACACCGTCTTTGGCCGTGTGTCGCCCCAACAGAAGCGTACGCTGATAGATGCGCTGAAAAAGGCCGGACACACGGTGGCGATGACCGGAGATGGTGTCAATGATGTCCTCGCACTGAAAAACGCGGACTGCAGTATTGCAATGGCATCCGGCAGCGATGCGGCCTCGCAGGTTGCGCAGCTGGTATTGCTGGAGTCGGATTTTTCAAAGATGCCTTCGGTTGTGACGGAGGGCAGACGTGTGGTAAACAATATCGAACGGACGGCTTCCCTGTTCCTGGTGAAAAATATTTTTTCCCTGTTTATGTCCGTGCTTTCTATTATCTTTACCGTAAACTATCCGCTCGAACCGTCGCAGATCTCTTTGGTCAGTATGTTTACGATCGGGATACCTGCGTTTGTCATGTCACTGGAGCAGAATACAGACCGTATTAAGGGACATTTTCTGAGCAATGTATTGTTTAAAGCTCTGCCTGGCGGCCTGACGGACTTCATTGTGGTCAGTGGGTTGTACCTGTTCTGCGTGGAATTCGGAGTGAATGAGACGGATCTTTCCACAGCCTGCACGATTGTGCTGGCGATTGTTGGACTGATGGTACTCTACCAGATTGCGTCGCCGATGACGAAATTTCACTGGCTTCTGTGGTTTGCGATGATGGCCGGACTGATTTACTGCATGATTTTTATGAGAAACATTTTCGCAATTAACAGTATATCGCGAAGCTGCTTTATGCTCCTTGTGATTTTTGCGATTATTACGGAGCCGACCTTCCGATACCTGAGTCTGTGGATGAGAAAACTTTCAGATTTCTATATAAGCCGCAAAACAAAGTCAAAGAGGAAAACAGAATAAACAGATACAGCGAAAAAGAGGATGAAAAACAAAATAAAAATCAGGTGGATTTTATTCTTCTTTGTGGTATACTCGATTTGTAAATACTGGATTGCGTTCTTTGGGACGCGGAAAGGGAAAGCTTATGAAGAGGGTACTTCTGAAATTGAGTGGAGAGGCACTTGCTGGCGATAAAAGGACCGGGTTTGATGAACCGACGGTTACCGGGGTCGCCCTGCAGGTGAAGGCTCTGGTAAGCCAGGGCATGGAGATTGGAATTGTGATTGGCGGAGGCAATTTCTGGCGCGGACGTTCGAGCGAGCATATTGATCGCACGAAGGCGGATCAGATCGGCATGCTTGCGACGGTGATGAACTGTATCTATGTATCAGAAATCTTTCGGTCGGTCGGCCTTGGGACTGCGATTATGACCCCTTTTGCATGTGGAGCGTTTACAGAGCTTTTCAGCAAAGACCGCGTAAATTCCTGTTTTGCGGAGCATAAGGTGGTGTTTTTCGCGGGAGGGACCGGTCACCCCTATTTTTCAACGGATACCGCGACTGTACTGCGCGCGATTGAAATCGAAGCGGAAGTAATCCTGCTGGCGAAGTCTGTGGATGGGGTTTATGATAGTGATCCGAAAGATAATCCGAATGCGAAAAAGTATGCGGAGGTTTCTATTGGGGAAGTGATTGACCGGAAGCTGCAGGTGGTGGATATGACGGCTTCTATCCTGTGCATGGAAAATCATATGCCGATGCTGGTGTTCGGACTTAACGAGAAAAACAGCATCGTCAATACAGTAAATGGGACTGCGGACGGAACATTTACAGGAACGCGGGTAACTGCCTGAAAGGATAAACATATAATGAAAGCGAGGGATTACTCATGGATGAGAGAATCAAAACTTATGACCAGAAAATGACCAAAACATATGCTAATTTAATCGAAGAGTTCGGAACGGTTCGCGCTGGCCGCGCGAATCCGAGTGTGCTTTCTAAGATTCGGGTGGACTATTATGGGACGCCGACTCCGCTGCAGCAGATAGGTAATATTACAGTGCCGGAGCCGCGCGTGCTGCAGATTCAGCCCTGGGAGGCTTCTATGGTGAAGGCCATTGAAAAAGCAATCATGACCTCGGATATCGGCATTCATCCTTCAAATGACGGACGTGTCATCCGTCTGGTTTTCCCGGAGCTGACCGAGGAACGCAGAAAAGACCTTGTGAAGGATGTTAAGAAAAAAGGGGAGGCAGCTAAGGTGGCGATCCGCAACATCCGCCGGGATGCCAATGATTATTTTAAGAAGCTTGGCAAACAGGATGTTTCGGAGGACGAGGTGAAGGATCTCCAGAATGAGGTTCAGAAGCTCACGGAGAAATACATTAAGGATATTGATAAGGCAGTAGAGGAAAAATCGAAGGAGATCCTGACTGTATAAGCAATCTGGGGCTTTACAGCGGACAATTGATGAGAAAACCGGCGGATACGGATAAAAGGAAGAAGCAGGGAGATCAGTTATGGTGATTCCGCAGCATGTGGCGATTATTTTGGACGGAAATGGGCGATGGGCCAAAGCGAAGGGCATGCCCAGAAGTTACGGACACGCGAAAGGGGCGCAGAATCTGGAAGTGATCTGCGAGGATGCCTGGAATATTGGCATTAAATATCTGACGGTGTATCTGTTTTCTACGGAAAACTGGAAACGCTCTCCGGAAGAAGTGGATTCTCTGATGAAGCTGTTTCGCCGCTATACAAAGACCTGTATTAAGACCGCGCGGGAGAATAATATGAAGGTTCGCGTTCTGGGCGATCCGACCGCATTTTCGGACGACTTGCAAAAAAGTTTGACTGACCTGGTGGAGTCGTCGAAGGATAATACCGGACTGAATTTTCAGATTGCTCTCAACTATGGGAGCCGTGATGAAATTGTGCGCGCAATCCGCCGCGTTGCGGAGGATTGCGTAGATGGAAGGCTTGCAGTGACAGATATCACAGAGGAGTGCTTTGCAGGCTATCTGGATACGGTTGGCGTGCCGGATCCGGACCTGCTTATCCGTACAAGCGGGGAGCTGCGCCTGTCAAATTATCTGATGTGGCAGCTGGCTTATACAGAGTTTTATTTTACGGAAGTGCCCTGGCCGGATTTTACAAAAGAAGAATTGATGAAGGCAATCGAGCAATACAATAGCCGGGACAGAAGATACGGCGGACGCAAAGAGTAAGGAAGAAGGTGCGTTTTTATGTTTCGTACAAGACTGATCAGCGGGATTGTTCTTGTTGTGATCGCTCTGGCGGTAATAATCGCGGGAGGTCCGGTGCTGGCCGCAACTCTGCTTGTGATTTCTTTAATTGGAATGAATGAGTTTTACAAGGCCATGGACATTGAAAAACGAAAGGGGATTTCCTTGCTCACCCTGCCGGGGTATCTTGGCTGTGTCTTTTACTATTTACTGGTATTTTTAGATATTCAGGCATATACTATGACAGTGCTGCTGGGGGTACTGATCCTGCTGATGGCTGTTTATGTTTTTACTTTTCCCCGTTACCGCGCCGAGCAGGTGGCGGGTGCTTTTTTTGGATTTGTTTATGTGGGAGTCATGCTTAGCTGTATCTATGAACTCCGCGCGATGACGGACGGCGCTTATCTGGTCTGGCTGATTTTCCTGGCTTCGTGGGGCAGTGATACCTGTGCCTACTGCGTTGGCATGCTGATCGGGAAACATCAGATGTCGCCGCGCCTGAGCCCGAAAAAATCGGTCGAGGGTGCTGTGGGAGGTGTTGTCGGAGCTGCGCTTCTGGGCGCAATTTACGCATGTGCCATTTCCAGTGCTCTGTCAGGGAGTGCCCGGGTGGTTTTATTTGCTGTGATCTGCGCAATTGGTGCATTGATATCGATGGTTGGAGATCTGGCTGCGTCCGCGATCAAACGTAACCATGATATAAAAGATTATGGTACACTGATTCCGGGGCATGGAGGGATTCTTGACCGGTTTGACAGCGTGATCTTTGTGGCACCGGTGATTTACTATCTGGCGCGTATTCTGATGAATTCCGCACTCTGAACATGGAAATATTGAGAACAGACAAGATACTCAAAACTGAAATTTTAAAAGTCGAAATTTGAGAGTTGAAATTTCGAAAACTGAAATTTGAAAGCTGAAATTTCGAAAGCTGACATTATAAAATTGAAAGTTCAAAAACGGATATTCGAAAGCGTGAAAAATGGAGGGGACGTTATGAAAACCATCGCGGTACTTGGCTCGACAGGATCGATCGGTACACAGACGCTGGATGTGGTGCGTGCGAATGGCGATATACAGATTGCCGCTCTTGCTGCCGGAAGAAATTTATCTCTGCTGGAAAAACAGATCCGGGAGTTTCACCCTGGACTGGCCTGCGTGTGGGAGCAGCAGGACGCGAAGGATCTGCGGGAGAGAGTTGTGGATCTTCCGGTGAAGATTGTATACGGAATGGAAGGTCTGAAGGAGGTTGCTGTCTGTGAAAAAGCCCAGACTCTGGTGACGGCAATCGTAGGGATGATTGGAATCATACCCACGATCGAGGCAATAAAAGCAGGAAAAGATATTGCTCTGGCAAACAAAGAAACACTGGTGACAGCCGGACATCTGATTATGCCGCTGGCAAAGCAGCAGGGAGTGAAAATCCTGCCTGTGGACAGCGAACACAGTGCGATTTTTCAGTGTCTCAACGGAGAACGGGAATGCGGCAATTCGCACGGGGAGCTTTTTAAGATCCTGCTGACAGCGTCAGGCGGTCCGTTTCGCGGTAAAAACCGCAGGGAGCTGGAAGAAGTGAGGCCAGAGGACGCGCTGAAGCACCCGAACTGGTCGATGGGACGGAAAATCACGATTGATTCCGCTACAATGGTAAATAAAGGACTTGAAGTGATGGAGGCATGCTGGCTGTTTGACGTTACGCCAGATCAGGTGCAGGTCATCGTGCAGCCGCAGAGTATTATCCATTCAATGGTGCAGTTTGCGGATGGAGCTGTAATTGCCCAGATGGGGACGCCGGACATGAAGCTGCCTATTCAGTATGCGCTGTATTATCCTCAAAGAAGGTATCTGGCTGGCGAACGGCTGGATTTTGCGAAGCTGGGCAGTATTACCTTCGAGGATCCGGATCCGGAGACATTCCTGGGGCTGAAATACGCGTTTGAGGCTGCCCGCAGGGGCGGGTCCATGCCGACCGTATTGAATGCCGCCAATGAGCGCGCGGTGAGCCTGTTTTTAAAGGGCAGGATCGGATTTACCCAGATTTATGATATTATCCGTTACTGCATGGATCATCACCGTGTGATGGAAGCTCCGGATATCGGGCAGATTCTGGACACGGAACAGGCTGTATATGAAATGATTGAAAAAAGGTGGCCGCAGTCTTCCTGATGGAACAAGGTGGTTGGCCCGGAGTGGGCGGCTGTGTCCGTGCGAAGCTGTGTCCGTGTGCGGACAGAATAAGTGAGGGCAGGTGAAAGGTTGAGTATTATTATTGCGCTGATTGTGTTCAGCCTCGTTATTATCGTACATGAATTGGGACATTTTCTGCTGGCGAAGATGAATGGAATCACGGTTCTGGAGTTTTCTGTCGGTATGGGACCACGCCTTCTGAGCCATCAGAAGGAAGGCGGTACGCGGTATTCGCTGAAACTTTTACCATTCGGCGGATCCTGTATGATGCTGGGCGAAGATGGGGAGGACAATGGCGAAGAAGGCTCGTTTCAGAGCAAATCCGTAGGCGCCCGGATTTCTGTCGTTGCTGCCGGCCCGGTTTTTAATTTTATTCTGGCTTTTGTGCTTTCCATTTTTATTGTGGGAGCGATTGGCTATGACCCCGCGGTTGTACTGGGCGTTACGGAAAACTATCCTGCAGCTGAGGCGGGACTTCAGGAGGGCGATCTCATCACACGAATGAATGGGAAGCACATCCGACTGTACAGACAGTTTTATAATTACATTTATTTTCACAGTGGGGAAACGATTACATTCGAATATGAACGCGATGGTGAGACATACACAGCAGTGATTACACCGGTGATGACGGAAAACGGTTATAAATTCGGGATTTCCGGCAGCACCAATTACCGTTACAGGACCGGCCCGATTCAGACCTTGTATTACAGTGCCTATGAAGTCTGGTACTGGATTGATACGACTCTGCAGAGCCTGAATCTGCTGATTCATGGAGGCGTTTCCCTGGATGATATGTCCGGACCGGTGGGAGTTGTCAGTACGATTTCGGAAACCTATGAGGAAAGCAAATCTGATGGAATTTACTATGTCTGGCTGAATATGCTTAATATTGCCATTTTGCTGACTGCGAATCTCGGGGTTATGAATCTTTTACCGATTCCGGCTCTGGACGGCGGCCGCCTGGTATTCCTTATTATAGAGGCTGTCCGTCGAAAACGGATTTCTCCGGAATTAGAGGGGAGGGTTCATTTAGTTGGTCTGATGCTGCTGATGGTACTCATGGTAGTTATTATGTTTAATGATGTGCTGAAAATCGTGAATTGACATGGATATAAAACAGTAGAAATCCACACTGCGGGAAGACATCAGTGTGGATTTTTTATGATGCGCAGGGACGCGGAATCTCCACCCGTTTGTCTGATTATCATAAAAGGCTGAGCGAATTTATGGGATGTTTTGATTTCTGAATAAAATAATATGAGAATAAAAACAAAAAATATGTTGACATACATAGACAATATTGATACAATGTAAAGAAATATTATGTGGAGGAAGAGAGCATGCCTGCCCCTGTAAAGGCGAAGCCGAATAGGGCTGGAAAAAATGAAGTAAAAGACACGAAAAAGAAGGTAAAGAAATGCTTGACAACAGCGCAAAAGTAGAGTAGGATATGCAAAGAGACGAACATAAGTTCGAACAGGAGGGACAAATGGCACAGGAAGACAAATTAAAGGCACTCGATGCCGCACTTACACAGATTGAAAAGCAGTTTGGCAAAGGCGCAGTGATGAAGCTGGGAGATACAGGCGCTCACATGAATATTGAGACAACACCTACCGGTTCACTGAGTCTTGATATTGCACTTGGACTTGGCGGGATTCCAAAGGGACGTGTTGTGGAGATTTACGGACCTGAGTCCAGTGGTAAGACTACAGTAGCATTGCATATGGTTGCTGAGGTGCAGAAGCTTGGCGGCATTGCGGGCTTCATTGACGCAGAGCATGCACTTGACCCGGTATACGCGAAAAATATCGGAGTAGATATTGACAATCTTTATATTTCCCAGCCTGATAATGGAGAACAGGGGCTTGAGATCACAGAGACCATGGTTCGTTCCGGAGCGGTTGATATTATTATAGTAGATTCTGTAGCGGCACTGGTTCCCAAGGCTGAGATCGAAGGAGATATGGGTGACGCCCATGTGGGGCTTCAGGCACGATTGATGTCCCAGGCATTGAGAAAGCTGACAGGTGTGATTAGTAAATCCAACTGCACGGTGATTTTTATCAATCAGCTGCGCGAAAAAGTAGGAATTATGTTTGGCAATCCTGAGACCACGACAGGAGGCCGTGCGCTGAAGTTTTATTCGTCTATTCGCCTGGATGTGCGCAGGACGGAGTCTTTGAAGCAGGGCGGAGAGGTGATCGGAAATCACGTCCGCGTAAAGGTTGTAAAGAATAAGATTGCACCGCCATTTAAAGAGGCAGAGTTTGATATTATGTTTGGTCAGGGCATTTCCAGAGAAGGGGACATCCTGGATCTTGCAGCCAACAATAATATCATCAACAAGAGCGGAGCGTGGTATGCCTACAATGGCAATAAGATCGGTCAGGGACGCGAAAATGCCAAGATTTATCTGAAAGAGCATCCGGATGTGATGATGGAAGTCGATCGCAAGGTACGTCAGCACTATGGCTTGATTGAGGCAGATGAGCCTGATACGCGCACGGATGGTAAGACAGGAGCTTCCAAAGTGCGTTCCCCTAAAGAAGCTGTACCAAAAACAGATGAAAAAGAGACTCGCAGTGCGACGCTGAGTGAGACTTTGCCGGTTTCGGAGGAAGCTGGTAATCCTGAGACTGAGGCTTGAAATAGAGACTTGAAATAGCCAGACGGGCTCTGGAAAGTAGTTATCAGGCTGGAAGACCAAAGCGTGAATTCATAAATGCTGAGCGTCAAAGCATGAAGACAGGCTGCTTTCATATTGCAGAATTCGCGTGCAGCCCGGGCAGAGAAAGAGAGCAGCAGAGAAATATATGGAGCGGGTGGCAGAAATCAGAAAACTCACAGGCGGCAGATATCTGGTGATTCTGGAGAGCGGACGGAAGTTTCCACTATACAGAAAGGAACTGAATGACTGTGGGATTGTTGAAGACTCAGAGCTATCGGATGCAGTTCTGGAGAGGATCTTTGATGAGATTCTCCCGGGACGCGCCCGCCTTCGAGTGATGCATCTTCTGGAAAAAATGGATCGGACAGAGTTTCAGATTCGTGAAAAGCTGAGACAGTCCGGTTATCCAGAGGAAATTATCGATGACGCAGTCGATTACGTAAAGAATTTTCATTATATCAATGACCTGCGTTATGCACAAAATTATCTGGAAACGCATGCTGCAGCCAAAAGCCTTCGGCAGATGGAGCAGGATCTATATGAGAAGGGGATATCCAAAGACCTGGTGGCGCAGGCTGTATCTGAGATGGAAGCTCCTGATGAGGAAGCTCAGATTCGCGAACTGCTGAGAAAAAAGAATTACACTCCAGGTCAGAACGATCGAAAAATGCAGCAGAAAATCTATGCCTTCCTGATGCGCCGGGGCTATGAAGCGTCAGTAATTTCTCGCGTGATGAAGCTGGAAGAATGGCAGTAAAGAACGTAGAAGACTGAAAATAAAAACGCGTGGAACCAAAAATGCAAGAATGCAAAAGAAAAGAGCAAATCCGGGCATCAAATTCGGGTACAGGCTTTACACGCAAAATATCTTGCTGGCTACAACAAAAAAGGAACTGAATCATTCAGTTCCCATTTTTATAAAGCGTGCGCAAGAGGATTCGAACCCCCGACCTTTTGGTCCGTAGCCAAACGCTCTATCCAGCTGAGCTATGCGCACCTGCCTCA
>JAJBVE010000141.1 GCA_020859995.1 Clostridiales bacterium
TATAATGAAAGCCTGGCTGCGGAATATCTGAACAGTTTCCGGCGGATGGCGGAGCATTTCCAGATCAGGGATGACATCACGGCTTCCACTCTGGGGCGGTGTCCGGAGGTCCTTTCCATGGAGGAACAGGATATTGACGAGGAGGAATTCTGGGCAGCCCTGCAGCATACGCTGCGGGAGGCCTGCGCGGAGCTGTCCGCTGCCCGTGAGAAAGAAGGAGAAGCTTTAAAAATAGATATTCTTGACAAACTGGCAAAAATGGATGAAAATATAACCCTTGTTGAGCAGCGCTATCCGCAGATAGTAACGGAATATCGTCAGAAGCTCGAAGACAAGGTAAAGGAGCTGCTTGCCGACACACAGATAGAAGAATCCCGCATTGCCTCCGAAGTAGTCATTTATGCGGATAAGATCTGCACCGACGAGGAGACCGTGCGCCTGCGCAGTCATGTGTCGACCATGCGCTCAGAGCTTGTCCGGGGCGGAGCAGTCGGGAGGAAGCTTGACTTCATCGCGCAGGAGATGAACCGGGAGGCCAACACTATCCTTTCCAAAGCGAATGATCTGGAGACTTCGAATATCGCGATTGAACTCAAGACAGACATTGAGAAAATCCGCGAACAGATTCAGAATATTGAATAAATGACCTGGGCTAAAAACGAGACAATTTGAGCGGACTGGATACGTGAGATTTACTTATTTATCTGTGTACGTGAAATTGGTTCGCGCTGAGTGTTTATGGATGTGTCTGGTTTGAAATGGGAGATGAGACTACAATGGCAGACCTGATCAATATCGGTTTTGGCAATCTTGTAAATGCAGAAAAGGTGATCGCCGTGGTAAATCCAGACGCTGCTCCAATCAAGCGTATGGTGCAGAGCGCCAAAGAACAGCAGCATGTCATTGACGCGACGCAGGGCCGTCGGACAAAAGCGGTGATTGTCATGGAAACTGAGCAGATTGTGCTTTCCGCTGTGCAGCCTGATACGATTTTGCGCCGGCTGTCGATTTCCGTACAATCAAGGGCAAAAAAAGACCAGGCGGCGTCTGAGACAGAGTCCTGTCAGGATGTAAAAGGCGATGAAGGGAGACAGACTTAATGGACAGAAAGGGAATTCTGATCGTGGTATCCGGCTATTCCGGAGTAGGAAAAGGCACCTTGATGAAAAAACTGATCGCACGATACGAACAGCAGTACGCGCTGTCTGTCTCGGTGACAACGAGAAAACCGAGAGAAGGCGAGATAGAAGGCCGGGATTATTTTTTTAAGACGTGGGAGGAGTTTGAAGAACTGATCGCCCGCGATGAACTGATTGAGCATGCGGTGTTTTGCGACAACTACTATGGGACTCCCAGGAAATATGTAGAGGAACAGCTGCTTAAGGGTCGTGACGTGATTCTGGAAATTGAGCAGAAGGGAGCCAGCCTGATCAAGGAAAAGGTTCCGGATGCGGTGCTGGTATTTGTGATGCCCCCCGACGCCGCGACTTTGGAGAAGCGGCTTCGCGGCAGAGGGACTGAGCCGGAGGAAGTGATCCGGCAGAGACTTCTGAAAGCTGTCGATGAGTCCAAATATGTAGAAAATTATGAGTATATGATTGTAAATGATGATATTGACCGGGCGGTAGAGGAGCTTCATCAGCTCGTCGAGAGCCAGCATAAAGAACTGGACCGGAATCTTGCGTTTGCCCGCAAGGTTCAGGCAGATTTAAAGAACTTGGTCGCATGTGCATACCCGGATGGGGAAAAGAAAGGAGAATAAATTATGCTGCATCCATCGTATTCAGATTTAATGAATGTTGTTAACAAAGACGTAGAGGAGGGCGAAACGCCGGTAGTCAACAGCCGCTATTCCATCGTGATGGCAACGGCCAAGCGGGCACGCCAGATCGTTGCGCGTCAGACCAGAGGCGGAGAAGAAATGAAGCATTTAGCTGTCTCCAAGCCTTTGTCAAAGGCAGTGAACGAGCTGTATACCGGCCAGCTTCGTATTTTGCCGGGAGAAGAAGAGCCTGCAGATGGCGAAAAGGAGACATCTGTTCTGACAGTGGAAGAAAATGTGGATCAGTCTGTGGCAGATGAAGAAGCTTCCGCACAGGATGATTCACTTTCAGAGTCATAAGGAGGAACCGTTTTGAAAAAGGTAAAGGAGTTTAGCGTAAGCTATATCTTCCTTTCGTTTCTGTACGTGGCGATCGGAATTGTTCTTGTAATATGGCCTAAGATGTCAATCCAGCTGATCGGCAGAGGCCTCGGCATTATTATGCTTGTGGTCGGAGCCACGTTTGGGGTGATTTATTTTACCAGCGATAAACGGCGGGAAGGTTATCTGCAGATGGAACTTGTGTTCGCGATTGTTTGCCTGTCCCTTGGAGTGTTTATTTTGCTGACCCCTGACTTTATGCGGATGGTGCTGCCATTCGCCATGGCGACTGTCCTGCTGGTAGGCGCGATTGTCAAGATACAGACCGCGGTCAGTATGAAACGGCTTTTGATCAGAAGATGGTATCTCGGGCTGATTGCCGCGTTGATTATCATTGGTCTTGGTATTTTTCTTCTTGTTTTTCCTTTCAAGAAGGACTGGCAGATGCTGCTTTACATTGGCATCTGTCTGATTCTGGACGGCATGACCAATCTGTTTGGTCTGCTTTGCGTTCGGCTGCGCACACGAAAGCTGGAAAAAATGCAGAAGAAAAATCCGGGTATGGATGTGAAAGTGCTCATCGAGCAGGAATGGTCGAGCGCAGCGGCCGCGAAAGCCGAAAAGCAGGCCAAAAAACAGGAGAAAAAACGACAGGCGAAGGAAGAAGTCGTAGTCGAGAGTACAGATGTCACCTCGGAAACACAGGATGAGAAAAACGCTTCACAGGCAGTGGTTCCGGCAGAGAAGATACGGAATACTTCGTTGGATGAGGGCATATCTGAGGGAGGATCTGCCGCTCAGACCCAAGCGGTTCCGATGGATTCAAATCCAGCAGAACATACGCGGGAGCAGGATATTCGGATAGACAGACCGGCGGGACTGACACAAGGTTCTGCAGCTGCAGAGAAAATGGCAGAAGAAAAATCGTCAGAAGGGAAAACGACTGACGAAGCTTCGCCGGAAGGGAGTGAGTCATGAGAGTGTTATTTGTCTCACTCGGCTGTGATAAGAATCTGGTCGATTCGGAGGAAATGCTGGGATTACTCCTGGCGCATGGATATTCTTTTACAGATGACGCGGCTGAGGCAGACATTATTGTGGTGAATACTTGCTGTTTCATCAATGACGCGAAGGATGAAAGTGTCCAGACTATTCTGGAGATGACTGAGTATCGGAAATCTGGCAGCTGCAAGGCTTTGCTGGTGACTGGCTGCATGGCGCAGTGCTATCGTCAGGAGATCCTGGACGAGCTTCCAGAAGTGGATGCGGTGCTGGGGACGACTACTTTTGAAAAAATTGTCCCGGCAATCGAAAAGGCACTGTCGGGAGAACGCAGCATGGGAGTCGAACCTCTGCCAGGTATATCTGGCGGCGGACAGTCACAGAATGTGCCGGACATAGCCGGTAACAGCTGCCTGCGGTATACGTCAGATGTGCGCGGAAAGCGTGTCGTGACAACAGGCGGTCACTATGCGTACCTGAAGATCGCGGAAGGCTGCGACAAACACTGCACCTATTGCATCATCCCAAAGCTGCGCGGATCCTATCGCAGCGTACCGATGGAACAGCTGCTCTCTCAGGCGGAAGATCTGGCCGCGCAGGGCGTGAAGGAGTTGATCCTTGTTGCCCAGGAGACTACGGTTTACGGTGTGGATTTGTATGGTTATAAGTGCCTGCATTTGCTGCTGGAGGCACTATGCAAAATAGCAGGACTTCGCTGGATCCGGATTTTATATTGTTATCCGGAAGAAATTTATGATGAGCTGATTGAGACGATACGGAGGGAGCCTAAGATCTGTCATTATCTGGATCTGCCGATTCAGCATGCTTCTGACGCGGTGTTGAAGCGTATGGGCAGGCGCACGACCCGTGCTGACCTGACCGCGATGATCGGGAAGCTGCGGGAGCGAATTCCGGATATTGTACTGCGCACGACTCTGATTGCCGGATTTCCTGGGGAGAGCAGGGAACAGCATGAGGAAATGATGGATTTTATCGATGAAATCGAATTTGATCATCTGGGTGTATTTGCTTATTCGCAAGAGGAAGATACTCCGGCGGCATCCATGCCGGATCAGCTTGATGAAGAGACAAAGCAGCACTGGCGGGATGAACTGATGGAGTTGCAGCAGGAGATCGCTTTTGACCGCGCCGAGGAGATGGCTGGACGCACAGTGATCGCGATGATTGAGGGAGAACTGCCCGAAGAGGAAGATTTTCAGTTAACTTATGGCGCTTCTCATGTCTATGTGGCGCGCACGTATGGCGACGCTCCGGACGTGGATGGTCTGCTTTTTATCCGTACACCTGAGACTTTGATGTCAGGGGACTTTGTACGGGCGCGGATTACCGGTGCGCGGGAATATGATTTGATTGGAGAGATCGCGGATGAATTTACCGAATAAACTGACAATGCTTCGTGTGTGCCTGGTGCCGGTATTTGTTGTACTGATGCTGGCTGATGGTATTCCATATGGAAACATTTGGGCCGGAATTCTTTTTATCGCGGCGAGTCTGACTGACACGCTGGATGGTTATCTTGCCAGGAAAAATAACCTGGTTACAGATTTTGGAAAATTTATGGATCCGATCGCGGACAAGCTTCTGGTCTGCTCAGCGATGATTTGTCTTGTTGCGCAGGAAAAGCTGGCTGCCTGGATGGTAATCATTATCATCGGGCGTGAGTTTATTATCAGCGGTTTCCGTCTGGTGGCTTCTGACAAGGGAACCGTGATCGCCGCCAGCTACTGGGGTAAATTTAAGACCGTTTTTCAGATGATCATGATCATCATGCTGATTTATGATTTTGGCAGAGTGTGGAATAATCTGGCGGTGGCCGTGACCTGGATCGCCCTTGCTTTGACAGTGGTTTCCCTGGTTGATTATCTCAGGAAAAACTGGGGCGTCATGGACGGGCAGATGTAAGTGGTCTAAAGACGTACGCACTGGATTGAATGAAAAATAAAAACGGATAGGGAGAAAAGTGTTCTCCTATCCGTTTTTTTATGCACACAGGCGCGAATGGATATTAGCAGCTAAAGCTGCTCGCGCCTGGCGCAGGCGGACAGGGGAGAAAGACGTTCCCCTATCCGATTGCACCCGGCCAGGCATGGAGTTTTGCAGCTGAAGCCGCACCCGGCCGGCGCGGGCGAGCAGGAGACAAGTCTCCTGTACGATTACTTATTTCTTATTTTCCAGCTCGGCTTTTTTCATTGCGCGAACCTTCAGAGGCAGTCCGAACAGAGTGATGAAGCCGCTCGCGTCATGGTGATCATAGAGGTCGCCAGTTGTGAAGGAAGCCAAAGATTCATTGTACAGAGAGTATGGAGAGGTCGTCCCTGCCTTGATGATGTTGCCCTTGTAGAGCTTGAATTTTACTTCACCGGTTACATTTTCCTGTGTCACATCGACGAACGCCTGGATGGCTTCACGCAGCGGTGTGAACCACTTGCCCTCATAGACAACCTGTGCAAACTGACTGCCAAGCTTTTTCTTAGTCTCCAGTGTCTCGCGATCGAGAATCAGCTCTTCGAGCTGTTCGTGCGCTGCCATCAGGATCGTGCCGCCAGGAGTCTCATAGACGCCGCGGGATTTCATGCCGACAACGCGGTTCTCCACGATATCTACGATACCGATGCCGTGCTTGCCGCCGAGAGCATTCAGTTCAGTGATGATCTCGGATACTTTCATCTCACGACCGTTTAAGGTCTTTGGGATGCCCGCTTCAAAGGTCATGGTCACATATTCGCCCTGATCCGGAGCTTTCTCCGGGGTCACACCAAGTACCAGCATGTGATCGTAGTTTGGCTCGTTGGCCGGATCTTCAAGCTCCAGGCCCTCGTGGCTGATGTGCCAGAGATTGCGGTCACGGCTGTAGCTCGAATCCTGCGAGAATGGAAGATGGATACCGTGCTGCTCGCAGTAAGCGATCTCGTCCTCACGGGACTGCATGGTCCACACATCTGTCATTCTCCATGGCGCGATAATTTTGATATCCGGAGCAAGAGCCTTGATCCCAAGCTCAAAACGGATCTGATCATTGCCTTTACCGGTTGCGCCATGGCAGATCGCCACCGCATTTTCTTTTCGCGCGATCTCAACCAGCTTTTTCACGATCGCCGGGCGCGCCATTGATGTGCCGAGCAGATATTTGTGCTCATACACAGCACCTGCCTTCACGCAGGGCATGACAAAATCATCACAGAATTCATCGACAATATTTTCGATATATAATTTGGACGCGCCGGAGAGCTTTGCGCGCTCATCGAGACCGTCCAGTTCGTTTCCCTGACCGACGTCGATGCAGCAGCATACTACGTCGTAATCAAAATTTTCCTTCAGCCACGGGATGATCGCGGTCGTATCAAGCCCGCCTGAATATGCCAGAACTACTTTTTCTTTCATGTGATTTCCTCCTCCGTTTTTTAGCGTAAACGACGGCTGCCGTTTTACTTGAGAATCATTTTCCATAAGCCTGGATGATTACTTTGCATAAATTAAAAATCCTTTTTCATGAATTTCGATTCTCGCGGTGCTTTGTAAAATATAACGCAACTGTTCTGATTATGCAAGCGAGAATTGCGGCGAAATATCAGAACCATCGCTGGAAATAGGGTGTAAGCTGATATCCATCAGATCATCAAAGTGGATTGTCTGCTGAATTTCTCCCTTTTCATTTCTTTCTCCGGTATTTATTCTAATCAAACGCGATATGGTGTCGAGTTCTGAGACGGTGCCAGTCAGGCTGATGTAATATCCGGTTCCTTCAGAGGATGCATCTGGCTCAAAATATAGGACGGTGACTTTTATACCTTTTTTGATCTGCTGAAGTTTTCCGGAGAGGATGGCAGCTTCTTCTTCGGATAGAACTGCTCTGGCGGTGCGGAGCAGTTTGCCGGTTTCTTCAAAGAGGCGGTCGCTGTGCCCCCTTAGAGCGGCAAAGGGCGCAAATATTTTGGCCCGATCCTGGAGAGACATTTGCGGATGCTTTCGGTAGATGGATGGATCTGCCGGCCAGGAACGGTGGATGATATCCTTATATTTTTCTTCAGCTTCTGTCACAGGATTCTCCTTTATCACTGCGGCTGCCTCTGCCGCAGGATCCTTTTTTGCCTTTGGTAAATTTTCTGCTGTAGAAAATTCTCCTGTTGATGATGATATTCTTGTCATTGAAAATCCCTCTGTTGTGGATGACTGTTTCGTCTCATTCGCCGCTTCGGTGACCGCCGATCTGTCCGTTTCTTTCACGCATGGTAGCGCCTTCCAGATAACTCGTTCCTTTTAAAACGGCATTTTTACCGTAACGCTTCTTTATAGAAGCCATTGCGGACTGCAGCTTCCGCTCTCGCTCCTGTTTCTGGATATCGGTGAATAGATCCAGCTGATAAAATCCATCGTCTTCAGCCAGGTGCCCGGCAGAGATACTGATTTTCCGAATGGTCAGGTCCTGGGCAGCGATCCGTTCAAAGATATCTGTGACAGCGCCGATGATTGTACTGCCAAGGTTTGTTGGAGAACTAAGCCTGGTACTGCCGTGAGCGGGCTTTGGGACCAGCCGCCCATAGTGATCAGACTTGATATCACCGCAGGATCTGCCTTTGTCGACATTTTCACGGTCATAGGCGATATCCAGCGTCAGCAGGTCTGTGACGAGGCTTTTTTCTGTGAGCTGCAGCACCAGACTGTCTGCCATTTCCTGTACTATGATTCTGGCTCGTGCGAAATCATAAGGCTCGGACAATACTTGTCCTTCGGTCAGGCTGTGATTGTCTGCTTTATAATTTTTGATATGTGCCATGGTCACGGGCTCGATCCCCCATGCGTGATCAAGGAGGATTTCCGCATTGATGCCAAAGGTGCTGTAAAACCATTCAGGGTTGTTCAGACTTTCTTTCGCGACATCTCCCATCGTGTACAGGTAATGCTTTCCCAGCTTGCGCGCGGTCGCGTGACCAACCTGCCAGAAATCCGTCAGCGGCGTGTGTGTCCAAAGATTTGCGCGGTAGCTGTATTCGTCCAGCTGCGCGATTCGGACACCGTCTTTATCTGCAGGTACGTGTTTGGCCATGATATCCATGGCAATCTTTGCGAGATAAAGGTTTGTGCCGATACCGCCTGTAGCTGTGATGCCGGTAGCGTAGAGAACTTCCCGGATCATGGTCATGCACAGTTCACGCGCAGTCATATGATAGGTGTGCAGATACGCTGTGGCATCGACGAATACCTCATCTATAGAATAAGAAAAAATATCCTCTGGAGCGATATACTTCAGGTAAATGGAATAAATCTGCGCAGATGTTTCTACATACCGTTTCATCCTCGGAGGGGCTACTATATAAGATAGCTTTAGCTGAGGATCTTTTGAGAGTGCCTCTGCGTCAAAGGATGAGGAGGTAAACGCAGCGCCGGGGCTGGCGCAGGTGCGGCGAAGAGTACGCAGACGCTCTGCGTTGATATTCTCCACCGCCTGAATCACTTCAAACAGCCTGGCACGCCCTGGAATGCCGTAAGCCTTCAGTGATGGAGATACGGCGAGACAGATGGTTTTCTCTGTCCGGGACTCGTCTGCCACGACGAGATGAGTGGTCAGTGGATCCATATGACGGTCCGCGCACTCGCAGGATGCAAAATAAGATTTTAAATCAATAGCAAGATAAATTCTGTCCATTATTTATACGCATGATCCTTTCCGACCGGTTGAACAGATTTGGCAGCATAGATCACAAAATAATCGGAATAAGATGGCGCGGCTGCGAATGATTCCTGTTACAGTCGTCAAATTATCCGACTGCTGTGACTTCCACAAACCATCGCCCGTGTCTGCCTGAAAAGTAGTCATCAGCCTTTTCATAAAACAGATGTTTTCTCTGCCCTTTGATGACCACGGTGTAGCAATCACCGGAGAGGTGGCTGCCGACTGTGTCGGCTGGACGAAAATCCCGTACTTCTTCAATCTGGTAAATCCGTCCGTCAGGCCAGGTGATTGATTTTGGCTGTATGTATCCGGTCGCGTCGGTATCGGAGTTGACTGTCACATAGACTTTTTCCTTGTGTGGGTGCAGAGCCTGCGCTTTTGGATGCATGTAATGTCACCTCCTGGGAAAATTTAATTCAGTACCCGACCGATGATTTCAAAACGGCAGTAAGGCGATACCTGCTTTGGCGGATACTTTTTATTATAGGAAACCAGAGAAATCTTTGGGTGCAGGATGCCGTCACTGAAGTACTCGTCATACTCTTCCTTATCCGGCATTTCTTCGTGATATTCCTTAATATAGCCTTCCCCGTCGCAGATAAAAATACCCACTTCGCCGGGGTTTAATTCGCTGCACTGCTGGATCCAGACAATCTGGCGGTCCATATAGACAGGCTCCATGCTGTCTCCAGAGATACGGATTCCAAAATCGGTCCCACTCGGGATTTGCGATACTGGATAGAGCATTTCGGTGAACTGATCTTCATCCAGAAAGCTTCCAGTGCCCGCGGACGCCAGGTTGCTGCTGACCCGGACGAGCCGCTTTTCTACCTCTTCGGCGAGGCTTGTGATCCGGCGGCGCGATATTGGTGTATACTGGCCGGAGGCAATCATGGCTTCTTTGATCATCTGAAGGATATTCAGCCCCTTTTGACTGAGCTCAGAAGAGTAGTCTGCTGACTCGGGAGGGTCGCCCAGAAAATACGCTCCAATAGAATCTATATGGCAGATGTCGCAAAAAGCGAGAAACTGCAGTACGCCGGGAAACGAATCCCCCTTTTCCCACTTGCTGATCGCTCCGGCGGAAACACTGGCGCCGTATGACGCAAGTGCGGCTGAGAGATCTTTCTGACTCAGATTTTGTTTTTTTCTGGCTTCGGCCATTTTTTTCCCAATGACATTGTGTTCCCTCAACTCGGAAATGTTGAATCGGGGGCTGTCTGGATGCGCCTTTGGCGCGAAAGGAACAATCCGTTTTCCGTAATAAGTCATATCGTTTCCTCCTTGCTGAAGTGATTATATATCTCCTAATATTCGATGTCAACAAGAAAATCGAAAAATACTAGAAAAAAAGGAGGGCGATATTCAGTTCCTGCCGTAAAGCTGATGAGCTGAGCGACCGGAATGCAATCAGAAAATGGATATATTTAAAAATGAGGAAAACTGTAATATACACAGCACAGCTGTGAATGTTACTATTGTTTTTGACATATGCCCGGAACGGCGGTTGACAGACGCGAAAGACTGTGGTACGATCGATGCGGTTTATGGTTTTGCTGCTGGTGCAGGGCAAAACCAGAGAATTTGACCGGCTGCTCAGACTGATGGGCGAACAGTTATATTTGAGAAATGTGTGCCGTCTGCTCAGGAGTCAGATGGGAAAACAGGAGGAAAATAAAATGGCAGATGTAACATGCAGCAGCGCGTCAAGCTGCGACAGAGAGAGCTGCGAGGGATGCCCAAGCGCGAATGGCGGAAAGCCGGAGAGCATGCTCGAGGAACTGAATGCTTATTCCGAGATAAAGCACGTGATTGGTGTAGTCAGCGGAAAAGGAGGCGTTGGGAAATCAATGGTGACCGCTTCTCTGGCGAATATTCTGGCTGCTAAGGGATTTCGCGTCGGTATTATGGACGCGGATATTACAGGACCGTCGATCCCGAGGATGTATGGAATGACCGGACTGGCGGAAGCGGATGACCAGGGCATTTATCCAAGATTGACAGACAATGATATTAAAGTGATGTCGATCAATTTGCTGCTGCCAAATCCCGAAGATCCGGTGATCTGGCGCGGACCGATTCTGGCAGGACTGGTGAAACAGTTCTGGCATGATGTGATTTGGGGAGAACTGGATTATCTGCTCGTGGACATGCCTCCCGGTACCGGAGATGTGCCGCTGACAGTTTTCCAATCCCTGCCGGTGGACGGCATTTTTGTCGTGACTACGCCGCAGGATCTGGTAAAAATGATTGTGAAAAAAGCATATAATATGGCAGAGACGATGCATATTCCTGTACTCGGCCTGATTGAGAATTACAGCTATCTGGTTTGTCCGGACTGCGGAAAAGAGATTCCAGTATTTGGTACCAGTAAGATTCAGGAGGTCGCGGACGAACTGGGGATTCTGGTTGCCGGAAAAATGCCGATTGATCCAAAACTGTCCGAGCTGACGGAGACAGGCAGTTTCGCGCAGGCGGAGAATCCTTATCTGGAACCTGCGTATGCGGCGCTGCAGGTGTTGGACGCGTGCGCGCGGTAGCCGCGGCGATAGGACCAAAATGACTAAGAAATGACTAAGAAATGACTAAGAAACGCCCGGAACAGGTGTTGACAGAGCTTTTTATGAGTGCTATAGTAGGGTGCATGTAAGAAGCGCTGAGATAAACGTGGAAACATACATGACGGTGACCGGCGGATACGCTGTTATAATAAAATGACCAGCGGATTTACGGCAGGTTGCCAAAAGAAACAGGATAGAGGTTGCGCGGTTCATAAGTACTCCAATCGGATGCGCTCAGGGGCAGAGGAGGATGGAGGGAAGGGAAACGCGCCGAAGAGAGGCAGTGCCTGAAGCTGTCTTTTCTGGGCATAAGGTGAAAAACCTTATGACTGTCATCGCAGGGCGATGGAGAGCTATCTGAAGATCCGTTTTTCGAATTCTTTGGGGACTGCTCGCCAGTCCCTTTGCTTTGCGAAACAGTTCGCGCCATAATGATAAGGAGGTTTTCGTATGGCAATTTTTGAAGGAGCGGGAGTAGCAATTGTCACACCGATGCACGAGGATGGCTCGGTGAATTATGAAAAAATGGGAGAGCTGGTGGAAATGCAGATCGCGGGCGGCACGGACGCCATCATTGTCTGCGGGACAACCGGAGAGTCTTCCACGCTTACTCATGAAGAGCATCTGGACGTGATCCGGTATGTGATTGAGAAAACCGCAAAGCGGATACCGGTCATTGCGGGTACGGGGTCCAATTGTACAGAGACAGCGATTTATCTTTCTACGGAAGCGGAAAAGATGGGAGCGGACGGCCTTTTGCTTGTCAGCCCGTATTACAACAAGGCGACACAGAACGGCCTGAAAAAACATTATACAAAGATTGCTTCTTCCGTATCACTGCCGATTATCCTTTACAATGTGCCGAGCCGGACCGGCTGCAACATCCTTCCGGAAACGGTCGCGTGGCTGGTAAAAAATGTGGAAAACATTGTCGGCGTGAAGGAGGCTTCCGCAAATATTGAACAGATTGCGAAGCTGATGAGCATCGCCGGGGAGGATATCGAGCTGTATTCCGGCAATGACGCAGAGATTGTGCCAATTATGGCACTCGGCGGCCGGGGCGTGATTTCGGTTCTCTCTAATGTTGCGCCGCGCCAGACGCATGAGATTGCAGCTGCTTTCCTGGAGGGAGATGTGAAAAGGAGTTGTGCGCTGCAGCTTGAAGCAATTGACCTGATTGAGGCACTTTTCTGCGAAGTGAATCCGATCCCGGTGAAAAAGGCGCTGAATCTGATGGGTATGGAGGTCGGACCGCTGAGAGCTCCGCTGTTTGAGATGGAAGAGGCAAACGCTGCCCGCCTGGAAAAGGCAATGAAGAATTACGGCCTGCTGTGAGAAGGAAAGATTGCGCAGTGCCGCAGCATTTCTGCATGGATGATGCAGCAGTTGAGAAGCTCATGGTATGCTGAGTGAGTCTCCTGCGCGGCACTCTGAATGGGTGATGCGGCTATGCCTGCGGACGGTTTTCTGACCAGAAGGCAGATATTTTGGAGTAGAATGAGATGATAAGAATAATAATGAGTGGCTGCTGCGGCCACATGGGACATGTAGTGACGGAGATTGTGGAGGAACGGCAGGATATGGAGATTGTGGCCGGGTTTGATGTGATAGATTCCGGCGACCTGCCTTACCCGGTATTTGCTTCGCCTGCGGATTGCACTATGGAAGCGGACGCCGTGATTGATTTTTCCTCAGTAAAAGCTTTAGACGGACTGCTTTCGTACTGTGTAGAGAAACAGGTGCCGGCAGTGCTTTGCACGACTGGATATACGAAGGAGCAGCAGGATCAGATTACCGAAGCGTCCCAAAAGGTGGCGATCTTACGATCCGCTAATATGTCTTTGGGGATCAATCTTTTGCAGGCTCTTTTAAAGGAGGCAGCAAAAGTGCTCGCTCCGGCCGGTTTTGATGTGGAAATCGTGGAAAAACACCACAACCGCAAGCTGGACGCGCCCAGCGGCACGGCGCTTGCCCTGGCGGACAGTGTCAATGAGGCGATGGACGGTATGTATGAGTATACGTACGACAGAAGCCAGGAGAAAAAACGCCGTGAGAAGAATGAAATCGGTATCAGCTCCGTGCGCGGCGGCACCATTGTCGGAGAGCATGAAGTGATCTTCGCCGGGCTGGACGAAGTAATTGAGCTGAAGCATACGGCTTATTCCCGAAGCATTTTTGCAAAGGGTGCCGTGCAGGCAGCGGCCTTTCTGAAAGGGAAGCCGGCCGGATACTATGGCATGGATGACGTGATTCAGCTGGATAAATAGGACCGGAGGATGCCGGCGCGGCACGAAAAAAGACATTCGCTGTCGGATATATGCCAAGATGCGAAGTGCTTTTCTTCGCATAATAAAACAACCCGTAGACGGACACTGCCTGCGGGAAAAATATGATACGCAGAAAGAGGAAAATTTACCATGATAAAGGTAGTGAAGTTTGGCGGAAGCTCTCTGGCGAGCGCGGAGCAGTTCCGCAAGGTCGGAGCGATTATTCATGCGGAAAAGGAACGCAGATTTGTGGTTCCGTCGGCTCCTGGCAAACGATTTCCAAATGATATAAAAGTAACGGATATGCTCTATGATTGTTACCACGCAGCCGGAAGAGGCGATATCAGTGCGAAAATTGCAGCCATTGCAGCACGCTATCAGGAGATCATTGACGGGCTGGGACTGGAGCTGGATCTGACGGAAGAGTTTGCGGTCATTAAAGAACGGTTTGAAGCACACTCCGGCAGTGATTACGCAGCCTCCCGAGGAGAATATCTCAACGGACTGGTGATGTCGGCATATCTGGGATTTCCGTTTGTTGATGCGGCAGAAGTAGTGTGTTTTGACGAGGACGGTGTTTTTGAACCGGAGCGTACGAACACTGTCATGAAGGAACGGCTGGCCGGAATGGAGACCGCGGTCATTCCGGGCTTTTACGGCGCGATGCCGGATGGAAGCATCAAGACATTTTCGCGCGGCGGCTCGGATATTACCGGCTCCATTGTTGCGCGTGCGGTGCACGCGGATTTGTACGAAAACTGGACGGATGTATCCGGTTTCCTGCTCTGTGATCCGAAAATTGTGGACAATCCCGCGACGATCGAGACCATTACCTACCGGGAGCTGCGTGAGCTTTCTTATATGGGGGCGCAGGTGCTGCATGCGGATGCGATTTTCCCGCTCCGCAAGGAGGGGATCCCGGTCAATATTCGGAATACCAACCGTCCGCAGGATTCAGGCACGCTGATTGTAGAAAATACCTGCCGGCAGCCGGACTATACCATCACCGGTATAGCGGGAAAGAAGGGCTTCTGTGCGGTGACGATTGAGAAGGATCAGATGAATTCGGAGGTCGGCTTCGGACGCAAGGTGCTGCAGGTGTTCGAGGAGAATGGGATTTCGTTCGAACATACGCCGTCCGGGATCGATACGTTTTCCGTGATCGTTCACCAGAGTGAGTTTATGAAAAAAGAGCAGAGCGTGATTTCCGGCCTGCACCGCGCGGTGAACCCGGACACGCTGGATCTGGAATCGGATCTGGCGCTGATAGCGGTCGTGGGCCGCGGAATGAAGGCGATGCGCGGCACGGCAGGCAGGATTTTTTCCGCACTGGCGCACGCGAATATCAATGTCAAAATGATTGACCAGGGCTCCAGCGAGCTGAATATCATTATTGGTGTGAGGGATGATGACTTCGAACGTGCGATTCGTGCGATTTATGATATTTTCGTGCTGACACGCGCGTGACGGCAAAGATGGACGTACTGCTTTTGCGGCAGAAACAGTTCTGATGCTGAGAAACAGAGTGCTTTATGTGGTCTGCGGACCAGATGGTGCTAGGAAACGGTTTACGCTGGTCTGCGGACAGAATGGTGCCAGGAAACGGTTCACGTCGGTTTGCGGCCGGGACAAGGACGAAAAATGGATTTTCTGACAGCACAGTTATTTGTATATAAGATAGAAGAAAACGGCGCGGTAATACTGCGCTGTTTTTCGCGTGACGGACATATAAGGATTCCCGGGCGAATCGCGGGGGTGCCGGTTGTGGGGCTAGCCCCGTACGCTTTTTCTGCACATATGGATGAAAATGCCCTGTATGATGCGCTGCGCGAAGGCAAGGCCTGGGCGGCTGAGCCTGATACAGGAGCGACTATACAAAATAATACATATACATCTGCGGGGCAGGAGTTATCGCACTTGTCGGCTGTATGTGCGGAGAAATCTGTGCACGGAGTGCAGGACACATCTCATCCATCAGAAGCATGTTCGGGAAAAACCGTATCCGGAGGACAGGACACGCCACACATGCCGGCTGCATACGCGGAGAAAATTTCCGTTGCCTGCTCTGCCATGTGCGGAGAAGCCCTGGAGGAGATCATTCTCCCGCTCTCACTTCGCCATGTGGGCCGCTATTGTTTTTATAATTGCTCGAATCTGCGGCGTCTGAAATTTTCCGGAGGGCTTATCGACTGGGGAAGCGGGTGCTTTACCGGCTGTCATCAGGTAAAAGAGCTTTGCGTCTGCGCAGATCCAGATGGCGAAACCGGCCTGAAGCAGGTGCTGGACGAGCTGCCGGAGAGCTTGAAGGTGGAATTTTGTGCGCCTTTAAGAGAACAGGCTCGTGCAGACTCTATAGCTATGGATTACGAAAAGCCGGTAAATGATAGCACCGTTTCAACTGGGAAATGTGAAAGTCCGGCAGAGGCAGAACCTGCCTCTGAGGACGAGGCAGAGGTTGAAAGAAGGATCTGTGCCCGCCTGGTTTTTCCGGAGTTTTACGAGGAAGGTGTAGAGAACACGCCTGCCCGGATCCTGGAAACCCACGTCCATGGGACGGGGATCCGCTATCGGAACTGTTTTCCGAAAAACAGGCTGGATTTTTCTCAGTATGACGCGCTCTTTCCATACGCGCGGGCACAGGAAAACGAGGAGCTGCTGCTTGAACTCATACTTGGGCGGCTGCGCTGGCCTTACCGGCTGAAATCTGAGGCACAGAATGCGTATGAAGAATATGTCCGGGAAAATCTGCTTAGGTTTGGCAAATATTTTCTGGATGCAAAGGATCCGGAAGGACTGCGCTGGTTTCTGGAACGGTTTGCGGGCACGCAGGAAACATGTCTGAGAGAACTGTCGGAATATGCCAACCGGAAGGGAGATACCGGGGCAGTGAGTATTCTGATGGATTTTGGCAATTCTCATCGTTCGGCTGCGCCGCGCAGAAGGCGTCTGGAGCTGTGAGATTCTTTATATAGCTGTACAGCAAAAAATACAAAAATTTGGCTGAAGTGAAAAAGTAAATTCCACTCTGAAAAGCGCAAAAAATTGGTGGTGAT
>JAJBVE010000074.1 GCA_020859995.1 Clostridiales bacterium
GGGAAAATACAAGTATTTTTATTGCGAAAAGTTTTTATTCTTTAGCGCTGTTGTTCGTCAGACCTTTCTCAACTGATTTCGTTACAGGTCACACCATAACCAATTTTACGTTATTTTTCCTATGCGGGTCTGAACTGTAACCTGATTTCACATATCAATAATATCCCCATTAAACTCATCCCGGATATCTTTCATCGATTTCACAAAATCTTTGCCGATCTTACGCATACGGTAAGAGGTAAACAGCTCGTTCAGGCCGTCGGCAATCAGGATAATGCCCACGATGACAATCGCTGTCGAAGCCGCGTCAAACGGGAAGAACAGCATGAAAATACCCGCAGCCAGGATCGCAGCTGACAATATCATATTTACAATCCATCCGGAGACATTTGCGCGCTTCAGCTGCATGGAGTTTTCCAGGCAGTTCACGCCGCCGATGATGACGAATACGCTTAAGATATAGGACAGCAAAGTGATGATCGTCCCCGTATGTGTGATCGCAAATAACCCAAGTATGCATTTGATCACGCCGCCAAACAGGCTCCCGCTCACAAGAAATCCATAATCCCGGTCACTGATATAACGAATAATATCGCCGATGCCGGAAATAAGAATCGCGATCCCCGCGATCAGAGCAATCGTGCCGCCCGTCCCCGCCGGATTCAGCACAAACAAAATTCCTACCAGGATCGTCAGCAGCGCATTTACTACCAGATTCATCCGTATTTTCTTAAAAAGTTCCATGTAAAAACCTCCCTTCAGATCTGGCATCCTCACAGAAGACGCCAAAATGCTACTGTGAAATTACAGGAAAATTTCAAAGAGCCACGTCTTTCTTTGCCGACTGGCACTCTTTTCATCCCTGACTTCTTCACCAAACAAAGTATAGCATGCGCCAGTCTTTTTTACTATCAACAAATCAGTGTTTTTGTCTGAATTTCCGAATTCACTGCCGGTAAGCCTGTCACTAGAGATTATGCCCCGCCAAACTATGCCCTCAATCTCCGCATACGAAACACAGTCTCCCAGCTAAACCAAAGTGCACTACACAATCCGAAACATGAAGGATAAGCAGCCGTGAATCGTCACACGCTCAGCTTCCGCTCCATAATCCAGCCGGAGATCAGGTACATGACCACCGTCAGCACCAGCACCGCCAGAATATACAAAGTGTAATATACTGCAGTCTCCAGACTCTCCGGAATCCGGTTTGTCAGAGCACTGCAGCCCCAGGAGAGCAGCAGAAAAATCAGGAAGCTTACAAATCCGCTGAACCGCCTCCCGGCAAGGACTGTGGCGCAAAGGACAATGGCCAGAAAGCCCGTCACAATCGTCATCAGCCAGACAGACAGAACCGCAAAGACAACCATCAGGCTCTCCGCCGTGGTGAATTGAATCTCTACGCTGATCTGTTTCAGAATATGAGTCACCACATTTATCAGTTCTTTGAATCCTCCCAGATAAGCAACCGCGACAGAAAAATCAATCGCAGCCAGCGCCGCGAAAAAGCAGCCTGCCAGCAGCAGGGAAAGCCCATTTTCCAGCACCTTTGCGCCCAGGATCTGATAGCTGTCGTGCGGCGTAAGAAACAGCATATAGCTCTGCTTTGTATTCAGATCCCGATGAAACACCATCAGACTTTCCAGTCCGATGTAAAAAATCCCAATAATCACACACAGAGTCAGGCCTATGAGCCCCCAGCCAAGACCATTCTCCCAGTTCAGAAAAATGCCCGCCAGAAGCAAAATCTCCAGAATTGCTGTGATCACCAAAAGAATTATTTTGGAGAACATCGTCTTACGGAACTCATATTTCATCAGCTTTCCCATCACATTTCCCCTCCATGTCCATAGATTTCCCGATACAGATCTGTCACGGATTTTCCCTGCTGCACACGCAGGTCCTCCACGTCTCCCATCAGCACCAGACGGCCCTCTTTCATAAAAATAGCTGCATCCACCACACGTTCCAGCTCGTCGACCAGATGGCTGGAAATGACAAGCGCAACATCCGGCCCGCACTCCTCAATCACTGTCTGGATGATCACATCCCGCGCCAGCAGATCAATGCCGTTGAGCGGCTCATCCAGCAAAAATACCTTCGCTTTCCGCGCCATCGTCACCGCAATCTTCAGCTTCGCCATCATACCGGAGGAGAGAGTCTTCGTTTTCATATCCGGCGTCAGCTCCATCCGTCTCAGCAGAGACTGATACCGCTCCATGGAAAAATCGTCAAAAAAATCTTTATAATACTTACCCACATCCTCAGCAGTCATCCAGTTATAAAAATAAGGCTCGGTAGACATATACGCAATCTCGCGGCGGCTCTCCTTACCCACCGGCTCTCCCTGATACCAGAAGCCGCCGGAATTTGGCTTCACAAGCCCTGCTGCCATCTTCATAAGCGTCGTCTTGCCGCTGCCATTCGGACCAAGCATCGCGTAAATGTGTCCCGGCTCCAGCTTCAGCGAGACATGGTCTACTGCTGTTTTCCTGCCGTAAGTCTTTGTGATCTCTTTACATTCCAACATAGGATCTTTCCTCTTTTCTCCTTTGCTTTCTGTCCCTGCCGTTATATGTCCGTACTCGCTTGCGAGTATGAACATATAACACTCCGATTTTCAAAAAACGAAGTGTGTACTATCAGAGTAGTACACTAATATCCTATGCCTGTCAACATTTTTTTGAAATAAGTCACCCGCAAGCCCATTGGCTTTAGATAATTCCCCTTGTTTTTTTGTCGGCTTGCAATTATACTAACGTTAGATGAAATCTGGCAGCTGCTCCGGACAAAGCCTCTCCCTTACAGCAAAGTACATACATAATCATGCATTTTACTGCTGCGAATTTGTTATCCTTCAGACAGCACCGAAAGGATGTGAACCAAACATGAGCAAAATTTTCAACACCACAGCGAACTGCATACCAGAAAAGCATTATATGGTTGATCTGACAGAACGCCTCATACAGATCAAAGAAATGGTTGACCGCGGTGATTATTTTACAATCAACCGTGCCCGGCAGTATGGCAAAACGACCACCCTGCTGGCACTGGCAGAATATCTGAAAAAAGACTACCTTGTGCTCCGGCTGGATTTTCAGCGGCTGAGTGACGCCTCTTTTGCTGATGAAAGCAGTTTTATTTTTTCTCTTTCAAAGCGGATTCTTCTGTCCATGAAGGGTGTCGCTATTCCAGAGGAAACAACCAAAGCCCTTACCTTCTTCGCCCAAAAAAAGGGAAATGCGGAAACTCTGGATGAGTTATTTATTGTCCTGAACGAGTGGTGCGAGCACTCAGAAAAGCCACTGGTCCTCATGATCGACGAAGTGGATCAGGCCTCCAATTATCAGGTATTTCTGAACTTTCTGGCGCAATTGAGAGCAAATTACATTGAAAGAGATCTGATTTCCACCTTCCAGTCTGTGATTCTGGCAGGGGTATACGATATTAAGAATCTGAAAAGAAAGTTTGTCAGCCAAGGAGAGCCGGACCAACGCGCAGCGTTTTATAATGGTCCGGCTCGACTTGCCGCCGAAGCGCAGCGAGGGGGCGTTTCCTTAGAGCACAGCACCAATTCTCCATGGAATGTGGCAGCCGATTACAAAATTGATATGAGCTTTTCCACGGCTGATATTTCAAAAATGCTTCGCGAATATGAGAACGATTACAAGACAGGAATGGATATAGATGCGATCGCCCAGGAAATCTACGATTACACAGCCGGATATCCGTTTCTGGTATCACGCATCTGCAAATATCTGGACGAAACGCTTCCGGGTACAGATGCATTTCCAAACCGTACAGCCGCTTGGACAAAAGAGGGCATCACCAAAGCAGTCGGTGCAATCGTGATTGAAAGAAACACGTTGTTCGAATCCCTGATTGACAAAGTAGACTTGTATCCGGATCTGAAAGAAATCCTGTATGATATTCTGATGAATGGCGCAGACATTTCTTTTAACCCATATGTTGTGTCGATCAGCACAGCCTATATGTTTGGTTTCATTAAAGCAGACGGCACGCGCGTTATCATTGCAAACCGCATTTTTGAAACCTTTTTATATAATTATTTCCTGCTCTCCGAGGAAAGTAAGCTAACCGACATTTACCGCCTGGGCATGCGTGAAAAATATCAGTTCATTCGCAATGGTGAACTGGATATGGATCTGATTCTGGAGCGGTTCGTTGTCAGTTTTGATGATCTGTATGGCGATCAGGACGAGAAATTTAAAGAAGATGACGGCAGAAAATATTTTCTGCTTTATCTGCGTCCTATCATTAACGGAGAAGGTAATTATTACATCGAATCGCGTACCCGCAATATGGAACGCACTGATATTATTATCGATTATAAAACAAAGCAATATGTGATCGAACTCAAGATCTGGCACGGCAACGCCTACAATACTCGCGGTGAAAACCAGCTGAGAGATTATCTCGATTATTACCACCTGGACAAGGGCTACATGCTCAGCTTCTGTTTCAATAAAAAGAAAGAAATCGGGCTGAAAAGAATACAACTCGGAGACAAGCTTCTAATAGAGGCAGTCGTGTAAAATCGTTCCGAATCTCAATTTATGAAACGAAAAACTCCACAATGGAGATCCGGTCATGCCTTAAAAAGATACACCGTTCCTGTTGAAATATAATTTCAGGAACGGTGTATCTATGTTTCAATCCCCTTCAGTCTCAGACTCTGCAAAGCAATCACTGCTTACTGATCCTGTCCTGGATGATCGTATTTATCTCCTCCGGCTGCCTGCCGATCGCGAAAGCCAACTCTGAGTAAAGAGCCTGCTCCGCCATTCTGAAATAGCGGTCATCTACGGATGTACTCTTTTTGCCTTCCGACTGGCGTTTTGCTTTTCTCAGATAAATGTTCTTGATAATGCCGATCAGAAGCTCCGGATCACAGCTTTTAATTGCTTCTTTGTATTCCTGCTCGCGAAGCTTGTCATTGGCGATCCAGGTCTCGCTGATATCCGGAATTTTATCAATAATCGCCCACGCGCCTTCCTCACTCAGTACGCTGCGGATCAGGCTGTCGCTCGTATCCACCGGGACATAAAGCTTCGCGCTTTTATCCGACTGCGGCACCAGCAGATAATACAGCCGGTCACTGCTCACACTCGAAAGATTCAGATGCACGATATCCTCTATGCGGCATACTCCATTGTTCGCCTTTACCACGTAATCTCCCACTGAATACATTCTGACTTCACTCTCCTTTTATATGCACACAAACAACTTCTGTTGCTATTTTAGCAGAAAAAAAAGGTTTACGTAAGTCTTTTTTCAGAAAGGATACTAATTTCAGCGTTTTTACAGGTTTTTTCCGGGGTTTTTTTATGCATTTTTGCGCGTATTTTTTATCTCTGCACACACAGTCCGTTTGCCTACAGACATTCTCTGATTTTTTCGATCATTGCAGTATATTCTGCTTCAGTTAAATAAACTTTATCCGGATTCATCTGGAACACGCCGCCCCATTCATCTCCATCTTTATATTTGGGGACGAGATGCATATGTAAATGGCAGCCGGTATCTCCGTAAGCACCATAGTTGACTTTATCAGGAGAAAATGCCTTGTGAAGCGCTCTGGCAGCCTTCGCCACGTCAGCAAAAAAGCGGTTCCGTTCTTCATCGCTGATATCCACCAGCTCACTGACATGATCCTTATATGCCACAATACATCTGCCCGGTTTACTCTGTTCCTTAAACAAGATCAGCTGGCTCACATCCAGATCACAGATTTTGATCCCAAATTTTGCCAAAGGCTCACCGCCCACACAGTAGCCGCAGTTCTCATCTTTCATAGTATTTTTCCCTCCACTTTGTTTTATACCTGATATACCTCCAGGTAAGAGACAGTTTCTCCCTTATGCCTTCATGTGCCTGTACGCAGCAGGAGCGGAATCTGATGGTTCCGCTCCTGCCAAGGACCTGTCACGCTTAATCACAAATACTTCCTTAATTATGTTTATCTCTGCTCTCTTGCGCAAATTGTCCAGCGATTTTTTACCTCTGCTCTCTTGCGCAAATTGTCCAGCGATTTTTTTACCTCTGCACTCTCGCACCTGCACCGGACATGATGCCTTCTACTTCCTTGAGACTTGCCATTGTGGTGTCGCCAGGGGTGGTCATTGCCAGAGCTCCGTGCGCCGCGCCATAGTTGACCGCCGCTTCTGCACCCTTGCCCATCATCAGGCCATACACCAGGCCGGATGCGAAGGAATCACCTCCGCCTACGCGGTCCATGATTTCCAGTCCGTTGTAATCCGCCGCTTTGTAGATTTCGCCGTCCGCCCAGCAGAGTGCGCTCCAGTCATTGACAGTCGCGGTTTTTACTTTTCTTAAGGTTGTAGCTACAACTTTAAAGTTCGGATAGGTCTTTGCCGCCTCGTTGATCATCTTGCGGTAACCGTCGATGTTCAGCTCCTTGAGATTTGCGTCATTGCCTTCGATCTCAAAACCAAGGCAGGCGGTAAAATCTTCCTCGTTGCCGATCATGACATCCACGTACTTCGCGATCTCCTTATTCACTTCCTGTGCCTTCGCCTGGCCGCCGATTGCGCTCCACATGGAAGGACGATAGTTCAGGTCGTAGGAAACGACCGTTCCATACTTTTTCGCGGTCTTGATTGCGGCGATGACTGTCTCGCAGGACTGCTCAGAGAGAGCTGCATAAATGCCGCCCGTGTGCAGCCAGCGCGCGCCGAGCTCGCCGAAGATGTAGTCAAAATCGAAATCCTCCGGTGTAGCCTTGGATATCGCTGTGTTAGCGCGGTCCGAGCAGCCGACTGCTCCGCGGATACCAAAGCCTCTCTCGGTGAAGTTGATGCCGTTGCGGCAGACGCGTCCGATGCCATCCGTTTTCATCCATTTGATCATCGAAGTATCTACACCGCCCTGCAGGATAAAGTCCTCCATCAGTTTTCCGACTTCATTGTCAGCGAACGCGGTGATCACACCTGTGCGCAACCCGAAGCATCTGCGAAGTCCGCGCACAACATTGTACTCTCCGCCGCCTTCCCATGCGCGGAAGGAACGGGCAGTACGGATTCTTCCCTCGCCCGGATCCAGGCGGAGCATTACCTCGCCTAAAGAAACCGCGTCATACTTGCACTCACTTGCCGGTCTTAAATTTAATTCCATGATTTCATACCCTGCTGCTGACACAGGCATGCCAGCAGCTTTCCCTTTCTTCTATATATGTATTTTTTAATGCTCACACACGTCGACCAGAAAGATAAATTTCTCTCCTGACCTTGCGCGATTGTTCCAGTTACGGTTAGCCATCCTGGACCTGTACTTTCTGACATCTTGTTGATTCTGCAGCAAATTGATCCCGGCTGCTACCTTCCTGCATCTGTTTCCCAACTGTCAAGTACCCATTTATGGATTTTTCAAGTTCCGCCAAATGGGCAGGCATTTCACGCTCTGCGGGCGTCCGGATCCAGCTTGAAACCGAAATAACGCACCGCGTTGCCGTAGGAAATCCCACGGATGATCTGCTCAAGCGCCACTTCGTCGTCCGGATACTCACCGTTCTCAACCCAGCCGCCGATCAGGTTGCACAGAATGCGGCGGAAATACTCATGTCTGGTGTAGGACAAAAAGCTTCTGGAGTCCGTCAGCATACCGAGGAAATTGCCCAGCAGGCCCAAGTTTGCCAGTGAAATCATCTGATCGGTCATGCCCTGCTTATGATCGTTGAACCACCAGGCGCTGCCCTGCTGAATCTTGCCGGCTGCCTCTGTCCCCTGGAAGCAGCCCAGGATCGTGCCGATTGCCGCATTGTCATTCGGATTCAGGCTGTAAAGGATCGTCTTCGGGAGCTTGTCCTCGACCACCAGCGCGTTCAGGAAATCCGCCAGCTCGGAAGAAGGAGCGTAGTTGTTGATGCAGTCAACGCCCGTATCCGGTCCCAGTGACTTATAAATCAGCTGATTGTTGTCGCGCTTCGCGCCATAATGAAGCTGCATCGCCCAGTTAAACTCATGGCAGAGTCTGCCCATCGCCAGCATAAACGCGGTCTTAAACTGAATCTCCTCTGCGCGGGTAATCTCCTCGCCCTGCAGACGTTTCGTGAAAATGACGTTAATCGTTTCCGCCGGAGCCGGAGCGTACATCACATACTCCAGTCCATGATCCGATACGCAGCAGCCTCTCGCGGCAAAATACTCCATACGGATTTTCAATGCTTTCATCAGATCTTCAAAGGTCGTAATATCCGTCCCGCTCACCTCAGAAAGCTTCGCGATATAGTCCGCGTAATCCGGCTTTTCCAGGTTCATCGCCTTATCCGGACGCCATGCCGGCAATACCTGCACATCAAAAGTCTCATCCTTTGCGATCATATCATGCCATTCCAGCGTATCCACCGGGTCGTCCGTCGTGCAGATCAGCGTCACGCCGGACCTGCGGATGATGTTGCGGACACTCATATCATCCTGATGAAGCGCTTCGTTGCAGAGATTCCAGACCTCCTCTGCCGTCCTGCCATTTAACGCACCGTGATATCCAAAGTATCTCTGCAGCTCCAAATGGCTCCAGTGATACAGCGGGTTACCGATCGCCTTCTCCAGCGTCTCGGCCCATTTCTGAAACTTCTCACGATCTGAGGCATCGCCGGTGATGTATTTTTCATCAATTCCGTTGGAACGCATCTGCCTCCATTTGTAGTGATCGCCGCCCAGCCATACCTGCGTGATGTTGTCAAACTTGCGGTCTTCCGCAATCTCACGCGGATTGATGTGGCAGTGGTAATCCAATACCGGCGTCGTCTCCGCATATTCGTGAAACAGCTTCTTTGCAGTCTCCGTCGACAGGAGAAAATCCTTGTCCATAAATGCTTTCATTTTCGTGTCCTCCGCTCATTTCCACTGAGTCATCCGCCATAACAGTTCCCGGCAGTGCCGCGGGATTCCTTACGGCACGGACGTCAGCCGGAAGCCTCCGTATTACCAGCTATGCGCATAAGAAGCTTACCGCATCCAGGAAACGCTCTGGCTACAGCAGATGAATGTTCTGTTCGTGTTTCACTTGCCTGCTCGCAACTGCGTAGCTCGTTGACCATCGAAATTTCCCGGCGCAAGCGCCGCAAATTTCTTCTGGTCACACTCGCAGCAAAAGCAGCTGCTCGTTAACTTGCGAAGTTCGCTCACGCCAGCGTGGCGAACTTCTTTCAAGTCACATTATATCCTATTTTGATTAAAAAACAATTCCTAAAATCACAGAACGAAAAATTTGTCGTATCCTCACATCCGGAATTTCTTTTTCAGCTCCTGCGTAGTCGCCCGTTTCTGGAAGAGAAACAGTCCGGCCAGTGCCAGAAAGCTGATGCCCGCGCAAAGAATCGACGCGTAAGGCAGACCCACAATCCCCGTCATCAACAAAAGAGCCGGCACAAGCAGGCCGAAGGCGCAGGACTGTACCAGGTAAAACAGGTATTCCTGCTTCTCCAGGTGCTGGATCCGGGCGATCACCGGGACGGAAGCGAGCACAGCCAACGACGCCACCGGTATCAGAAAATCAACAGACCAGCCCCGCCAGCGGGTGAACCGATCCCACAGCACTCCGATTACAGAAATCAGAATGAGCAGCCACATCTCGTTTTTCAACAGGTTGCGCCGCTTTCGGTAGGCAACGGAAGCCACCAGCCAGATAGAAAAGACCCCGGCCGTCACAAACCAGCTCCAACTGAGCTGCTTCGAAATCATCGCGTTTACCATGCCGCAGATCACTGCCACCGCAATACACAGAAAAGTAAAAATGGAAAAAAGTGTTTTTCCTTCCGTTGACCGTTCCTTTCGGTAGCCCGGAAAATCCGGCTCCAGCTCCGTATAGGAAATTTCTTTTTCCTTCAGCAGCTGCATAAAATTTTTCTGGATTCTCTCAGAGGGCAGCTTCGAGGTGATCCCGATCTCCAGCTTGCCGCCATAGGTGCAGGAGCACAGCTGCATCGTCTCTGTGCTGGAAAACAGCCGGAAGGTATCAATATAAGGCGCATACGCTTCGGGCATGCGGATAATCCCGACATTGGAGCAGACCGCAGTGACATTCCGTGACCCGAGATTGGTCCCGAGCGCCAGCGCAAACTGCTTGATCCCCAGCGGCACTGCCCGCAGGACGGGATGCTTTTCCAGACCAACCCACGCGTTCAGCCGGGCAGCGAGATGCTTTTTATCCAACTCCCGTTCAAACTGGCTCTTCACATCCGTAAGCACGTCTTCAAGAGTCGTATCCTCCCGGAACTCATATCCCACTTCGATCCAGCCAAAAAAGTTCGCCATCGACCTGGATGGAAAATAATTGCGCAGATTGACCGGCACCATCAGCTTGATCGGCCGGTGCTGCCTGCCCACCGGGATCACCCCATGGATCGCGAACAGCAGCATCGACACCGTCAGCACGGTGAGCGATACGCCGTATTCGTGTGCCTTCGCAAGCATTTCCTGCACTGGGATCTCGATCTGCGTAATCCGCATCTCATCCTGCGCCAGCCGCTCTCCTTTCAGCTGAGCGGCAAAATGCTTCTTCTCGTGTTCTTTTTCCCCGCGGTTGGAATAATACTGTGAAAAGCTGTCCTCCTCCTGCTCCTTTCCGGTAATTTTTTCATCCGGAAGCAGCTCCGGGAAAGAAACCTCCGGATGGGCAAGCGTCAGATAATTCTTTACCAGCTCCTCCAGAAAATGCATTGCCCCTGTGCCGTCTGTCAGGGCGTGAAATACTTCAAAATTAATCCGTTTTTCATAATAGGAAACCTCAAACAGCAGCGATTTCTTATCACGGATATACAGATTGCCGCAGGGAGCCTTCTGCTCCTCCACTACGATCGCCCGGATGTCTCGCCGCTCCAGATAAAACCAGAAAAGGCCCTTGCGCAGCACTGCCTGAAAAAGCGGATATTTCTCCATTGTCAGATCCAGCGCCTTCTGCAGCAGGCCGCCGTCAATCGTCTCATTCAGCTGACAATAAAAGCGAAAGACACGGTTATTGCTCTCTCCGGCCGCCGCGGGGAACGCCAGTCCGGCATTATCCAGTTTTCGCCACTGTGAATATCCAAACTCCGACATGCGTCTTCCTCTCCAATATCAAAATGTCCATCTCTCTGGCATCCTGCCAATCCGCAGAGTGCCCACTCTCTGGCGGCCTGCCAATCCGCAAAATATCCTCTCTCTGGTGGCCTGCCATTCCGCAGAGTATTCCTTTCTGGAAGGCAAGCCCCGGTTCTGATAAACAACCGGTCAGGCCAGGAACTGGTTAATATACTCAAAGCTCTCCTGCACATGCAGGAACTTAATCCCCAGAGCAAAAAAGCCATGCAGCGCCTCCGGGATCCGGTGCATAGTCACCTCATTGCCCGCCTCACGGAGCCTCTCTCCATAGGCCTCTCCCTCATCCCGCAGCGGATCGTATTCCGCAGTCAGGATCAGCGTGCACGGCATATTTTGCAGATTATCTGCCAGCAGCGGCGCAAAATAGGGATTCTGCCGATCCTCGGGCGAGCTCTGGTACAGGTCCAGATAGCGCTGCATCTTTTTCGCGGTCAGCAGATATCCGTCTCCATTTTCCTGTACCGAGGGGAATGGGGACTCTTCCGTATAGCAATTGTTGAGTGCAGGGTAAATCAAAATCTGACGTTCCACCTGAAACTCGCCGGTACCCCTCGCCATCAGGCACAGAGCCGCCGCCAGATTCCCTCCCGCGCTGTCCCCAATTACCGTAATTCGCTTTGTATCCACATGAAGGTCGGGCAGACACATTCTTCGACGCGACTCTGGCTGCAATTCTTCGCTGTGCAGCAGTTTTGGTTCTGAAGATCCGCTGTGCAATGGTTCCTGCTCCGGCAGCAACAGTTCTCCGCGGTACAATGCCCTGGCCGCCGCATAGCAGTCCAGCAATCCTGTCGGGAAACGATGCTCCGGAGCCAGACGATATTCCACCGAGACCACCAGATGTCCGGTCGAAGATGCCATCTGCGCACAGACCCGGTCATAATTTTCCACGCTCTCCGTCACCCAGCCTCCGCCATGGAAAAACAACAAAATGTCTCTCTCCTCCATCTCCTCCATCGCTTTTTCTGAAGGGAAATACAGGCGAAGCGGGACTTTATAATCCCCATTATAGACCTCCGCATCCAGCTTCCGGCAGAAAATCCGCATCGGATCCAGCCTTTTCAGGTCAGCCAGCTTTCTTGAAGATTCCAGCTCCATGTCACTGTAGGAAAGCGCATGGAGAATCGCTCTCATTGGTTTTGATATCAATCGAAAATCCTCCCTGTCCGGCTTTTTCATTTGCGCCGCGTTTTACAACTTTTTGCCGGACGCACTTACATATCTCGCCATGACCAGATTTAAAGTATTTCCCGATCTGCATATATGACCTGTAGCGGGCGGCACCTCTATTTAAGCTGCCTTTAAAAATGGCTTCAGTCTATCGTCAATCTTTGCCACCTTCTGTCACTCTTTCGCGATGATCAGCGAATAATACCCCGCATCATCCGGGATTTCCTCCACGCCGCGGTAAATCCGCTCCTGCGGCATGCCGCAGTTTTCCACCATCACGACCTGACGGCCGCTGTTTCGCAGAATCTCTTTCACCTGATCCATCCGTTTGCCGGACTTCATCAGTACATAGCTGCCCGGCGCATCCAGCTCCTGATCCAGCCGGTGCACGGCCGGGATCACATGGATCGGCTCGTTCCACTCGGCAAGCGGAATACCAACGCGCGCTGCCGCCGCGCAAAAGGAAGGAATCCCGCTGACCATTTCGGTCTGATAACCGCGGGCAGCAATCCTTTTTTCGATATACAGATAAGTCGAATAAACAGACGGATCTCCCAGCGTCAGAAAAATGACATTTTCGCCCTTTTTCAACTGCTCCTCCACCGCATCCGCCGCCAGGTCGTGACAGCGATCGCGATGAACGCGGTCATGCGTCATAGGCATATCCAGAGAAAGGAGCTGCTTTTGTGCCAGCTCCGGCACCGCCTGCACCGCAATCTGGTAAGCGATGGTTTCCCGCGCGTTTTCTCCCGGCAGCGCGATCACCTCATTTTCCCGGATCAGGCGCACCGCTTTCAGGGTTAAAAGCTCCGGATCCCCCGGGCCCACTCCGACTCCATATAAAATCCCCGCCATTTACAGATCCTCCTCATTTTTCATATTTTGTGAAGAAAACCGCTCTTCGTTTCACTTCGGTCGGTGCTAAACGGACATCCACTGGATGTCCAGCACCACATAATCTCCAGAATCTGGCGATTCTGTCGTTAACCGCATCTCTTCTCTATAACCATTATACATAAAATCGCAGGTAAAGCAACATTGATATTTTTTCTCCATTCTGTCTGCGCACCTGAAGTATGGCGCTTCGCCGCAAACAGAACCGGATTATAAATAAAAGAAAAACTTTTTCTGATATTTGACAATTTAAGAGAAAACGCCTACTATTTAGCAGGCAGCATAAGACGAAATTTTTTTATATCTCACAAATAGCTGCTGTCACTGTGCTGTAACCGCATGCATTCATACATCTGGGGGAACGACATCATATGATGAGCAAAACACACATAACAATGGGGATCGGCGCGTCTCTGCTTCTCTTACATCCACATACGGCAGCCGGCATATCCGCGGCCATTATCGGCAGCACGTTTGGAGCCGTCATACCGGATATCGACATTAAATCCACCCGGGTCAGCCGTGATACGCTCTATGGAAGAATCATTGCCGGAGCGGTCATTACCGCCGCTGTATTCTGGGGGCAGGCGCAGCCAGTGATGCTGCTGAGAAAGATCTTAGAGGCATGCATCAGTAATACCCTCCTTATGGGGTTCCTGCTGATGTCTATCCTCTGCGCGGCCGGGCGAATCAGCGGGCACCGAAACTTTTCTCATTCATTCCTGTTCTGCATCCTGATGGGCGCGGCAATATATCTTCTTTGTCCTGCGCTTCTGCCTGGATTCAGTATTGGATGCCTGTCGCACCTGCTTCTGGATTGCCTGAACAAAAAACCACTGCGTCTTTTATATCCGATAAAAGCCAGATTTTGCGTAAAGCTATGCTATTCGGATGGTATCGCGAACACCGTGCTGCTTTGGGTGGGACTGGCGCTGTCGATATACGGCATTGCGGCCGCGTGGCTTAAATGAATCGGGCAGGGGACTTCCCCGTTGCCATTACTGCCATTTCTGACCGGCGCTTTTTCACCTGATCGCGATCGTGCGCGCATCATTAAAATTGAAGCGAACACACGGCTTTTGAAACTGTTTTCTGTGTAAACGATTATCTGAGATTCTCGCACCCTGTAAAAATATCATCACTTAAACCCTCTAATCAGTAACCAGGCCGGATGCGCCAAAATTGCCAAATTATTCATCATAATCCTCGTCATCATCACCATCAAAAAAATCGCAATATTCGAGGGGATCTTTTTCCGGATCCAATTTGAAGAATAATTTATCATATTCTTCCTTCAATCCCGGCCTTAAATTTTTTACAAACTCCATCAGGTCTGTTTTTGTATGATACCAGTTTGTAAATGTATTTCCAGTCTTTACAGAAAAGAAAACAACATCATATAATTTATCATTTATTTCTTCATCCAGACCATGGTTTGAAGCAACCTCAGGCACAAAGTTTTCCAGATAATCTCTTGTCAACTGCTCAGCTTCGAGATCCGCGTCACTCAAATCGATATCAAGAAACATAAATGCCGGGGCATGATAAACCCCAAACATTTCCACAATATCGCTGGAAATAATGTTCACATTCCAGGAAAAGTCTTCATAATAATCATCGTCCTCTCCATTGATGTCATCACTTTCATCGATAAGGAGACTCGCGTCTATAACGAGGATCTGGATATCTGATTCATAACAGGCACCTATCATATCAGTACAAACCGTAAAGTTGTATTCGGGCGGCATTACCTTTTTAAGCATTTTTAATAATCCGGAAACAGTCTCTTCACGAATCTCTGCCGGGCAGATTAAGTCTTCCGGGCAGATTAAGGCAATCGTCTGAGAATCATGTGAGCAAAGATCAAACGCAGTTTCGTCAACCTGAATATCTGGCGTGACAGAAATATCATACAGGCAGCGGCAGCGGTAAAATGCATGTTTTTCTATGGACGTAAGAGAATCCGGCAGAATTACTTTTTTCAGACTGGTGCAATGTGCAAATGTTTCCTCTCTGATCGTTTTTACAGAGGAAGGAATTTTGATGATTTCTAAAGAAGCACAGCCATAAAAAGCACCCGCGCCAATTTCTGTAACAGAATCCGGGATGGCAATTGCCATGAGGTTCTCACATCCAGCGAATGCTCTTTCCCCAATCCGCCTGATGTAATCGGGGATCGTGACATATGTCGCCGTTTTCCGGATATAACCGTTTACTCCCACAATTGTCTGATTGCCGGAAACCCGGAAATCTCCAACCTCTCTTGTCAGAGACAGAGGCAAATTATTAAGGCCGGAAAGGTATTCCCGGTGATTTTGCAGCCACCATTCATCAAAAACGCAGCATAAATCTCCCTGATTGTTTCCATAATAATCTGACAGATACAATTCTGTTTCTTCCGGATGCTCTTTTAATTCGGAAATTTTCGCACTAATAAAATCTGCTTCTTTTGTTTCGTTTTTAAAAATACAAAGACATCCGCTGCCATAACTAATCCAGCTATCCTCAGATGCAAAAGACTCTTCTGCCTCTGATAAACTATGCAGGAAAAGTTCTGCCGGCTTTAATTCACAGGCGTCTTCCCAGAAGCTGAAGCCATCAGAAGTTTCACTATATTTCCTATAAGTATATGTTTTCTCACTGCACAGACAAAAATCCGCCTCAAACGCTGCTACTTCTTTTTCTCCGGCAAGACAGGCAAGTTTATCAGGGCTAAGATCCCTGGCGTATGCTTTCAGCCCATACCCTGCTGCAGCGTAGCTGTAAAGCCGGTGAGTGCTGTAATCCGGATTTAAATTCACTTCTAACAAAACTTTCTTTTTATTGACAATCAGATCCAGCAGCTCCTGTGGAGAATAAGCATCACTGTTAATTTTTTTGAACTGAGGAATTCTTTTCTGTTTCTCTGTGTCGTAATGGAAACGTTGAGGATCCCGTTCAAAAGAAAATATATCGCTCCATGTATCTTTATATTTGTACCTTAATTGGTTTTTCTCTTGTCTTTCCTTTTGCAGTCTGTTAAAATCCCAATATTCATTCCGATAATCGCGCATCAAAAAACTCCCTCTTCTCCTTTTTCGGCTCTGCTGCCAATGAATTTCCTCTCCATAATGTCATTTCGGTGTGATTTTCATAGTATAACACAATGCGCCAAAATACGACAGCATCTTTTGGACTTTTTGAGAAGAAATAGTAGTACAAGATAAGCGGCTCTGATGAACAATTACGTCTGATTCTCCTTATGATTGCCTTTTTGATTGCCCTGGGGATTTTGAGGAAAAAGAAGTCCCGGGAACCCTTCATTTAAGCGGGTTCCCGGGACTTTTCAGTAGCGGAGGGGAGACTTGAACTCTCGACACCACGGGTATGAACCGTGTGCTCTAGCCAGCTGA
>JAJBVE010000140.1 GCA_020859995.1 Clostridiales bacterium
CGATGAAAGCAAAAGAAGTCTGCGGAAAATCAGAAACTACAACGTGGAGATATTTACAGTTATTAATGTCTACAGGATTTGTTGTTAAAACAGGAAATACAAATAACTTAGTCTATAAGAAGAAGTAGATGGCGGAGTTTAAGTGGCAAACCACCGGCGATGGCTCTAAATGAGTTCCAAAACCGGTGATTTTCCTGACAGACATTCGAGATGAACTAAAAAATGTCTGCCTGGCGATATTTTAAAATATTACGGAGGTAGTTGAGTATATGTTATTGTGATTGTTTCTTTTTATATTCCCGATGCAGGATGAAACTTGTTATTAGAATAAATCCAATAACGGTTGTAAGCGCGCAGTCAAATCCGTAATCTCCACCGGTCAGTAGCTGGTTTTTGCTATTTAAGACAAAAACAATAGGCCAGTCGTTTGTGCTTGTGATATCTACTGGAATTAATGTCCCGATGCCATTATATAACGCATGAACCGTAACGCTTGCCCAAATGGAACCAGTCGATAAATAAATACAGCTGAACATGACGCCTACCAGAGCCCCGCTGATAATAAGCTGAAAGGCGCTGATAAGGCTCAAGCTTCCATTCATGAGATGCACAGCTCCAAAAATAAGAGAAGACACGATCACTCCCGCGTATCTGTTATAATTTTTTGAAATGATACCCTGAATAAGTCCTCTGAAAACCAGTTCTTCTATGATGGGAGCAACTAAAAATGTTCCAGGAAAACTTGTCGCATTTTGCGCGAACAGATAAAGATCCATTTCAGGGAAAACGAATTGTCCTCCAATAATCATAGCTCCTACATAGAATAAAACTAATTCTGCTATACCGTATAGCAGATAGCCCCTGTGTATTTTTACTTCATTCAGTCCATAAATTTCAATATCCTTGAAAAAATGATTCCGGATATATTTAAAACCAAAGAAAAACAATACAAAATATACGATTGAGGCGACAAAGTAGTGCAGTGGAAGCGCAATCTTATTTATCTCCCAGGAGTCCACCCAAATGCCGCCTGGTAATTGACAAAGTATCACAAATAATAGAATTGCCAAAATCTGCAGCGCTATTTTTAAAACTCGTTTCATGCCTGTTCCTCGTCTTTCTTATATTCCAAAATATCTCCTGGCTGGCAGTCTAACGCTTCGCAAATAGCTTCTAATGTCGAAAACCGTATGGCACTTATTTTACCTGTTTTTATCTTGGATAAGTTCACATTCGATACTCCAACGATCGATGATAATTCTTTTAGCGACATTTTTCTGTCCGCCATAACGCGGTCCAGCCGCAATATTATTTTTCCCATGTGTAAATCATCTCCTTATAAGGTTTCATCTGATTCTTGCTGCAAAAGCATTCCGTAATGAAATACATATGAGAGAAACAGACATAGCGCGGCAATAATGAGTCCGAAGATTTCTCCATTGCCTACTCCAAGAATTGCAATCCAAAGAGCTGCTTTGCGAAAACCTGTAATAACGCTATTCTCAAAGGGCCTGCCATTTGCTATTGATTGAAAGACGCTTCCCAGCGCATGAACCAATGCCCGAACCATGATACATGTTATAACCAGCATTGCAATCATTAATAAACTCACCGTTATTTGCAAGGGATATGAAAGCTCTTGAAAATGAATGGTATGGCCAAAACAGGTCAGGTCTACAGTTAGCCCCGTAGTATTAAGAAAGCCAAGCATATTTACTAAGATCAGTACTCCTCCAAGGATACATAATACATACATTACCTTGCCAGCGACTTGAGTTATTTTGTCCAGCGCATGTCCCCATTTCTTCATTTTTTCCAGCTCAGTGCTTGCACGCTCAGTATTCGTGTTCATGGCATATTACTCCTTTTCGTAAAAAAATTAATGTTTATCGTTAATCCATGCTGTAGTATAGACTTGAAAATAATGTTTGTCAATACTTTTTTAATGTTTATCGTTAATTACATGAATTATAAAATAATATGCGGCTACGCCGCGGCAACACTATCTGCTACAAAATAGTTAGCAATAAAAATTATTTGATTGATTATTGCAAAAATAGAATTGACGCAATTCGCCTCGTATTGTAGAATCTAAACATGGTGCTGCCGAGATGGCGGCGGCGGTTAGTCCCTTTCACCGGGTTGTTGAGCGCCAGTGGCGCTCGTTTTATGTCTTGATTTTCGTAGAAAATCGAAGACGCAGGCTGTATGATTTTGAAAAAGAACAGGAAAAAGCGGAGGAATATAATCATGGGCTGGAACAACAGAGAGGATATGATTCAGGTATTTAACGATACCATGGCGCAGTGCAGAAATCATGCACGATTAAAGGATGCTGTTCAAAAATCATTGGCGGCGCAGAGGGTATATCTGGAAGGCGAGACACTGGATGAGGCTGCGAATGGCGCAGCAAATGATATCACAAATAAGACTGAAAATGGTGCTGTAAATGACACTTTTAATGGCACTGCAGATGGCGCGGAAAATTCCTGTGCGAATGGCACCGTCTACGAGCAGGACGCGCAGATTGTGGTTTCGAAGAAGCGAAGCTTCGAGGCGGCGTCTGTTTACAAAGACCGGAAAGTATGTCTGCTGAATTTTGCATCTGCCACGAATCCGGGTGGCGGAGTAAAGAGGGGCTCTTCTGCACAGGAGGAATGTCTGTGCAGGTGCAGCACTCTTTATCCATGCATCAGTAAGGCTTCCGTGAGAGCCAGCTTCCATGACAGGCATAAAGAGATGCTTTCCGATGGGAGATTAGACGCGCTTTATAATGATGACTGTATCTATACTCCTGGAGTGGTTGTTTTTAAGTCAGATACATCCATGCCGCAGATCGTGCCGGAAAAGGACTGGTACACAGTAGATGTGATCACCTGTGCCGCGCCGAATCTGCGGGCAAAGCCGAGTAACGCCATGAACCCCGGTTCGGGCAGCCAGGCGGTAAGGATCAAAGATTCCGAGTTGAAAAAGCTTCATGAGAAAAGGGCAAATCGTATCCTGGATATTGCAAAAGCTAATGGCAATGATACCGTAATACTCGGAGCCTTCCAGAATCCTGCTCCGGTTGTGGCAGCCGGCATTTATGAAGCGGTGAAGCAGCACAGAGGAGACTTCCGGACAATTGAGTTTGCGGTGTTCTGTTCGCCCAGAAACACGGAAAACTATGAAGCATTTCGGAGACAGTTTCGTGAGGACGGTCGATGAGCGAATGCTTGATTTGCTTATCTGGCAGAAAAATCTGGAAGAAACAGCGAGAAGTATGACCGGCTGTAGAGCGAAAAAGGCATACTTGTTTAGAAGAGAAGGGCTGGTAAAGATGGCATCATCCAATTATGACATTACAAGAGACAGTGCGGAGCAGCGATTTCTGAACTATGATCAGGAAAACATGATTGACAAATTTCAGCTGAAACACGACGAGCAATATCTGTACATAGAGTTTGTGGGGCGGGATTATCGAATTGACCGCCGCTCTGGACGGACGGAGTGGACAACGGATGGATTCGCCCATGCAGAGCACGCGGGATTCAACGAAGTGCTTGCAATCTTTGATGTGCTGTGTGACTCGAAAGAGAACTGCCGCCTGTCGGGACAGTTTGTGAAGGTTAATGATTTGAAAGGGACGGTTCGCTCATCCGGTCTTGGAAATGACCTGTATGGAAAATACGCGGAGTATTTCGACGGACGTCTGCCGGCGCTTAGAAGGGCCTGTGAGACTCTTGGCGGAGAAAAGCAGAAGATTGGAGATGTCTCTTATCTTCTGCATCCATTTTCCTTTCTTCCGCTGATGCTGCAGTTCTGGGAGTCGGACGATGAATTTCCGGCGAGCCTGAAGTTTATGTGGGATGAAAACACACTGGATTTTCTGCGGTACGAGACTACCTATTACGTGCTGGGGCATGTACTGGAGCGGCTGAAAACGCTGATGGAAGAAGATGATACAGCTGACCTTGCCCCCGATTGAGCCATACATAAGAGATCCAATCCGGCTATGAGGCAGATTTTCGATACAGAAAGAATGCGATGCACAGAGAGTGATTCGCCTATTGTTAAATGGCGAATCATTCGTGTCTCTTGTTTCCTTTTTCAGGAATTACTTGATCTTCCCCCTATATTTAAATAAAGTAACAGCAGATAATGTATACAAAATAATTTTCTGATATATCTTGAAAAGTATATATTAATAATATATAATATATACTACATAGAATGAGCACATGCAGTTCGGTGACGTTGGTTCATATTTAGATTACAATTGAATGTGTAAGGCTCACTTGAAGAATAGCAGATTTAGCGGATTTAGCCCAGGTTGTGTTTAAAAAGAATTTTGACATAAGACGGAATAACGAAAAGGAGTGACGTCAACATATGGGAGAAAAGGACAAGCTGCATTTTCTGATTGATTATGAAAACGTCCGCGAAGCGGGTCTGGAGGGGCTGGAACATCTTTACGATACGGACACGATTACGATTTTTTACAGCGCTGCCTGTGAGAAGATCTCCAAAAGATCCATGGATTTCATTTTGCAGTCCGGATGCTGTTTTCAGGCCGTCCGGTTGAAGAGAACGGGAAAAAATGCTTTGGATTTTTATATTGTCTCCATGATTGGAGCAATGATTGGAGCAGGCTTTGCGGGAAAAGTGGTTGTGGTGAGCAAAGACAAAGGATATACCGCGATGAAGGATTACTGGATGGAGCAGGGGATTCAGAGTGAACGGATTTTGCTGAAAGCGACTGTCAAAGACGGTATTCTTGCATCAAATGAGAACAGCATCCGGCGGAGGATGATTTCTGCGGGGGCTTCACAGCTCAGTATCGGGAAGGAATATGCGAAATATCAGGAGAGGGAACGTCTGAAAAAGAAGATCGAGAATTTATTTGCGGGTACGGAATACGAGGATGAGGTTGCGAAAATCTTTGAGCTGACGGAAGCAGAAAAAAAGCCCAGAGATCTGTACCTTGGCTCCCTGAAACGGTTTGGAAGAACGGATGGGACGAAAATATACCGTTTTTTGAAGCAGGCGAATGCGGCGTAGGAAAACGACGCTGTACTAACAGCGTTAAGATGGAGTTATCATGGATTTGAGGGAAGATGCGGTAATGTAGACAGAGCTTCAGAATAATAGCAATTGTCATTTTAATTAACTCGTTAAAATGAATTAAAAATGATTTTTAACTCGACAAATGAATTAAAACGAGTTATACTAAATACGAATTAAAAGGCAGGAGGAAATGAAATGCGTACAATTCCTGAAGCTGAAAGCATAGATATTGAATTTAAAAGCGATTTGAAATTTTATCCGGATCATGATCTCATCGAGGAAATTGTTGGAATGGCGAATACTGTCGGAGGCATTCTTTTCCTTGGCATTGAAGATGATGGCTCTATTACCGGTGTTCATAAAAAGCATAGAGATGCAATCGGCGTTACGGCATTAATTGCTAATAGTACTGTGCCGCCGATTGCTGTCAGAGCAGAAATCATTACGGAAGAAAAAGAGGATGTTCTCAAAATTGAAGTTCCCAGAAGTCGCGGAGTAGTATCTACTGCATCGGGCAAGATTTTGAGACGACGGCTGAAGCTTGATGGCAGTCCGGAAGTGATTCCTATGTATTCTTATGAGATACCGTCACGTTTGTCTGAACTTGGAATGCTTGATTATTCGGCTCAGCCTTTAGCTGGAGCTACATTGGCTGATCTGGATCCGAATCAAAGAGTCAGGCTGCGGAAAATTATTCAGAGTCGACAAGGAGGAGAAAAATCCCTTCTTACTTTGCCTGATGAAGAGTTGGATATAGCTTTAAGACTTATTACAAATATTGCGGGTAATTATGTGCCAACAGTTACCGGCATGCTTTTAATTGGAAAAGAAGATCGCATTGCAGAGTTAATTCCTACTGCCAGATCTGCATTTCAGGTTTTAGAAGGAACTGCTGTTCGTGTGAATGAGGAAAGCAGTAAACCTTTGCTGGAGCTTTTTGAAAATTATGAAACCTATGTTAATGCCTGGAACCCTGAAAGGGAGATGGAGTATGGCTTATTCAGAATACCGATTCCGGAATTTGATTGGGCCGCATTTAGAGAGGGGGTAGTGAATGCTTTCTGTCATAGAGATTACACCATGCTCGGGGCAGTGAGGGTACTGATTGATGATGAAGGTATGACGATTAGCAATCCAGGTGGATTTATTGATGGAGTAAATCTGAATAATCTGCTCACTGTAGAGCCACATGGACGGAACCCGGCACTTGCTGATGCGATGAAGAGAATAGGTTTGGCAGAAAAAACCGGAAGGGGTATTGATAGAATTTATGAGGGGTCAATAATATATGGAAGACCTTGGCCGGATTATTCGGAGTCTACAAGTAGAAATGTTAAGCTTTTTATTCAAAGAGCAAAAGCAGATATTACATTTGCGAAGTTTATTGCCGATGAACAAAACAGACAGGGAAAGTCATTATCCATTTATTCGTTGATGATTCTTTCAGCTCTTAATGGTGAAAGGCGATGTTCGCTTGAAAGAATTGTAGAACTTACAAATCTAAGTGAAAGAAAAATCAAGTCTGCAATTGAGACAATGATAGAGAGTGAGCTTATAGAAGCTTATGGTAAGGGCAAAAATCGCACGTATATTTTGGGGAGAAAGATTTATCGAAAAAAGAAAGAAACGATACAGTATGTTCATCAAACCGATATTGACAGTATCAGGTATCCGGAATTAGTAATGAAGCTGGCAAATACACAGAATGGGATCATTACAAAGCAGGATGTTGTAGAACTGTTAAAAGTAACTCCTGTTCAGGCATATTCGATAATTAAACAGCTTAAGGAAGAAGGAAGGCTTGAACTATTATGTGGAGGTAAGTACTCAAAATACAAAGTGATTGGATCCTAACTCGATTTAACTTAATCGGTAATCGAGTTAAAATCGAATTAAAATTGAATTAGAATTGCGTTGAATTGAGTTATAAATGGACGGATTTAAGTGAGAGGGGCAACAGACGAACGATAATCTCTTCGCAGTAAATATGAAGAATATGGCAAACATTATTAGATTTGTATAGGTCAGGAGGGACTGAGCGATGGTATTTGTGGATCAAACCGTAGATGCGGTCTCAAATGCAGAGAAGGCTTATTGTAAGTTTTTGTCATACAGTGATATCAAAGGAATGAATAGCCAAAAGAATGGTTTCCTGCTTTCACGGTTTGCCATTTATATGTTCTTTTCAATACAGGAATTACGAAAAAAAGGTAACTTGCGAAAAAATGGAATGATTAAATGGCAGAATGATTTCACTTCCGATTGCTTATTTGTGTGGGATGCACGAAAAAAGGAACTATGGATTACAGAAATTGGAGTGAATTTTCCTTATGGCGATCAGGATTATATAGGTGCTTTATTTGTACTTACACAAAATGAGAATTATTATCAAGGTTTTGTTTTGAATACAGATGACGATATTCAAGGCTTTTTGAACGTATTTGGAATGTCTCCCGTCGAGACAGATCGTATTTTGAAATAAGTGCACAATAAAACATTAGAATTGTATAAACATCGAAACATGAAAAATGAAGTGATTTGCCCAAAGTCGAATAAGCGAATCTTTTGAGGGATTGACCAAAAGGCCGTAAACGAACAACAGCAGGCGGATGATTCCGTAAACCCAAAACCGACGAAAAAATCGTGAAAGAACCTTTCCATGCCAGATGAGGTGTGATAAAATTCAACACATAGTGATGACTGCTTTACGACTGCTTTTGAAGCTTTAAAAAGTCTTAAGAAACAATGGGCGGGAAAAAGCAGAATTATGTCACATCGAGGAACAGGAAAGATACGAAATGAACTATACAAAAGAGATCCAATCCGGCTGTGAGACCGCCTTTCTTGATTACAGGACGCATTCTAATCTGGCTTATCGGCCGGAGTTTGTTTCCAACGATTCCAGTCAGGGGAAACGAGTAATTTCTTCTATTGAGGAGGAGCTTCGGAACTGCGACGAGTTTTCGATCAGTGTGGCTTTTATTACTTTGGGCGGGATTACGCCGCTTCTGCAGATCCTGAAGGAGCTAGAGACACGGGGCATCCGGGGAAAAATTCTTACGACGGATTACCAGGTATTCAATGATCCGAAAGCCCTGGAGAAGCTGCATGGACTGAAAAATATTGAGCTGAAAATGTTTCTCACTGATGAAGATCGGGACGGATTTCATACGAAGGGATATATTTTCAGGCAAGAAGAACTGTACCGGATTATCATCGGAAGTTCAAATATGACGGCGAAAGCTCTGAAGGTGAACCGGGAGTGGAATACGAAGCTGGTCGGTTATGAGTCGGGAGAGGTGATTGGCGATATCCTGCGGGAATTTCAGACCTTATGGTACGCACCGAACAGTCTTTGCTATGATGATTTTATCGAAAACTACCGGGTTCGGTATGAGCTGGTAAAGAAACAGCGAAGAATTGCGCGGGCACAGACGCCGGTGTCCTTAGAAGAGTACACTCTGAAACCAAATGCGATGCAGGTGGGTTTTGTAAAGAACATAAAGAAACTGCTTGCCAGACACGAAACGCGTGCGCTCCTCATTTCGGCGACGGGCACAGGCAAAAGCTTCGCGTCCGCCTTTGCTCTGCGGGAAATGAAGCCGGAGAAGGCGTTATTTCTGGTGCACAGAGAACGAATTGCGAAGCAGGCGATGGAGAGCTATAAAAAGGTATTCGGCCGGAAACGGGAGGATGGCCGGGAATACCGATATGCGCTTCTCTCCGGAAACACTTCTTCTGAAATAGAGAGCATCAAGGATGCGGATCTGATTTTTGCAACCATGCAGACAATGAGCAAGGAGAATATTCTGCTGAAATTTGATCCGAAGGCTTTTTCTGCCATCTGCCTGGATGAAGCGCACCACTCCGGCGCCGGCAGCTACCAGAAGATCATGGAATATTTCAAGCCGAATTTCTGGCTTGGGATGACTGCGAGCCCGGAGACGAACCGTTTTGATGTGTATGAAATTTTTGATCACAACATTGCTTACGAGATCCGGCTGCAGCAGGCTCTGGAAGAGGATCTTCTTTGTCCGTTTCATTATTTTGGAATTACGGATCTGACGATTGAGGGAGAGACGATCGGAGATGAAGATGATGTCAATAATAATGATCAAAAGGATAATGCGGACCGCCTGCGCAGGTTCGCCCGCCTGACCAGTGATGAGCGGGTGGATTATGTGATTGAGCAGGCCAATTATTATGGACATTGCGGGGACCGTGTCAAGGGGCTGGTGTTCTGCAGCCGAAAAGAGGAAGCGCGGGAGCTCTCGAGAAAGTTTAATGAGAGAGGCTTTCGGACGGAGGCTCTGACGGGCGAGGATAGTGAAGCAAGACGGGAAGCTGTGATTGAGCGCCTGGTGAAGGACGTTTCGGAGGATATACCGACGGAAGAAAGCGGTAACCTTCCGGAGACGGCATCTGGGAAAGCAGCTGGGATTATTTCAGAGAACGCACCTGAGAAAGTGACTGGCAATGTCTTAGAAAGTGTCTTTAAGAAAGAAGAAGACGATACGCATGAGAGCAGTTCTGCCTCAAAGACTGCCTCTGACAGTGCCTGGAAGTCCGTCTCAAGGAATGCCACTGATACTGCCCGAAGGTTTGTTACGAAGAACGCCGCGGCAGACGCGGATTATCTCGATTACATATTTACGGTTGATATTTTTTCTGAAGGCGTAGATATTCCGGAAATCAATCAGGTGATTATGCTGCGCCCCACACAGTCGGCGATTGTCTTTGTCCAGCAGCTGGGCAGGGGCCTCCGAAAGGCGGAAAATAAAGATTTTGTTGTGGTGCTGGATTTTATCGGAAATTATAAGAATAATTTTCTGATTCCGATTGCGCTCTCCGGTGACCGCAGCTACAATAAGGACAATATTCGGAGATATGTGATGGAAGGGGATAGGATCATTCCCGGTATTTCCACGATTCACTTTGATGAAATCAGCCGTAAACGGATTTTTTCGGCGATAGACAGCGCAAATTTCAACGATATTCGTCTGATCAGGGAAAATTATACGAACTTAAAGTACAAGCTCGGGCGGATTCCGAAGCTGAAGGATTTTGATGAGTACGGTGAGATGGATGTCTGCAGAATTTTTGACAACAGCAGCCTTGGCTCTTACTATAAGTTTCTGGTCAAATATGAAAAGGATTATAAGGTGCGGTTGTCGAAGGACGAGGAAAAAGTCGTTGAGTTCATTTCTAAAAAGTTTGCTTCCGGCAAGCGGATTCAGGAGCTGGAGATGCTGAAAAGGCTGATGGCCTATCAGCACCGTATTTTTGGCGTTCTGGTTAAATCGCTGCAGAAAGAATACGGCATTTCCATGGAAGCTGGGACGGAACAGAATCTGATCAATGTGATGACGAATGAGTTCCCCTCCGGCGCCGGGAAAAAGACCTATGACAACTGTATTTTTATCGAAAAAGAAGGAGAGGAATACGGTATTTCCGCTTCATTTAAAAGGATGTTAAAGAACCCGGATTTCTATGAGATTGTTCAGGAACTGGTGGACTTCGGGATTTCCAGATATCAGACAAATTTCAGCAATCGTTATCAGAATACAGACTTTGTATTGTATCAGAAATATACGTATGAGGACGTGTGCAGGCTGCTGAACTGGGAAAACAATGAAGTGCCTCTGAATATCGGCGGCTATAAGTACGATAAAAAGACGAAGACATTCCCAGTATTTATCAATTATGATAAGGCGGACGACATCAGCGATACCACAAAATACGAGGATCATTTTTTGAATGCAGGCACATTGATTGCAATTTCCAAGTCGGGCCGCTCGAAGCAGTCGGAGGATGTACAGAATTTTCTGTACGCGAAGGAGCGCGGGATTGATGTACACCTGTTTGTCCGGAAAAATAAAGACGATAAAATTTCGAAAGAATTTTATTATCTGGGGCGGATGACAGCCTCCGGAAATGCGGAAGAATTCTGCATGCCGAATACGACGAAGACGGCGGTGGAGATCGAGTGGATTCTGGATACGCCGGTGAGGGATGATATTTACCAGTATATTATCAGTTGAAGAAATTGGTCTCAGGTCTTTTGATTCGTTGAATGATTCTGGAGAATGTGTGAATGGCATTGATGAATGCTCAGGCGAATCAATAGGCGAATTAATGGGCGAATCAATGGGCGAATTAATGGGCGAATCAATGGGCGAATTAATGGGAGAATCAATAGGCAGATCAATGGACTAATAAATTGGGAAAAACAATGCCCAAAAAGTTTAGAAAGGATGGAGTTATATAATTTATGAAGACCGTAAACGTAGTAGCCGCCGTGATCCGGCATGAGAATAAAATTTTTGCCACCCAGCGTGGATACGGTGAATTTAAGGATGGTTGGGAATTTCCCGGCGGGAAGGTGGAGCCGGGCGAGACGGCGCAGGAAGCGCTTGCACGGGAAATACGTGAGGAACTGGATACGGTGATTTCTGTGGGAGAGCGGCTTATGCGGGTGGAGTATGATTACCCGGCATTTCACTTGTCGATGGATTGCTTCTGGGCGGAGGTCGTTTCGGGCGATCTGGTGCTAAAGGAGCATGAGGCAGCCAGATGGCTCTCTGGGGACGAGCTGTACACTGTGGAATGGCTGCCGGCGGATCTGGAGCTGATTGAGATTATTCAAAAGGCTTTGCGGTGAATCCAATGGGAAAAATATTAACAGAAAAGGAGACACAGATCAATGAAATACATGATTATCGGCGCCGGCGGGACCGGCGGCATTTTGGGATACAAGCTTACGGAGGGCGGAAAGGATGTGACGCTCATTGCCAGGGGCGCTCATCTGAATGCAATGAAAGCGCAGGGACTGACTGTACATCAGATTTGGAATGATCAGACGGTGGTTTTGCCGGTAAAGGCCGCCGCGGAGGAGGAATACGAGGAACAGCCGGACGTGATTCTGGTCTGTGTGAAGGGATATTCGCTGGAGAGTGTTTATCCGTTGATCCGCAGAGTGTCCGGGCCGGAAACGGTGGTGATTCCTATTTTAAATATTTATGGAACTGGCGGAAAAATGCAGGAACAGCTTCCAGATATTCTGGTGACGGACGGATGCATCTATGTTTCCGCGAACATGGAGGCTCCCGGTGTCCTGAGGCAGCATGGAGAGATTTGTCGAGTCGTATTCGGTGTGAGAAATGAAAGCGAGTATAGGCCGGTGTTGAAAGAAATCGCCGGGGATTTCGAAGAGTGTGGGATTCGCGGCATCCTTTCTCATAATATACAGCGAGACGCACTGCAGAAATTTTCCTATGTGTCGCCCATCGGCGCAGTTGGTCTCTATTATAATTGCGCAGCGGGAGATGTGCAGCAAGAGGGCGAGCCGAGGGAAATGTTTAAAGCCATGATTCGGGAAATTATGGCACTTGCGGAGGCGATGGGAATTCATTTTGGGCAGGATCTTGTGGCAGTCAATTTAAAAATCCTCTCGGATTTGGCTCCGGAAGCGACCACCTCCATGCAGCGGGATATTATGGCTGGAAAGGACTCGGAGATTGACGGACTGATTTATCAGGTTGTCCGAATGGGAAAGGAATATGGAGTTTCCTTGCCGCAGTATGAAAAGGTCGCTGCGAAATTAGGGAAGAATAATATGGAAGGCAGTTGATTAAAAGTAATCTGCGGATTGGTGAATTCTTAAAAGACATTGATCTATCTGAGATGCAATCAACGGATATTACAAAGATTTTACGTGAGTTACGGAAGAATGGTTCGCTGGAACCTGAATTTGAGACAGAAGAAGACAGGATGTATTTAATTACAACGATTCGTTGCAGAAAAGGATTCGCCAATGGGCGAATCAGATGAAAAGTTCATTTAATGCCGGAAAAAATTATCAGAAACCGCAAACAGGAATGAAGTATAAACACTCCATTCCTGTTTTTTGCTTGATGATTTTTCGCAAGCCTGCTATTTCTTCTTCACGCCGAATTTCCCCTGCCGGTATGCGCGGTTGTATTTGCGCCCGGCTTTATCCTTCATGGAAAGGGCTTCCGAGGCAAAGATGGTGCCCATCATGTCCTGATTGCAGGGATCCATGATCGCGGAATCAAGACCGGCCGCAATCGCGTAGGACATGCAGCAGGCGTTGATGTATTTCCTTGCGGGCATCTCGTAAGAAACATTGGAGATGGCGCCGGTTACCTTTACTTCCGGGGCATATTCATGGATGCCGCGGATAGCGATTTCAAAATCCTTCATAGAGGAGGGCATGGTGGAAAGTGCCATCACGCAGGGATCGATGTGCAGGTTGGAGAGCTTTACTCCGTATTTTACTGCTTTATCGATGATGGATTTCGCGATCTCAATCTTTTTTTCCGGCTGTGCCGGGATGCCGTCTTTGTCACAGGTCAGACCAATGACGTTCCAGTCGGTACCGGCGATGATCGGGAAAATGGTTTCGCACTTGTCGCCTTCCTCATTGACGGAATTCACCATACCCGGGCATGCGACATGACCTTCCTCAATAATCCGGGCGAGAAGCTTCGCGTTCGGACTGTCGATGGAAAGCGGCACGTCCGTCACACTTTGCATCGTGTGAATCAGCCATACCATCGCGTCGTATTCCAGGTCCGTCGTAGTGGAGGGCGCACAGTCAAGAAAATTGGCCCCGGCTGCGACCTGCTTTAGGGTGCGCTCTTTGATCAGGGCTTCATCCCGGTCGGCAATTGCCTGTTTGATGGACGGTATCGCCCCGTTGATTTTTTCGCCTATAATTATCATTTGACAGCCTCCGTTCTTTATGCTCTTATGTGCTTTTATGCGGCCTGTGCCCATGCCTTGCAGATATTTACGGTCTTCTGCGGGGCGTGTGCCCAGTCGTCAGCACCAATGGATTTGCAGGCTTCTTCTGAGACCGGCGAACCGCCGATGAGGATTTTGACATCATCCATTCCGGCTGCCTTGAAAGCGTCTACCGTTGCCTTCATGGAATCCAACGCCAGGGTCAGCACGCCGGAGAGGGCGACGATCTTGATGTTCTCTGCCTTGCAGGTTTCCACAATTTTTTCTGCCGGTACATCAATTCCCAGATCCAGGACTTCAAATCCAGCTGCTTCCAGCATGGCACGGACAATATTCTTTCCGATGTCGTGCAGGTCGTCCTTTACCGTGCAGAGGATCATGCGGCCGATCTTTTTGGAGCCGTCCCCGGCAAGAGCCGGTTTGAGGATGTCCATCGCTTCTGTCATCATTTCACCTGAATAAATCAGATCCCCGACAAAGTATTCGCCGGCTTCGTAAAGATTTCCTACCTCTGTCAGACCATCCTGGCAGGCTGTCATGGCATCCATCGCGCCATCGCCGCCGTTATCCATTAATTCATGCAGCATATCCAGCAGGGTATCTTCATCCAGATCTGCCATTGCTGCTTTGATTTCTTCATAATTTGCCATTTTGATTCCTCCATTGAAAATTTATCACAAATATTTTAAATAATTCAGAATGATACCTGTCCCGATTCTGTACAGGTATCAAGGCTGCGAGCCGGGGCATTGTTGCCCGGTCTTTGGACGATTTGACATGTCTCGGCTTTTCATATCAGTTACAGTTATTTTGAACTTCGGAAGGTGTTATTCACAAACCCAGTAAGGTCCACTCCAGATTTGCCACCAGGAAAAATCTCTGGTTTGCCGGGAACTCCCATTCCTGGTCCGCCATCAGTTCACCGACCAGTCCCTGGATGTACTGTTCTTTTTCCGGGACTTCGGCTGTCCGGGCTTCTTCTTTATTTTCACAATTTCCCATAGATGATCCTCCTTAATATTCCTATATCGCCTGCAATATGGGACGTAGGCAATGTCCCGATTCCAACGAAATCGAGGACGGTACCGTGCTATCGCGCATTTGTGCGGTTTTTTTAAACAGTACGGTGCACCTCTCTATTTACTGCTGTATTCATGGACGAAATTATATGCGTCGATGACGGTCTGGTTGATATCGCCGGGGGCGATGGCAGCCTTGTCCAGTGTGAAGATAAATCCGCCGCCGGGGGCGCATTCATCGATGACTCTCTTGACGTCGTCCTTGATCTGATCAAAGGTCTTCATGCGGCATTCTGCAGATTTCAGGCCGCCCGCAATAATCTGCCAGTCGCCGATTTCTTTTTTGGCCTTAATAATATCGTCGTCGTCCACGTGGAGGATGACGGAATCCTTCGGGAGTTCACGGAAACGATCCCAGATTTTCTCCCATTTGCCTTCCATAATAAAGTAATGCTTTCCGCCGTTGGAGATATAGCGCTCGATCATCGGCTTCTCATGTACCCAGTAGAGCTCGTCGTACTGCTTCGGGCTTAAGTAGCATGGGATATGCGGCGGCTGCCAGGAATAAGGGAAGGAGCCAGTATAAGGCGTGTTTTCCTTCGGCAGACAATGGGTCTCCCAGATTGCGTTGAGGGCGGCCTTCACGTTATCCGGCTGCCTTCTTAAGTCAGTCAGAGTACCGCGGAATCCGCGGAAATAATCAAACAGGATATCGAGCGGGGTCTCGATCCGCTCCTGCATATTCAGAATGGAAACAATGCCGTGCTTTTCTTCCAAAGCCTGCCTCAGCATTGCGCCCAGAACGATCATGACGTTAAAATTGTCTTCCGCATAGACCTTTAACGCATTTCTGGCAAACTCACGGTCTTCGAAAAATTCCGGATACTTTCTTGGCAGCAGGACTTCTGAGACAAACCGGTTCGGATCCGCAATGAGCTGGTCGTACTCGTCCTTCTGCATCGGGGAAAGCTGGACATGTTCGAGTGTGACACCGTCCGGACCATATTTGTTCTCTACATGCAGGAAAGCTTCTTCCAGTTTTTTGGAATAGGTCGCCCCGCAGAGTAAGCTGACATCTGCCCACATCTGGTCATAGAGACTGGTCATTGTCTCGACATATTCCGGTGGGTTCTGAACAAGCTCAATGGTTTTCTTCCCGGCCCAGGCAATGGTACCGGTGCTGTCGTTGATTGCGGTCGGGACATAAGCGCCTTCCTCGCGGTTGATTGCCTTGAGAAAGTTGGAGAATTTCATCTCCTTTAATGTGTTTTCCGCCATAATTACCTCCTTGCTTTGTCGTTGCATTTTGTGCGCAGCGGTGCTATACTGTTCAAAATTAAGAATAAGAAGGAAACTGATTGTTAAAATTTGCACGATATAGCCGCTTTGTAATTTGCATTATAGCAATTTTGCACAAAGAAATAAATATATTTTTTGGAAGCGGAGTGCTTTTGATACAAAAATAGATTTTGTACCAAAAAAACATGGCAACAGAAGTGACAAAACCTGGTTGAATGTTGCACTTATCCGGTGCCCGCCAGGCAGGTTTTTGCCCTGCAGGAGGGATCTTCGCCCAACAGGCAGGTTTTTACCCAACAGGCAGGTTTTTACCCAACAGGCAGGTTTT
>JAJBVE010000165.1 GCA_020859995.1 Clostridiales bacterium
CATGATAAATGGCATGATAAATGGCACAATAAGCGATTTGGAAAGTGAAATTCTGGAAATTTTACGAAAAAATGAAGATATAACAGTTCCGGAAATGGCAGCATTATGCAAAAAATCATCGCGAACGATATCCAGAGCCATTGCCGCATTGAAATCAAAAAAATTAATTGAGAGAGTCGGATCAAATAAGGCGGGTAGCTGGAAGGTGAAATAGTGGAAATACAACTTCCAGTTTATCGAGCTGAAAATTGAATATGCGATAATAGCCAGGAGACCCAGGCACTTAGCAACGAGGAGGGAGGGACAGAGCATGAGATTTGAGAGAAATGGTCAAAAGAAGGATTTTTCCATAGGCCGGATGTGTCGGAAGACAATGAGAACTGTTTTCCTGTGCTGTGTCTTAGCGCTGCCGACGCAGGGGATGCCTGTAAGGGCGCAGGAGGCGGAAAACGGTGAGGAAGAAGGTCTTCTGCAGACAGAGGTCGTAATTGTCCTTCCGGGAGAGGATGATTCCTCGGCAGATTCGGAGGATGACGCCGGGGAGGTGGAAATTGTGATAGGAGCGGATGCCGCCCAGGATACAGAAGAGGAAATCGTGATAGGAGCAGATGATACTGGAAACACAGACATTGCTGCAGAAGATCATTCCACCGATGATGAGAACGGAGCCTCTGGAGCAGATGCTGGCACAGATACGGATTCCGCCGGGGAAGCGCCCCGGATAAGCATCGAGACGTTAGACCAAAGCTGGTACAGTGAGGATGGCAGTCAATGGATCGTGTATGCGGAATGCGACAGCGTTTCTGTGGATGGGGACGGTTGCGAGGCATTGGCTGAGGCGGTGTGCGAGTGGAATGAGGAGCAGACGGAGTCGTTCTGGAGCTTTTGCGCAGAGTTGGCGGAAAGTGCCGGTGAGGATGCCCTGTACGAGGACTGGGGCTCGGACAGCTACTATTACAATGCCTGGAGGGAGGCGGAGCTGACCCGCGTGGATGAAAGTGTTCTGAGTCTGGTCATCTGGGAATATGCCTATACGGGCGGTGCGCATGGAAATTATGGGTATACCTCGGTGACCTTTGATGTCGCGAGCGGAGAAATCCTGCAGCTTACAGAACTTCTGGAGGATGCGGAGGGCTTTTGCGATTCGGCGGAAGCTTATATTGTAGAAGCGCTGGAAACTGAGTACGGCGACGAGCTTTTTGGCGGCTATGAGGAGACGGTCGCTGCCATGTGGGACACGGAGCTGACCTGGTATCTGGACGCGGAAGGGATTACTTTCGTGTTTGACCCTTACGAGCTGGGACCGTACTCGATGGGAGCGGCATCCGTGACCTGCCCATATGAGATCGTTGCTGCTTATATGAAAACGGCATATTCCGGAATAAATGGGACGGGGCTGGGCAGATTTTCGGCAAACACGGATGTGGAGACAGCGGCGGGCACTCTGCGGTTGAGCGTGGAAGAGGATCCGGAATACTCCATGCTGCAGATCTCGCTGCAGCTGAATGGAGAAACGGCCTGTGCGGATGAGTTCGGAAGTTTTGGGGACGCATATCTGCTGGTTCTTTCGAACGGGCGCAGCTTCGTGCTGTTTGATGCCGATTATATGTCAGATGACTATGTGACGTTTCTTTATGAAATTACGGATGGGAGTATCACTTTGCGGAGCCGTCTGGAGGGAGTGAGCCTGCAGGAAGGGACGGTCGGGACGGAGGTTCTGACGCTGCGGGTCCATCTGGATGTGCTGGGAACCTACAGTGCGTATATGGATTACGTGATTGGGGAGGATGGAACCCTGATGCAGACGGAGGATGTGTTTGAGATCCGGACAGACGGCTATTCCTTCCGCATTCTGACGGTGATCAGAGAGCTTCCGGTGACGATGGACGACGGACAGGCGGCGACACTCCCGGTGGGGACCCGGATACGGATTACAGGATCCGATGATGCGGGGACGGCTTATTTTAGGGATGAAGACAGCGGAGAAAAGGGAAGCATTTCCTACGAGCGCGGCAGCGGAGATGATACGTGGACTCTCTATATTGACGGCGTGTCGGAATATGAGTATTTCGAAATGATCCCCTATGCGGGGTGAGGATAAAATAAAAACAGCCCTCGCGGTTTGAATGAATGAACGCAAGGGCTGTTTTCTTATTCTTATTCTCTCCCGCTGAAGCAGTACGTACACAGCTTGCAGGGGCTGATGCCGATGGACTCCTCCATATCGTCCAGCCGGTGGTAGCGCAGGGAGGTGAAATTCTGCTGCTTGCGGATGGCTTCGAGCATTTCCGCGTAGTTTTTGCTGCACGGATTGGCGTAATCAGAAAGCACCTCTTTAGAGACGTCGTCGCCCTCCCGCTCGCGCACAATCCGGCGGGCGATCAGGTCCATGTCGGATTTGGAACGGGAGAAATTCAGATATTTACAGCCAAACAGCAGCGGCGGGCAGGCTGGGCGTACATGGACCTCCTTTGCGCCGCTTTGGTAAAGGAATTCCGTGGTTTCCCGCAGCTGCGTGCCGCGCACGATGGAATCGTCGATCAGCAGCAGCTTTTTCTCCTTGATCAGCGCCCGGACCGGGATCAGCTTCATGCGGGCGATCAGGTTCCGCTGCGCCTGCTTGGTCGGCATGAAGGAGCGCGGCCAGGTCGGCGTATATTTGATGAAGGGACGCGCAAAGGGAATCCCGGACTCGTTGGCGTAGCCGATCGCGTGCGCGGTGCCGGAATCCGGCACTCCGGCTACGATATCCGGCGAAATGTCCGCGCCCTCACGGTCACGTTTGGCGAGCATGGCGCCGCAGTGGTAGCGCATCTCTTCCACATTGACTCCCTCGTAGGAGGAGGTGGGATAGCCGTAATAGACCCAAAGGAAGGAACAGATGCGCATCTGCTCTCCGGGCTCGCTGACCATTTTCACCTGGTCGGGTGTAATAAAATCAATCTCTGCCGGACCGAGCTCCCGGTAATCGCTGTAGCCCAGATTCAGATAGGCAAAGCTCTCAAAGGAGACGCAGAAGGCGTCCTCTTTTTGGCCGATGACCAGCGGCGTCCGGCCCAGTCGGTCCCGCGCGGCGTAGAGCCCCTCCTTTGTCATCAGCAGCAGGGTCATGGAACCGTCCACGATCTGCTGGACGTAGCGGATGCCTTCCACAATCGTCTCTTTTTTGCAGATAAGCGCCGCTACCAGCTCGGTGGCGTTGATCTGACCGCTGCTCATCTCCTGAAAATGGGTGTTCCCATTCTCATAGACGGACTGCAGCAGCTCTTCCATGTTGTTAATTTTTCCGACCGTGGTGATCGCGAAGCTGCCGAGGTGCGACTGCACCAACAGCGGCTGCGGCTCGTAATCGGAGATGCAGCCGATCCCCAGATGTCCCTCCATCTCGTCCGCGTCCTGCTCAAATTTCGTCCGGAACGGCGAATTTTCAATATTGTGAATTGCGCGCTGGAAGCCCTGCTCTCCATACACAGCCATGCCGCCGCGGCGCGTCCCAAGATGGGAATGATAGTCTACTCCGTAAAAAAGCTCCATTGTGCAGCTTCTTTTTGCTGCCACTCCAAAAATTCCGCCCATGTGCTGTCTCCTCATTAAAGTTATCGTTTGTAACGGTGAAGGCATTGTACAGTTACAATTATTTCATATCCTTATTCCCGCGAAGCAGAGAGCCAGGTAGCCGTGCTTGCATCGGGGCTTTGACTTGTGCAGCGCAATGGGTGGCTTCTTACCCTTTTGTCACTCGAACCACTTCATGCGCGGCTTTCTTTTTCGTACACTTTCTTACTGTATCATGAAATGACAGCATATGGCAATAGAAAAATATGCGGCAAGGCAAACTTATAACCGAAAAAAGTCTGGCTGTGGTCCTGTGTGTCAATGGTACGTGTTTTATGTTTCGATTTTCGCAGAGAACCAGGAAAGCTGGGAGAGACGGAAACGAAGCACAAATCGGGGAGAATAAGTAACGCCACGGTGCGATGCTCTTGTCCTGAATCGTAAAAAGGTACTTTACAAGAGCCGCCCCGGTGGTGTATGGTAGGGAAATGGGAGATGAAAAATTATATGAAAAAGCAAAGGATGTGGTATCAGGTATGACCCTGAAAGAACTGGAAATTGGAAAAAGCGCGCGGATCCGCAGTGTCGGCGGAGAAGGGGCGCTGAGGCAGCATATCCTGGATATGGGACTGATCCCCGGAGCAGAGGTGACGATGATCAAGCTCGCGCCGATGGGAGACCCGATGGAGCTGCGCGTCCAGAGCTACGAGCTGACGCTCCGGCTGGCGGATGCGGAGAAGATTGAGATTGAGGCGGTCGATGCGTATGCGCCGTCTGCTGCTGATGATGACGCGGCAGATGGAAAACGTGTCCGCAAAAGCAGTGGTACATATAAAAACGCAGATGTATCTGGAGACAGGGATATCAGTAAAAACGCAGATGTCAGTAAAAACACAGACACCCGCAGAAACACAGATGTCAGCAAAGCCAAAGACACCTGTAAAAATACGGACACCGCTAAAAACACAGATTCCCATAAAAATGCAGACACCGCGCAAAAGGCTGCGGCAGGAGGTTCCCTTTCTGGCCTTCGGGAAGATTCTGACTTCTCCAGCTTCATGAGACGCACCGGGGAACCGGAGCTGCTCGCGGAGGGAGCTGCGGAAGGAAAGAAAAAAGCGAAGGGCAGGAAAAAGGAGCTGGCCCACCCCGGCCTGGGCGAAGGCGGCAAGTATCACAGCAAGGCGGATGAGCATCCGCTGCCGGAGGGGACGGTGCTGACCTTTGCCCTGGCGGGAAATCAGAACTGCGGCAAGACGACTCTCTTTAACCAGCTGACCGGGTCGAGCCAGCATGTCGGGAATTTTCCTGGCGTCACGGTAGACCGGAAGGATGGCGTGATCCGCGGACATGGTGATACGCTGGTCACGGACCTGCCGGGGATCTATTCGATGTCGCCATATTCCAGCGAGGAGCTGGTGACGCGGGATTTTGTGCTGAACGAGCATCCGCATGGGATTATTAACATTGTGGACGCTACGAATATTGAGCGGAATCTTTACCTGACCATGCAGCTCATGGAGCTGGATACGCCGATGGTGCTGGCTCTGAACATGATGGACGAGGTGCGCGAGAATGGCGGCAGTATCCGCATCAATGAGATGGAGGAGATCCTCGGGATCCCGGTCGTGCCGATTTCGGCGGCGAAAAATGAGGGGATTGAGGAACTGATCGCTCACCTGATGCATGTGGCGAAATACCAGGAGCGTCCGAAACGGCAGGATTTCTGTGATAAGAACGATCACGGCGGCGCGGTCCACCGGGCCCTGCACGGCATCATGCATCTGATTGAGGATCACGCGCAGAAAGCGGGGATTCCGCTGCGGTTTGCCGCAACCAAGGTGGCGGAGGGAGATCAGCTGATCCTGGATCAGCTGGCTCTTACGGAAAATGAAAAAGAGATGGTTGAGCACATTCTGATCCAGATGGAGCAGGAGCGCGGCCTGGATCGTACTGCGGCGATCGCGGATATGCGCTTTTCCTTTATCCAGAAGCTGTGCGCACGGACCGTGCAGAAGCCGCGCGAGAGCCGGGAGCGGCTGCGCAGTGAAAAAATTGATAAAGTGCTGACTGGAAAATATACGGCGATTCCCTGCTTTGTGGGGATTATGCTGCTGGTATTTTTCCTGACTTTCAACGTGATTGGGGCCTTTTTCCAGAACCTGCTGGAGATCGGGATTGACGCGCTCGCACAGGTGACGGACGCGGCGCTGGTCGCCGCCGATGTCCATCCGGTTCTCCGTTCCCTGATCAGCGACGGTATTTTCGCGGGCGTCGGCAGCGTGCTGAGTTTTCTGCCGATTATTGTCTGTCTGTTTTTCTTCCTCTCATTGCTGGAGGACAGCGGCTACATCGCCCGCGTGGCGTTTTTCATGGACAGTCTGCTGCGAAAAATCGGGCTTTCCGGGCGCAGCATTGTGCCGCTGCTGATCGGCTTTGGCTGTACGGTTCCGGCCGTCATGGCCACGCGGACGCTTCCGAGCGAGCGCGACCGCAGGATGACGATTTTGCTGACGCCGTTTATGAGCTGTACGGCGAAGCTTCCTATTTATATGTTTTTTGTAAACACCTTTTTCCCGAAATACAGCGGACTGATCGTGACCGGTCTCTACGTGCTCGGGATTGCGGTGGGCATCCTCGTGTCCTTTATTTTTAAGCAGACGATGTTCCGCGGAGAAGCGGTGCCCTTCGTGCTGGAGCTGCCGAACTACCGGCTTCCGTCACCGAAAAATGTAGCGCAGCTGCTCTGGGAAAAGGCCAAGGATTTCCTGCACCGCGCATTTACAATCATCCTGCTGGCGACGATTGTGATCTGGTTTTTGCAGACCTTTGATCTGGGGCTGCGCATCGTCACGGATTCCAAAGACAGCATCCTCGCAGCTGTATCCGGCCTGATCGCGCCTTTGTTTGCGCCGCTGGGGATGGGAGACTGGAGGATCTGCACCTCTCTGATCAGCGGTTTTATGGCCAAAGAGAGCGTGGTTTCCACGATGGAGATCCTGTTCGCGGGTGAGGTCACCTCGCTGCTTTCGCCTCTGACGGCGGCGACGATGCTGGTGTTCAGCCTGCTCTACACGCCGTGCGTGGCCGCAATTGCCTCTGTGAAGCGCGAGCTGGGTGGCAAGTGGGCCGTCTACGTCGTCCTGGGGCAGTGCGTGATCGCCTGGCTGGCCGCCGGCGTCGTGCGGGTGCTCGGACTGATGCTGGGGATGGGCTGATCATAGCGGCTTTATGTTTTGCGAAGCCAGAAATTGTGCAAAGAAGATTTCCGCCCGGTTTATCAAGCGCGCGGACGCAAAAGAGGGCTTTTTCTGTTCGTTAGAAATCCCCCCTGATTTTTCAGCCGGGGAATGCTCTATGATCATTTTGTTTTAAGTAAATTTCACATGTTCAGGAGGGATTCTTATGTATGATCCAAAACCAGTAGATACCAGCGATGTCGTCCTGCCAGAGGAACTGCGCGCGCTCACCGAGAAGATTGCCGAAAACGTGCATGATGTCTGGGCTGTAGGCCGCATCAAGGAAGGATGGACCTATGGAGAAGAAAAGGATGTGGAAAAAAAGACCACTCCGCAGCTCGTGCCTTACGATAAACTGCCGGAGAGTGAGAAAGATTTTGACCGGAATACCGCGCTGGAGACGATCAAATTGATCGTCAAGATGGGGTATCGGATTACGAAGTAAGGCAAAAAAGCCTGCAAACAAGAAACAGGAAATCAGGGCAAAGCGGACAGGGAATGCATCTTTCCCGGTCCGCTTTTTTGATGCACAGGACTGCGAGAGGAGTTTTCCGGCTGTCGCCAGACGCAGCCCGCGCGGCGAATAGGGAGAAAGTCTCCCTACTCGATTACACAGGGGCGCGTAAGGCATATCCCATGCGAAGCGTAGGATGTCTCCCAGCGAGTAGGGGACAAGTCTCTCTACTCGATTGCGCACGGCCGCGAAGGAGCGTACACCCCGTTTCCCGCTTGATTTCCCCCACTCCAGTTCATCTCCATTCATGTGGTACAACTATCTGGCAAGGGAAAAGATCAGTCAGGAACAGGCTGCCAGAATGCCTGTTCCATCGAAAGAAGAGGAGGATTTGCTATGAATGTACAGATCAAGAGCAGCGGAGGCATTACCCTGGTTCCGGTGGATTCCAGACTGATGGCGGACCGGAAGATTTTTATTGAAGGTGATATCACCCGGGAAAGCGCCAGTGAATTTGAAAAAAAGGTCCTGTTTCTGAACAGCGAGGACACGGAGAAGCCGATCGATGTTCTGATCAATTCGCCGGGAGGCGAGATCAACGCGGGTATGCTGATCTACGATGTGATTCAGTCCAGCAAAGCGCCGATCCGCATTTACTGTACAGGGCAGGCGTACAGCATGGCAGCTGTCCTTCTTGCCTGTGGGAATCATGGGAGATATATACTGCCGCACAGCGAGACAATGATTCATGAGCCGCTGCTGGGAAATCGTGTGGGCGGGAATTCTTCCTCTATCAAGTCCATTTCCGACAGCCTGCTGGAGTCCAAGCGGAAGATGAACCGGATCCTGGCGAAGCACACCGGCAGATCGGAGGAAGAAGTGGAGCGCGCTACCAGCTATGACCACTACCTGACCCCGGAAGAGAGCGTTGAATTCGGTCTGTGCGATGAGATCATCAGCTTTGACCGACTGGTGTAATTTCTGAGCAGGGTGTGAGAAAGGCGGCTATCGCCGCAATTGGGGCTGGCGCGGATAAGTGATTTCCAGACGGGATGGGAGAGGGGCGGTGATAACAAAGAACACAGGATGATGAGTACAGAGAGGCGCAGCAAGAGTAAGCGGCAGTAACGCGAGGCAGCTGCGAAAGAGAAGCGCTAAGAGCTTTGGAGTGAGAACCGAAGCTCTTAGAAGATTCACCACCAAGGGAGGTATAATGATATGGCGACAGACAGAATGATTCTTGGCGAAAACTGTGTGTACAGTACAGATCCGGCCCAGACCGGGATCAACAACAATGTTATCGTATGCGGGGGCAGCGGAAGCGGAAAAACGCTTTCCATTTCCGAACCGCGTCTTCTGGAAACCTACCATTCCAGTCTGATCACAACCGTCACCAAGCGGCGCATTGTGAATAAATATAAGCCGATCTTTCTGAAGCGAGGCTATGCCGTGCAGGATCTGGACTTCGTTGATCCATCCAGAGGAAATGTCGGATTTGACCTGCTTTGCTGCATAAAGTCCGATAAAGACATCTCTTTCCTCGCGGAATCGATTGTCAACGCGGATCCGAGAAAGAACCGTTCCAATGCGGATCCCTACTGGGATGAGTCGGCGATCTCCCTGCTTTCCGCCATCATCAAATACGTTATGATCACTCAGCATGACTGCTGCTTTACAGATGTGCTGGAGATGATAGACCGGCTGGATTTCAGGGATGGCAGCGGCCAGATAGAGACCAACTATGACAAAAAGTTTGAACAGCTTGCGCGCCGTGATCCCACCAATTTCGCGGTTACCTGCTGGAAGAGCTTCCGCCTGCTGCCGATCAAGACGGCCAGCTGTGTCTTTGGCGTGCTGAACACAGCGATCGACACCATCTTCAGCAAGGAGCTCCGGCAGATGATGAGCATGGAGAACCAGGTAAATATTGAACGCCTTGCCATGCGCAGAACCGTTCTCTTTATCACCACCAGCCCGGTCAATCCGTCCCTGCACTTTTTCATCAACATGTTTTACGCGCAGATTTTCAAACGGCTGTTTGAATTCGCGGAAAACCGTCCGGACGGCATGCTTCCCATCCCCGTACATGTGCTGTGCGATGACTTTGCGACCGGAGGCCGGATTCTCAACTTTCCTGACTACATCAGTATTTTCCGTGAGAAACGTCTTTCTGTCACACTGATGTTGCAGTCAGAGTCCCAGCTTGAGTCGATGTATGGAGCAGACGACGCGACTACGATCATCAACAACTGCGATACCTACATCTATATGGGAGGCATGGATCTTAAGACCGCGCAGCGGATCAGCACCCGCCTCGACGCGCCCCTTGACGAGGTGCTCTACATGCCCATCGGCCAGGAACTGATCTTCCGCAGAGGAGCCCGTCCCATCGTGACGATGCGTTACAATATCTACGGCAATGAGCTCTGGCAGTACATTACCAGCCAGTACGAAGAGAAAATCGCGCGGGAGGAGCGATGAAAAATGGGCTCATGTCTGGTAGGTAACAGTAGTCCAAAGAAAAGGCAGGTGATGCGGGAAACCAGGACATCCCAAAGAAAAGGCAGGTGATGCGGAGAAACCGGATGTCTCAAAGAAAAGGCAGGTGATGCGGAGAAACCGGATGTCTCAAAGAAAAGGCAGGTGATGCGGAAAAACCGGATGTCGTAAAGAAAAGGCAGGTGATGCAGAAAACCCGGACGGCATAAAAATGCCGCCCGGGCAAAAAATTATATAGGGATTTTAGAGTATATCAGCACGATATAGAAGGCTTCTGCGCAGCGGAGCTGTCCTTCACCCGCAGAATATCTTCATAAAAGTCGCTCATTTCCTTCCTGGAATCGAAGACAGCGACAAACATCTGATTGCCCATCGCGCCGGATAGGGCGTCGGGGATGCGCTCGGCCATCTTGACATGTGTGCCGTATTTTTCCAGGATATCCTCTTTGGAGAGGACGAAATCCTTGCCGTCGCGGCGGCCGCAGAACGCGCAGTAGGCGTGGCTGCCGACCGGCATGGTGGAGCGGTCAAAGGCGACCATGTCCGCCCAGATCTTGTAGACGTCGGTGCTGTGCGCGAAATCGATCATGTCCGGCGTCACACCGCCGCTCGGCCGCATGTTGACCTCCAGCGCGACCAGGTCGCCCTTTTTGCCGAGACCTTCCTGATCCTGCAGCAGGCGGAAAAACTCAAAGTGGATAAAGCGGCTCTTCACGCCAAAGCTCTTTACCGTGGCGCGTCCGGCTGCGCGGGTGTCGTCCGGCAGATTTTTAAGGATGTAAAAGAGCGAATTTTCTGATTTATTGACGATGTCCATGATGGATTCCGGTGTGACATTGCCGGTCTCAAACATCGGCTCGCCCTTTGAGTCGATGATCGCGTCGTAGGAATTCACCTCGCCCTGGACGAACTCTTCCATAATATAGACGGTATCCGGCCATTTCAGGTCGAAGAATTCCTTCATCTGCTCATCATTTTCCAGCTTGAAGGTGTGAGACGCGCCCACACCGTTGTCCGGCTTGGCCACAACCGGATAGCCGACCTCTTTGACGAAGGCGAGGCAGCCCTCCAGCGTGTCGACCATATGATAGCGGGCGACCGGGATCCCAGCCTTGTGGTAAAACTCTTTCATGCGGGACTTAAACTTGACATTCGGGATGTCCTCCGTGTGAAAACCGGTCGTAATGTTGAAATCCGTGCGCAGCTGCGCGTCGCGCTCCAGCCAGTATTCGTTATTGGACTCCAGCCAGTCAATCCGCCCATGCTTGTAGGTCAGAAACGCGACCGCCCGGTAGACTTCGTCATAATTCTCCAGGCTGCTGACCTTGTAATACTCGTTCAGGCTGCTTTTCAGATCCTCAGACAGCTCGTCATAGGGCTGGTCGCCAATACCCAGCACATTCAGTCCGTTCTTTTTCAACTCCCGGCAGAACAGCCAGTAATTCGTCGGAAAATTTGGTGAGATAAAAATAAAGTTTTTCATTTGTCTGTTCCTCTGGTATTTTTCATTTATAAATGTCCAATCTGTAAATGTCCAATCTTTTTGAAGGACAAATGCAGGATGTAACGCTGCAATTTTGGAAAATTTTTCACTTAAATGTCCAATCTTAAGCATGTTTTCATTTATAAATGTCCAATCTGGCGGGTGATTTTTCAGTAAATGTCCAATCTCAGGACTGATTTTTCACCCGTCATTTTTTTAAAATTGTAAATGTCCAATTATTTTTCAGTTTTTAGCGTTCTAAATGTCCAATCCTGCGGAAAATTTACGGTTTTAGAGAAACGTAAATGTCCAATCTCGGAGCCGGATCCGGAAGCAGGATTTTTCATTTCTCGGACTTCTAAATGTCCAATTTTGATGCTATTTTACACCAAAATGTCCAGTTTTGCAACTATTTGTTTTGATTTTGCTTAATACAGACTGTTTTCATAGAGAAGGTGGGGGCAGGCTGCCCGTGTCCCGTAGGCGATTCTGCCCCAAATGGCGCATGCCCTGTGCATTTGTCCTCCCGTTAATTTTGTAACGGGGTGTAAGGTTCGGCTTTACACGCAGTGTTCTTCAATCCACTCATGGAGAAGATCAGACATGGTTGTCTCGTGCGCAGCGGCGTATGCTTTGAGTTTCTTTTTGTCTTTTTCTGAGATGGTCAGCGTCACGGCAGTAATGCCTGCACGGCTGTGTTCGCGGGCAGTCCGGATCCAGCCTTTCACGGTGTTGCGGTTGGCACTGTACATTGCTGCGATCTCGCGTGCCGTGTGGTCTTTATACAATTCGAGAAGCGTGTCATCGTCAAGTTCTTTCGGACGACGCTTCGATGATTTTGTAAGGGTATCTGCCATGGTAGTTATCTCCTTTCTTAAATCATTGCTTTTGGTGTTGGCTGGATATCAGCTTATATGTTTGCGATATTTCTGCGTCGTACTTCTGTCTGGATGTTGTTACCGTTGATCTTCATTGGCTTTTGGATTGCTCCTGTATATTGGTGTAGTGGTTTAAAAAAAGAAAGGCAGGGCGGGACGCCTTTTTGGCAATCCCGTCCTGACGGTATAAAATATGACAAACAGGTTTTCTCCCGTATTGCTTTGTATTATATTTAGAAGACCGGTTTTACTCAATAAACAGCATTGCCGTCCAGTAAAACGCTTTCCGTTCGGTTTCAAAGAAATCCAGCAGGCCCTGGTATTGCCTGTTCATCTGCGCGTTCAGGAGATGGTAATAGTATAAGGATTTATCGTCATTTTTGATGAGTATTGGGACGAAGTCGTTTATCAGACATTCGCGCAGTAATATCATGCGTCCGACGCGTCCGTTTCCGTCCTGAAACGGGTGGATGTTCTCGAACCTGGCGTGGAATATGGTAAGATCCAGGAGGCTCGGCCAGGGAATCTCATTGTATTCCGCAAGAAGGGTCTCCATGTCTTTTGGAACGTCCTTCGGATCGGATGTTACGACAGAAGAGACTGTGTTCTTTTTCGTCTTATATTCTCCTGCAGGGTAGCCGTTCGCTGCGTCTTCGAATACGTCCGTCTTGAGATGGTAGTGCATGGTCTTGATAAGATCTTCAGATAACGGTTCGTCCAGCGTTTCTATCATGTGATCAAACATACGGAAATGACCCTGTATTTCCTCGATATCTTTTCTGCGGATTGGGGTGTCAGGCGTATCGGATGCGATCTTGTCTGTCAGATATAGTTCAATCACCTGCTCCTCCGTGAGGGATCTGCCCTCGATCGCGTTGGAATGGTACGCCATGCGGCACTGCAGGAATGCGTATAGTCCGGCCTTTTTATCTTTCGGGTTTTTAAGTGCTTCGCTGAGTTTCTGTTGGTATGTGGATAATTGCATATTGGAATCTTCCTCCTTTCGGGTCACTACTGATGATGGTGTAATCATATCGGTATTGTCGCAGCTCCACCCGTTACAGTATGTGTAGCGGGTGTAGAGGAGAAATGCAGGCTGATGAGGATAAGAAAACATAAAGATCGCAATAGCAAATCTTGCTGGTATATGAGAAACTTTAAGCTTGATCTTTGCAAAAAAAACTGGTACAATAAAAATGTATTATAAAACAACTGAATAAAGCGAATCTGCGAAAAAGAAATCCGTTGGGAACAAGCAGCCAAAGTTGCTGCCCCGGGACGGATACGGGAGCGGTACCCCGTATTCCGGATGGATAACAGCACCTGAAATCTGCGATAAAGCAGGCGATTGCACATAACGTGACAAGCGGCAGACGATGAGTATTGAAAGACTTATCGTTCACCGCTTTTTTCGTTGCCAAATTTTGTGCAATGGAAGGTGCGTTATGGCAGAGAAAACCGGAAATAAGAATTTAAGGGCAGCAAAAGCAAACAAGAATGATGAGTTTTATACGCAGCTATCGGATATAGAAAAAGAATTATGTCACTATACACAGCATTTTAAGGGGAAGACGGTTCTGTGCAACTGCGATGATCCGTATGAGAGCAATTTCTTTATGTATTTTACATTAAATTTCAACAGGCTCGGCTTAAAGAAGCTGATTGCAACCTGTTATGCGGGTTCTCCGATCGCAGGTAAAAGCCTGCCGCGTCCAGGGGACGGTACATATGGATATAAGGCAGTTGCTACAAGCATACATAGTACGAGCGAAGACGGCAGCCTTATGATGAAAGATATCAGAGTCCTCATTGAACGCGGTGAGATTGAATTGACTGAACTGGAAGGTGACGGAGATTTCCGGAGTGAAGAATGTGTGGAGCTGCTGAAGGAATCGGATATTGTAGTTTCGAATCCACCTTTTTCCTGTATCCGCGACTTTGTTGCTTTACTTATGGAATACCAGAAGAAGTTTTTAATCATTGGCAGTCAGAATGCTATTACCTATAAAGAATTTTTTCCTTTGTTGCGGGACAATCTGATGTGGCTAGGCTATAAATCAGGAGATATGGCTTTTAAAGTGCCGGACTATTATGAACCGCGTGAAACAAGGTATTGGCAGGATGAAAACGGCCAGAAATGGCGTTCGCTGGGAAATATCTGTTGGTATACGAATCTCGATATCAAAAAGCGTCACGAGGATATGATTCTTATAAGAAAATATAATCCACAGAATTATCCAAAATATGATAACTATGACGCAATCAATGTCGATAAAGTTACGGATATTCCGATGGATTACGATGGGCTTATGGGTGTACCTATTACGTTTTTAGATAAGTATAATCCGGACCAGTTTGAAATTATTGGAGGTTTTAATGCTCATTCGTGTCCTGATGAAGACGGTGGTTATGTATGTAGTACACAGACAGAATACGTTGATAAGAACGGTAAGGTGAAAAATTGGAATGGCCCAACAATCCATAAGAAAACCGTTTATTACAGAATTGTAATCCGTAACAAACATCCGGAACATTAAGAAAAGGAGTTTATTATTAAATGCTTATTTCAGAACAGAAAGTAACGATAGCCGATTTATCTGACGGCTATTCGAATGATGACGAGGACGGTGTGGTTGGCTACCATGGCTTGCTGGATATCCGTCCGAGGTATCAGCGTGCGTTTGTGTACAGCGATAAGCAGCGTGACGAAGTGATCCATACCGTGCTGCGCGGCCTGCCATTGAATGTAATGTACTGGTGCAAAGTTAAGAAATCCGATGGAACAGACGGTTACGAGGTGCTGGATGGCCAGCAGCGGACGATCTCGATCTGTGAGTATGTTGCCGGACAGTATTCCGTAAACGGGAAGTATTTCGCCAACTTGCCGGTAGACATACAGAAAAAGATTCTTGATTATCCTCTGTTCGTGTATGCCTGCGATGGCACAGACTCTGAGAAACTGGAATGGTTTGAAATCATCAATATTGCCGGGGAACAGCTGACGAAGCAGGAATTACGTAATGCGGTATATGCCGGCCCATGGGTTTCGGATGCCAAGAGATATTTTTCTAAAACTCTGGGGCCTGCTGATAAGCTGGCTGGTGATTATCTGAAGGGAAGTTCCATCCGGCAGGAATACTTGGAAACCGCTATTTCATGGGCTGCGGATGCTGAAGGCATCAGTATCGAAGAATACATGGCGCAGCATCAGGCGGATTCGAGTGCCGTGATCCTCTGGAATTATTTTAGATCCGTGATTGACTGGGTCCAGGCAATGTTTCCGGTGAAACGTAAAGAGATGAAGGGCTTACCGTGGGGATTGTTTTACAATAAGCACGGACAGCGCCGGGATTTGGATCCCGTGAAGCTGGAAGCTGATATCCAGCGTTTGATGGCAGATGATGATGTGACGCGGAAAGCAGGGATTTACGAGTACCTGTTGACAGGTGAAGAAAAGAGACTTTCCATTCGGGTATTCGATAATAGAATCAAACGTTCGACATACGAGAAGCAGAATCACGAATGTGCAATCTGTGGGAAAAAATGTGATTTGTCTGAGATGCATGCGGATCATATTATCCCGTGGAGTAAAGGCGGGAAGACAGTGCCGGATAACTGTCAGATGTTGTGCCGGGACTGCAATCTGGCAAAAGGCGCACAGCCATAATACATGATCCTTCACCGAATGAGAGGGGCGGTATGCAATGCTGCGCCAGCGTTAAAGAATAAAAACTTTTCGCGATAAAAACGCTTGTATTTTCCCACAAA
>JAJBVE010000178.1 GCA_020859995.1 Clostridiales bacterium
CAGGCAAAAAATCTGGGATTCGGTTAAACCACAGCTTTTTATTCTTTGGCGCTGGTGCGAAGATACGCATCTTTGTCATCCGGATAGACCTGTCCGGATTCGGCAAATCCTTTCATCCACTCAAAGATGCCGGGGGCGTAGCCTTTTTGCAGGTTGATCTCCTCCTCATAGGTCTTGATGTCCAGATGCTCGTTGGTGGTGAGATTGATCTTCAGAATCTTGTGATAGGTCCGCGCAAGGATTCGCATGGAATCCTCCAGCAGGGTGTCTGTATGCTTCATCGCCGTCTTGCCTCTTTTTCTTCATAAACATGTAAAAATCGTGTAATCTGTCCGGATTATTTTCGAAAGTATTATAAGAAACCCTCTCTTTTTTGTCAATGGCACCGTTCATGATTTCTTGTAAGGCGATTTCTTGTAAGGCGATTTCTTGTAAGGCGATTTCTTGTAAGCTGTTTCTTGAAACGCTGTAATGGTCGGTTATTTGTAACTATTCGGAGATGTTTGTGCCCTGCGGGATGCATAAACGGGAAGGAGATATGCGCGGATTTTCATGAATAAACCTGAGAACCACCTGAAATATACATCAAGAATGCATATTATGCAAATACATGCATAAAATCTGAATAATTATTCATAAACTCTTTACAAATCGTCGATATGGTGGTATAGTCGTGTTTGCTTGTGAGAACGGACGAGTCCTGCGTAAAATTCGGATGCAGGACACAGGAAAGAAAACTCATCATTTTCAATTGCCAGTATGCTCATTGAGCAATGGTGCAGCCCTGCATAAACAGCGGCGCAGGACATGGGAAAGGAGTAACAGTTTCAAATGATTAAAGTGGGAATTATCGGAGCGACCGGCTACGCGGGAGGCGAGCTGGTGCGTCTTTTGCTGGGGCATAAGGAAGCAGAAATCATCTGGTATGGCTCCAGAAGCTATGTGGACCAGAAATACGCGTCGATTTATCAGAACATGTTTCAGCTGGTGGATCAGACCTGCATGGACGATAATATGGAGGAGCTGGCGGATCAGGCTGATGTGATATTTACGGCGACTCCGCAGGGGCTGTGCGCATCTCTGGTCAATGAGGGGATCCTTTCCCGGGCGAAGGTGATTGATCTGAGCGCGGATTTCCGGTTGAAGGATGTACAGGTGTATGAGAGCTGGTATGGAATCACACATAAGTCGCCGCAGTTTCTTGACGAGGCGGTGTACGGCCTGTGCGAGCTTAACCGTGAGAAAATAAAGGGCGCACGGCTGATTGCGAATCCGGGCTGCTATCCGACCTGCAGCACGCTTTCGATCTATCCTCTGGTAAAGGAAGGCCTGATTGATCCGGCGACCATCATTATTGACGCGAAATCCGGCACATCGGGCGCGGGACGCGGCGCGAAGACGGACAACCTTTACTGTGAAGTGAATGAAAATATCAAGGCTTATGGCGTTGCGACCCACCGGCATACGCCGGAGATCGAAGAGCAGCTTTCGATCGCGGCCGGCCGGCCGGTTGTACTGAATTTTACCCCGCACCTGGTGCCGATGAACCGGGGGATTCTTATTACCGCGTACGCGTCGCTCACCAAAACGGTCACATATGAGGAAGTAAGATCGATCTATGACCGCTATTATAATAAGGAAACCTTTGTGCGTGTTCTGAATAAAGACGTTTGCCCGCAGACCAAATGGGTAGAGGGCAGCAATTTTGTCGACGTGAATTTTAAGATTGATCCGCGCACGAACCGTGTCATCATGATGGGTGCGATGGACAATCTGGTCAAGGGAGCCGCCGGGCAGGCTGTGCAGAATATGAACCTCGCGTTTGGCCTGGACGAGGCCGAAGGATTGCGCCTGGCGCCGATGTTCCCGTAGGGAGAAGCCCGCAGGAGAGGCGGGGACTGCCGGGGCACCGACATCCCGCACAGGGATTGGGATTTTACGGACAGAAGCGTATTTGCTTTAGGAAGATATTTGGAGGATACAGGCGTTATGAAAATAATAGAGGGCGGCGTAACCGCCGCAAAAGGATTCTGCGCGGCGGGAATTGCCGCGGGTATTAAGAAAAACGGAAAAGATATGGCCATGATTTACAGTGAAAAGGCCTGCCGCGTGGCGGGGACGTTTACAACGAACCTGTATAAAGCCGCGCCGGTCAAGTGGGATCAGGCGATTGTGAAAGCAGATGATTTTTCTCTGGAGATTGCAGATGGCAGCGCGCTGGAAGATGGCACCGCACGGATGATAGCGGACGGCACCGCGCACGCGGTAGTAGTCAACAGCGGTGTGGCGAATGCCTGCACAGGCGCGAAAGGTTATGGCTACTGCCGTGATACGGCAGCGAAAGCGGCTCAATTGTTTGGTATTCGTGAAAATCAGGTGCTCGTCGCGTCGACCGGCGTGATCGGGCAGCAGGTTCCGATCGACAAAATCTGTGCCGGGATTGAGGCCATGAAGCCGCAGCTTTCCGATGGGGCGGAAGGCGGCTCTCTGGCGGCAGAGGCGATTATGACTACAGATACCGTGAAAAAAGAGGCGGCCGTACAGATCACGCTGGGCGGGAAAACCGTGACCGTCGGCGGCATGTGCAAAGGCAGCGGCATGATTCATCCCAACATGTGTACGATGCTGAGCTTTATCACGACCGACGCAAATATTTCCAGGGAAATGCTTCAGAAAGCCTTAAGCGCAAGTGTTCCGGATACCTATAACATGATTTCCGTGGATGGCGATACGTCGACCAACGACACCTGCCTCGTGCTGGCAAACGGTCTGGCGGAGAATCCGGAGATTACGGAGGATAACGAGGATTACCAGCTGTTTTTCGCGGCGCTGAATGAAGTAAATACACGGCTGGCAAAGAAGATGGCCGCCGACGGCGAAGGCGCGACCGCCATGTTCGAAGTAAAAATCATCGGTGCCAAAAGCAAAGAGCAGGCTGTGACCATCAGCAAATCGGTGGTCTCCTCCAGCCTGGTGAAAGCGATGATTTACGGACACGACGCTAACTGCGGGCGGATCCTCTGCGCGATGGGCTATTCCGGCGCGGACTTCGACCCGGATCAGGTGGACGTGTATTTTGAGAGCGCGGCCGGCAAAATCAAAATCATTGAAAACGGCGTGCCCAATGGATACAGCGAAGAAGAGGCGACAAAAATTCTCTCCGAATCCGCCGTCACCGCCATCGCGGACCTGAAAATGGGTGATGCCGCTGCCACCGCCTGGGGCTGCGACCTGACCTATGATTATGTAAAAATTAACGCGGATTACAGGAGCTGAAAGAGAAGAGGAAAAGCAATGGAATCAACAGATATGGAGCTCTGGCTTGCGAAAGCCAACGTCCTGATTGAAGCGCTGCCGTACATTCAGCGCTTTCAGGGGAAAACAATTGTAGTAAAATACGGCGGCAGCGCGATGGTGGACCATGAATTGAAAAAGAGCGTCATTCGCGATGTGGCGCTTTTAAAGCTGGTCGGCTTCCGCCCGATTATCGTGCACGGAGGCGGCAAGGAGATTACAAAGTGGATCGGCAAGGTCGGCCTGGAGACACAGTTTGTCAACGGGCTGCGCGTGACGGATAAAGACACGATGGAAGTGGCGGAGATGGTGCTGAACCGGATCAACAAAGGTCTCGTTTCCATGATGGAAAAAACAGGCCTGAAGGCAGTTGGCATCAGCGGCAAGGACGGCACGGTGCTGAGAGTAGATAAAAAACTCTCAGGCGGCAAAGACATCGGCTATGTCGGCGAGGTGAAGGAAGTCAATACGGAGCTTTTGGACACCCTTCTCGACAACGATTTTATCCCGGTGATCTGCCCGGTCGGCTCAGATGACGAATATCATTCCTTCAATATCAACGCGGACGACGCGGCCTGCGCGATCGCGACGGCAGTCAAAGCCGCAAAGCTGGTGTTCTTAAGCGACATCGAAGGCGTCTATCGTGATCCGCTGGATCATTCGTCTCTGATCAGCGAGCTGACGATCCCGGAGGCAAAAGAGTTTTTAAAGAGCGGAAACGCCGGCGGCGGGATGCTGCCGAAGCTGCAGAACTGCATTGCGGCGATTGAGGCCGGGGTGTCGAGAGTCCACATCCTGGACGGACGGATCGAGCACTGCCTGCTTCTTGAATTTTTTACCAACAAAGGGATCGGTACCGCCATCATCGGCGACCAGGAAGAACGGTATTTTCAGGAAGATTGACAGAAAGACTATATGAAAAAATATGGCGTGCGGGATAAGCCCTCGCCGGGTGGCATCCCGCACTTTGTGCGGGATAAGTCTCGCTGCAGGAAAGGTACTAAACAGTTACGAATCAGAAAAATGGAGAAAAAAAGAATGACCAGCAAAGATTATATGGATCTTACGGAGCAGTATGTGCTTCATACTTATAACCGGTTTCCGGTCGTGTTTGAAAAGGGCGAGGGCGTGTACCTCACGGATGTGGACGGAAAAGAGTATCTGGATTTTGGCGCCGGGATCGCGGTATTTGCGCTTGGCTACGGCAACCAGGCTTACAATGATGCATTGAAAGCGCAGGTTGATAAGCTGATCCACACCTCCAATCTGTTTTACAATGAACCGCTGCCGGAGGCCGCGCGGAAGCTGGCAAAGGCAAGCGGCCTTAGCAAGGTGTTTTTCACCAACAGCGGTACGGAAGCGATTGAAGGGGCGCTTAAGGCAGCCCGGAAATACGCGTATCGGAAGGAGCAGGAAAAAGTCAAAGCAGGTACTGCCCGCGCCCAGAGAGGGGCTGCGGCTGTCTCTGCTGGGAATGCCGCGAATGATGGCGCAGGCGAAAATGTGTCCGCCGCGGAATCCCCGGCGTATGAACTCATCGCGATGAATCATTCCTTCCATGGCAGGAGCGTCGGCGCGCTTTCTGTGACTGGCAACCCGCATTATCAGGAAGCCTTCAAGCCTCTGATGGGCGGCGTGAGATTTGCGGATTTCAATGATCTGGAAAGTGTGAAAGCACAGGTCACGGACCGCACCTGCGCGATTATCCTGGAGACTGTACAGGGCGAGGGCGGTATTTATCCTGCGGATCCGGCCTTTTTAAAGGGTGTTCGCGCGCTCTGCGACGAAAAAGATATTCTGCTGATCCTGGATGAAGTCCAGTGCGGCATGGGACGGACGGGCAGCTGGTTTGCCTGCCAGCAGTACGGCATAATGCCGGATATCATGACCAGCGCGAAGGCTCTCGGCTGCGGAGTTCCGGTCGGCGCGTTCCTGCTGAGCGAAAAAGTCGCAAATGCTTCGCTGGTACCCGGAGATCATGGTACAACCTATGGCGGTAATCCATTCGCCTGCGCGGCGGTATCGAAGGTCTTTGATCTTTTCGAAGAGCAGCACATCCTGGAGCATGTACAGGCGCTCACTCCTTATCTGGAGCAGCAGCTGGACGCTCTGGTGGAAAAATATGACTTTTTAACGGCACGCCGCGGAATGGGCTTTATGCAGGGCATCGAAGTGGAAGGCCGGCCGGTCGGAGCGATCGTCAGCAAAGCACTGGAAAACGGACTGGTCATTATGAGCGCCGGCAGCAATGTGCTCCGGTTTGTGCCGCCGCTTGTGATTGAAAAAGAAGACATTGACGAAATGGTGAAAAGACTGGAAGCGTCACTGTAAGAAGGTACATATTTAAGTAAAATATGGGTATTCTAATTCCTGCAAAGCAACGGGCCAGGCAGCTGAAGCTGCAGAGCATCCGCTGACTTTGCCTGCTCGGATATTTGGCTGTTGCAGCCGGACGGATTTGATTTATAATCTGATCTTGGAGGAATGGAATCATGTGGGGAATTTTGACGGCAATTGTTTCAGGCGCTCTCATGAGCGTCCAGGGAGTCTTTAATACGGAAATGACAAAGCAGACGAGTCTGTGGCTGTCCTCCGCGTTTGTGCAGCTGACGGCATTGCTTGTCTGCTTTGCCGCCTGGCTTTTTACGGATCGGACGCATGTGCTCTCGCTTGCAGAGGTAGAGCCGAAATATATGCTGCTTTCCGGCGTCATCGGCGCTTTCATCACCATCACGGTCGTAAAGGCAATGAGCGCTTTAGGACCGGCGCGGGCGGCGATGCTCATTGTGATCGCGCAGATGATTGTCGCTTATGTCATTGAACGGATGGGGCTGTTCGGTGTAGAGCAGCAGCCTCTGGAAGGCCGGAAAATCATCGGCATGGCTGTGGCGATTGTAGGAATTATCCTGTTTAAATGGTGATAGCCGCTCAAATCTGGTGAATATGTGAAAGAGAGAGGATTATTTCATATTCTGCTCTTAAATTTTTCCTAAATCGTAAAAATCTGTTGCAATTCTGTAATTTTTTCGTTAAAATAAATTGGCATATGGGCAACGGCAGCTGTGGCTGCAAAAAATGCAAAATCAAAAAAAGAGGCTGTTTACAGCCTTATTATGCTTATGTTTATGGATGATTTCAGGCTGCTCCGCTTCGACGCCGCTTTATACGGCGGGACTGACAGAGGAGACGGCCGCGGCTGATGCGGACGGCAGCGGGACAATAGATGACGCAGACAGTACAGAGCGTGTGTCTGGTGTAATTATCGCAGCGAATGCTCAGGACGCTGACAGCACAGGACCAAAGACTGCGAATACGGAAGCTTCTGTGGATACAGCAGGGATTTTATCCGGTCAGGCAGAAATGGAAACTGATGCAGAGAAGGCCTCCCAAACGGAGCCGCAGGCAAATCCGGTGGGAGTGTCGGCGACGCTTGCGGGGGTGGACACGTCTGTGGATGCAGTCCCTGAGACAGAAGCGATTGTGGGCTATGTCTATGTATGCGGCGCAGTCAGGGAGCCGGGGGTCTATCCGATCCGGACAGATATGCGTGTCTGTGACGCGGTCGGGTTGGCCGGCGGTTTTTCAGAGGAAGCCGATGAGGAGTGGCTGAATCAGGCCGCAACGCTTTATGACGGACAAAAGCTTTATATTTATACGACTGAGGAAACAGATCTGATGAAGGCATCCGGCATGACTCCGGAGGGGATGAGCGGTAATTCGTCCGGCGCAGTTGCCGCAGGCACCTCCGGCACCGCGGAAAATGGCGGCGGAACGGACAATTCAGTTACTGATACGTCTGCGGGTGGCCTGGGAGAGAGTTCCTCCCTCGCGGCGGGGACGGCGGATGTTCAGGCAGCTTCGGACGGAAAAGTCAATATTAATACCGCGACCCGGGATGAGCTGATGACTCTGCCGGGGATCGGTGAGTCAAAAGCAGACGCGATCGTGGCTTACCGCGACGCGCATGGCGTGTTTGCGTCAATTGAGGAGATTCAGAACATTTCGGGAATCAAAAGCGGAGTGTTCTCCCAGATAAAAGATCTCATAACAGTGTAACATACGCATGGCTAGTGACTGGTATGCAGGCGCTCTGCGGGCGATATGCGTGGATGGAAATGTGAGGAGTGGATTATGGCGAAAAGAGTTCTGGTAGTGGATGATGAAAAACTGATCGTAAAAGGGATCCGGTTTAGTCTGGAGCAGGACGATATGGAAGTGGACTGCGCGTATGACGGCGAAGAGGCGGTCCGGCTGGCAAAGGAGAATAAATACGATATTATTCTTCTGGATCTGATGCTTCCGAAGCTGGACGGACTGCAGGTCTGCCAGCAGATCCGGGAGTTCTCGGATGTGCCGATTGTCATGCTGACAGCCAAGGGCGACGACATGGATAAGATTATGGGCCTGGAATACGGAGCGGACGATTATATTACGAAGCCATTTAACATTCTTGAAGTGAAGGCAAGGCTGAAAGCGATCATCCGCAGGACTTCGCAGAGAAACGCGCCTGAGCCCAGGGGGAAGATTGTCGAAGTGGGGGATCTGGTTCTGGACTGCGACGGCAGGAGAGTCAGCATCGCAGGCAAAGAGGGGAATCTGACCACCAAGGAGTATGATCTTCTGGAGCTGCTTGTCTTTAACCCGAATAAGGTATACAGCCGCGAGAGTCTTCTGAATACGGTGTGGGGGTATGAATATCCGGGAGACGTCAGGACGGTAGATGTACATATCCGCCGTCTGCGTGAGAAGATCGAGGCAAATCCGAGCGAGCCGAAATACGTACATACAAAGTGGGGAGTGGGTTACTATTTCCAGCATTAAGCCATTTATTTACAAATATTTTAAAAGTCTGCAGGCGCGCATTTTCCTGTTCTTTATTCTGGTGGGCGTGATACCGGTGCTTCTGATGAGAGTGGCGGTTTTGTCCAATTATGAATCTCAGGCAGTGGAGCAGAAGGCACAGCTTCTGGGCACGCAGTGCCAGCAGATTCTGGATGAGATCGCGGCTTCCGGCTACATGCATGGGAACAGCTCTGACCAGGTAGACAAGCTGATTGACCAGATGGCGTCGCTTTATTCGGGGCGTGTCATTCTGGTCAACAGTAATTTTCGCATTATCAAAGACACCTATGATATCGATGTGGACAAGGTGATTATTTCAGAAGAGGTGCTTCTGACCTTTCTCGGGACAAATTCCACGAATTATGATGAGGAGAATCAGTTTCTGGAAATGACGATTCCGACAGCGGACAGTGAGACCGGAGAGACGGACGGGATTATGATTATCAGCGTGCCGACTCTGGACATCGCGAACGGAAAAGCCGGCATCAGCAGGACTGTCTTTCAGATGCAGTCGATTCTGGTCATTCTGATTCTGGGAGTCGCGTTTTATGTTTCGCGGATTCTCACACGGCCGTTTGGAAAAATCACCCAGTCCCTGGAGGACGTCGCGGGTGTGAATGATGAGGAGATTTCGATCCCGGACTATACGGAGACGCAGCTTCTGGCGGAAGCGTACAACCGCATGCTCAAACGTATGAAAGCGCAGGAGGATTCCCGGCAGGAGTTTGTGTCAAATGTCTCTCATGAGCTGAAAACGCCGATTACCTCCATGAAGGTGCTGGCGGATTCCCTTCTGGCGCAGGATGACGTGCCGGTGGAGCTCTACAAAGAGTTCATGACAGATATTGCGGAAGAGATTGACCGTGAGAATAAGATCATTACAGACCTGCTTTCTCTGGTGAAGATGGATAAGCGCTCCTCGGACGTGCATATCGAGGAAACGAATATCAATCAGCTGATCGAGCTGGTGCTGAAAAGACTGCGCCCGATCGGAGCGACGCGGAATATCGAGCTGGTGCTGGAGAGCTTTAAGCCGGTGCTCGCGGAGGTGGATGAGACCAAACTGACGCTGGCGATCTCCAATCTGGTCGAAAATGGCATTAAATACAATAAAGAGGGCGGCTGGGTGCATGTCTCTCTGAACGTTGATAATAAGTATTTTTATATTAAGGTGGAGGACTCCGGCATCGGGATTCCGGAGGATTCCCAGGAGCATATATTTGAGCGCTTTTACCGGGTAGACAAATCGCATTCCCGCGAAATCGGCGGCACCGGCCTGGGACTGGCAATTACCAGGAGCGCGGTACTGATGCATCACGGCGCGATCAAGGTTTACAGCCGTGAGGGCGAAGGGACGACCTTTACGGTGCGTATTCCGCTGAAATATGTGCCGTGACAAATCACCGGCGGCATTGTCATATGTGAGCCAATCGGATAAGGGAGTCTCTTTCCATATTTGCCTGTGCGGCCGGAGGCGGCTTTAGCCGCAAAACGCCCGGACTGGTTTCGCGTATAAGAAATTCTCGAATTCATCGATGATTTTATGTCATTTGACACAGGTGATGTTTGGGCTTATTAAAGCAGACGTATGGAGGAATTCGGTGAGCTGTATAAAAAGAATTATTGCCGTACTGGCGCTGATTACCGCCTTGCTGATGCTCGGCGGCTGCGCGGGCGACGGCAGCAGAAATACCAGCTATACGATTTATTATAAAAGTTCGTCAGGGACCAGTCTCTATGAGGTCAGCTATGTCCCTTCAGCAGAGACCTTTGATGAGATGATGACAGAGCTGATGACGCAGATGTCTGTGGTCGGAGAGGATGCCGGGTATGTCAGCACGATTCCTGAAACGGTGGTTTATCAGGGGTATGAGCGCGGAATCGACGCGCTGCGTATTGACTTTTCTTCCGAATATTATGAGATGGACAATACGACTGAGGTGCTGCTGCGCGCGGCTGTGGTTAAGACGATCTGTCAGATTCCCGGCGTTACTAAAATTATGATTACTGTGGATTCCGTACAGCTGGTGGATTCGGATGGAGAGACCGTCGCCGCAATGGACGCGGAGAGTTTTATAGATACGAAAAACGGTGGCATCAACTCCTATCAGTCCGCGTCCCTGGTGCTGTATTTTCCGAATCAGGATGGCACGAAGCTGAAAAAAGAAGTGCGGAACGTGGATTATTCGAGCAACATGGTCTTAGGACGCGTGATTGTAGAGCAGCTGATTGCCGGGTCGGAGTATTCAGATCGGAGGGCAGTGCTCAATTCCTCCACAGAAATATTGGATGTTTCTGAAAAAAATGGCATCTGTACGCTGAATTTCAGCGAAACAGTGAATCAGGCTCCTACGGAGAACGCTCCTTTGGCGGAGGCGGCACTCTATGCCATTGTAAATTCTATCTGTGAGACGTCGGATACCATCAGCGGTGTTAAGATCACGGTGGAAGGCTCGAGCAATGTACTGTTCTGGGATGAGATTGATCTGAACAATGTATTTGTTATGAATCAGGACATGATAGAGACGGAGACGCTGGAATCCGGCGAGGCGGAAGGCGAGCCGAGCGCGGAGGAGACGCAGGCTGTCCGGACCGCGGATGGAGCGGAAGACACATCAGACACCGCTGAGACCGAAGAAGGCTCTTCTGAGAGCGGGACAGAAGCGGGAGCGTTGGACGGTGTTTCGGATTCTTCGATGTCAGACTTATCAGGGGATGAGGAAAGCTCAGCTGCCGGTCTGTCTGAGAATACGAATTCTTCCGCACCGGAATTGTCAGAGGATGCGGATTCGTCTGCGCCGGACGTATCAGAAGACGCGGGTTCCTCTGGAGTGGAATTTGCTGAAAACGGTTCTGACGGAACTGAGTTTTCTAAGGAGAATTCTTCCATAGAGGAGGATGCCCTTGACAACAATGGCGTCCTTGCCGGAGTGGACTGATTGTTATCGTATGGCTGCCCGGCGAAGTGGTTTTCTTCTCATAATATAGCGAACGATGGAGCAAAATATTGCGATTTCACTGCAGCTGATTTGGAAAGGGATGATGCGATGAGAAGACGACCGCTGGCGTTTATGTGCCTTGCGGCCGCGCTTTTTCTGACTCTGGCCGGGGCAGTCCGCGCTGCGGGAAGAAAGGCTGCGCTTCTGACGGCACAGGAATATCTGTCAGATATGGCTGACACGAAGGACACGCTGATTTTGGAAGGAAGCGTATCCGAGGTCTATGCAGTTTCAGATGGAGTACGACTTTTTGTAAATCAGATCAGTATTGTCAAGTCCGGCGGTCTGGCTGGCGCCTTATCGCCAAAGTTGAAGCTTATGATGACGGTCGGGACGGACACTTATCTGCCTGGTGATCTCATACGCGTAAGCGGCAGCTGGAAGCCTTTTACGGAAGCGGGGAATCCAGGACAGTTTGACACGCAGGAATATTATTTCGCAAAAAATACCCTCGGAAGCATTTCAGGCCCGACCATGACACTGCTTTCTGAGGGATCCTGGTCGCTTCTCCGGATGCTCTCCGGTATCCGGAGGGTTTTACGAGCCTCTTATCTGCGGATTCTCGAAGAGAAAGAGGCCCGGACGGTGTCAGCGATTAGCCTCGGAGAAAAGAGCTTCATGGAGCAGGAGTGGAAGCAGCTCTATCAGGAGGGAGGCATCGCTCATATTATTTCCATCAGCGGCCTTCACATTAGTCTGATCGGGATGTGTATTTATAAGCTTTTGCGCCGCGTCCGGCTGCCGTTTCTGCTGGCCGCCCTGCCTTCCGCGATGTTTGTGATTTTATACGCGCTGATGTCCGGATTTGGAATATCGGCCACACGAGCCTGCCTAATGTTCATTTTGTGGCTCGGATCACAGATTGCCGGCAGAAAGAATGACATGCTTACCTCCACTGCCATAGCAGCGGTTTTGATCCTGGCAGGGAATCCGTTCGCAGCGATGCAGTCTTCTTTTCTGTTGTCCTTCGGAGCCATTTTGTCTATCGCGCTGCTTGTGCCGGCACTGACAGACGCGAATCCCTTCCGGGAGTGGGCACGGCGGAAAAATGTGAGGCATGTATGCAGTGAGCAGGATTCACGGAATGTACAGAACGTATGCGACGGGCGCGACTTGCGAAAAATACAGGATGTATGGAATGAACGGGATGTGCGGAGAGCGAAGAATGCTCGAAATACACGGAACGCTGAGAACGCACAGAGGATGCAAAGCGTGCGGAATGTGGCCGGAAAAAAGACGGAATCCCGGCTGTGTAAGGTATGCGCTGCCGGCGATTTCCTGTGGAGGACGGGGGGCGGCGGCCTGGGTATCTGGATTGGTGCGCTCCCGATTACCCTCTGGTTTTTCTACCAGACCTCGCCGTGGAGCATTCTGGTAAATCTGGCTGTGATTCCACTGATGTCCGCCCTGATGGCATCCGCGCTGCTTTCCTGTCTGGCAGGGCTGCTCAGTGTTCCGCTGGGGACATTTCTGGCTGCGCCGGTTTACTACCTGCTGGGCTTTTTTGAGTGGCTGTGTACCCTTGAACAGAAACTGCCGGGAGCCATCTGGATCGCGGGACGCCCTGCCATCTGGAAAGTTATGGCATACTATGTGCTGCTCATCGGTACTGCAATGGCAGCGATAACGATTCGGAAGGCGCAAAGCAGGCAAAAGCGAATGAGACAAGCGCAGGCGCGTCAGTCCGTACGGCTGCCCCGCTGTACGCCGGCCATTCTCTGGATGCTGACACTTGCCGTCTGCGTTGGCCTGATGGGATTTCATCCCCACAATGCCCTTACGGTGACCTGTCTGGATGTAGGACAGGGCGATGGTGCGCTGATTCAGCTGCCGGATGGCACAAACTGCCTGATTGACGGAGGAAGCACTTCGGTGAGCTCTCTGTGGGAATACCGGATCAGTCAGACCGTCAAATACTACGGGATCAGCAGCCTTGATTATATCTTCCTTTCTCATGCCGACAGTGACCATGTCAGCGGGATCGAGGAGTATCTGGAAGATTATCTGTCTGGATTCGCAGGACGGAACGCGCATGGGATTTCTCTGAAAAATCTGGTTTTGCCGCCGACGGAGGATGAAAGTGATTTTGAGGCACTGACCGAAAGATGCCGGGAGCTTGGCATAACTGTGCTGCGGATGGAAGAAGGAGCGGTGCTGGGAAACGCTGTTTCGTCTTTGGTTTCAGGACAGTCAGCAGAAAGCTCCCAGGCAGCAACTGTATCATCATCAGCAGCTGCTGATTCCTGGTCGCTGACCTGTATGGCACCATCGTCGGATTCTCTGTCGGGAGATAAAAACGAGGATTCGATGGTGCTTCTTTTGCAATATGGAAACTTTCGGATGCTTTTTACCGGTGATCTGGAAGGAGACGCCGAGCTGGCACTGGCGGCATCCGGCGCGGATCTTACCTGTGATGTTCTCAAAGTGGGCCACCACGGTTCCAAAGGAGCTTCGTCCGAAGCATTCCTGGCGGCTGCCTCGCCAGCTTTCGGAATTATTTCCTGCGGGGCAAACAATACATACGGACATCCTGCTACCGCTGCCGTGGAGCGCCTGGAAGCGGCAGATGTTACGCTCTATGCGACTATGGACTGCGGAGCGATGACTGTCCGGAGTGATGGTACGAGCTACCGGATTTTTGGACATCTGAAGACGGAAGCCTATGTGAATCAGAAATAAAATGGGTAAGTGGTCAACGACAAAATCACAGGATTACAGATCATAAATAGTTCAGACCATAAATGTTTCAGATCATAAATATGCGACAGGAGGAACTGCAGATGCTTCACCTCCCCAGACTGATGCTTGCCGCTCCGGGAAGCGGCAGCGGAAAAACGATGATTACCTGTGGAATGCTGCAGGCGTTCTGTGAGCGCGGCCTGCGTCCGGCGTCTTTTAAATGCGGCCCGGATTACATCGATCCGATGTTTCATACCAGAGTAATCGGCACTCCGTCGAGAAACCTGGATACATTTTTTACGGATCCTCAGACCACGCGTTATTTATTTGCCCGGACGGCTCAAAGTGCCGGGATTTCTATCCTGGAAGGCGTCATGGGATTGTACGATGGCCTGGGGGGCATTTCTATGGAAGCGTCCTCCTACGATCTTGCGGCTGTGACAGAGACGCCGGTTATTCTGATTGTAAACGCGCGCGGTATGAGCCTGTCCGTAATTCCGCTGATACAGGGCTACCTGAATTATCAGAGCTGTTATATAAGACAGCATCCGGATCAATACGGCGTTTTTGATGGGCGTACGCCCGGATGTGATTATGAGACGCAAATATCAGACAAGGCACAGTGTATTCGTAAGACGCAAATGGCAGAAAAGCTGCAGAATTCCGGGGGATATATCCGCGGGGTCATCCTCAATCAGACGACAAAAATGACCTATCTTTTACTAAAAGAGGAAATCGAGAAACAGACAGGCGTACATGTGTATGGATATGTCCCAAAGCTGGATGACGCGGCGGTAGAAAGCCGTCATCTTGGCCTTGTGACCCCGGATGAGATCGCCGATCTGAAAAACAGACTTTCACGGCTGGGCGAAGCGCTGGAGCAGTGTCTGGATCTGGACAGAATCCTTGCGCTGGCGCAGGACGCGGCAGATTATGAGGAGGATGCGCTGGAAATGCCGGAAAGCGCGGGCAGATATGTCATTCATACAGCGGATCCGGCAGCGCTATTACAGATGGCATATACAGCGGATCCGGCAGCGCTATCGCAGACGGCATATACGGCGGATGCGACAGTGCCCCGACAGATGGTTCATCCAGCAGATATCGTTAAGCCAGTACGGATTGCCGTTGCACGGGACGACGCGTTCTGCTTTTATTATCAGGACAACCTCGACCTGTTGGAAATGCTTGGCGCAGAGCTGGTGTTTTTCTCTCCCCTGCGGGATGCGCAGCTCCCGGAAGGTGTGGGCGGACTGCTCCTGGGCGGAGGATATCCGGAATTATACGCGAAACAGCTTTCTGAAAATACTGCGATGAAACGCTCCATAAGCAGTGCCATTGAAAACGGCCTGCCTTATCTGGCTGAGTGCGGCGGTTTCATGTATCTGCACGAGGAGATGGAAGACATGGAAGGACGCTCCTGGCCGATGTGCGGCTGCATTTCAGGGAGAGCTTATCGCACGGAAAAACTGGGAAGATTCGGCTACATTATGCTGTCTGCGCGGGAAAAAGAAGCATTACAGGAAGGCTTTCTCAAGCCAGGAGAGACCATCCGCGCCCATGAATTTCACTATTTTGACAGCACGGATCCGGGCAATGCCTATATGGCGAAAAAACCAGCCGGGAAACGGACCTGGGACTGTGTCCACTCATCTGAACACAGTGCGGCAGGGTACCCGCACCTTTACTACTGGTCGAATCCTGCCTTCGCGGCACGGTTTGTATCCAGCGCCAGGAGATACAGGAGCTTTGCTCTGTGATTATAGGGTAGTGTCAAGTAGCTTATGAAAAAATGAGCCAAAAAAAACAGGCTCAATAG
>JAJBVE010000151.1 GCA_020859995.1 Clostridiales bacterium
GGCCTATCGGTATCGAAATCTGCATTTTTCAAGGTTCTATTGAGCCTGTTTTTTTCGGCTCATTTTTTCATAAGCTACTTGACACTACCATTTTCCAAACTCGCGCAGCCTGATCGGAAGCTCCTATTAATCCAGTGAAAATGTCACTTCCACATCGCTGCTTCCCAGGGCGTCTTCCCATCCAGTCAGATCATCGATATGCCCCAGACGAGTATAAGCCCAGGAATTAGAGCCATAAAAAATAACGATTTGATTACTACTATATAAAACAATGTCACCCGCCTGTGTTGTCGTCTGACTGTCGCTCGCCGGCAGGCTTGTTCCCAAAGCCCCCACTTTCTCAAATCCGGCATAATCACTCATACGGATCGTAATCGAACCGCTCTCCATCATCTCGACAAGTGCATTTACAGCCTCATTGCTTTCCAATGTCGCGATAAACGTACTGCTTCCAACCTGAACATTCATCTTCATAGTGTCTTCCTCCTGTGTGAAATCATCTGTTTCGGATTCCGATACGAGCGCTTCTTCGTTTTCCTCGAAATGATCCATATCACTTTCCTGTGTCAGTTCCTGTCCATTTTTTTCCACTTCCTCTGTTGCTATCGTCCGCCTGTTCTTTTACCTCATCAATCACGGACATCCGTTCCGGATAGTTGGAACTATAATCCGTATAACAATAGAGCGTCTTTCCGGTATCGACAGCGTAGCAAAGAATTCCCTCCACATAATCAAAGTAGATAATCGAATCCTGGATATCCTGGGAATAAGTGACTGCCGCAAAATATTGATCCGTTTCGTCGTTCGATGCATATGCTCCGAGGAGAGATTCGTCTGTGCTGATACTGCGCAGAAACGTGGCTGTCTTTTCAAGCTCTCCTTCCAGCTGCCGGATGTTCAGCGTCAGGATATCCAGCTGGCTTTTATAAATCTGCTGCTGAATCAGATTCATTGAATACTGATTCACCCAGAACATGAGAATCATTACAGGTATGAAAGTAAAAAGGACGATGAACATTACCTACGTTCTCAAAGAAATTTGGCTCTTCTTCATTCGTTTTTGTTCCTGTAAAGTGCCTGGCATTCCTGCCCCATTAACAATCCCGGAAATCCTCAAAGGAAGACCAGACGCATCTCCCCTGCCGATCCGTCAGCTCCACCCTGACAAAACGCGTATCCGATAAAAGACAAAGAAATGCTAAAAGCATACCTATACCATCCAAATCGGCACAATATAGTTCTGGGAATTGATAGCAGAAAGCTCCGGACGCATGCAAAGCACAGCGCCAGTTCCGCGTGGTACAGAGCCTTTATCTAATATGGAAAACGCCCCCACCAGTTCACTGCCCGGATTCACGGATCGTTTTATCTCCAGCGGATGCAGCTGACCGTCGCTCTCCATCACCAGATCAATCTCATTGCTGCTCTTGTCCCGATAATACCAGAGCAGACAATCCTGTGCATTGTTCTGATAGCTCTTCATAATTTCCGACACCACGTAATTTTCCAGAATAGCACCATTCAATGCCCCATTCTGCAAAATGTCAGGAGAACTGTAGCGGGTCAAATACGCTGCCAGTCCGGTGTCAAAAAAATACATCTTTGGTGTTTTCACGGTTCTTTTCAGGAGATTGTTTGAATAAGGCCTGAGATAAAAAATAATGTCGGACTTTTCCAGCACCTGCAGCCAGCGTTTCGCTGTATCATCTGATACACCCACATCCAGTGCAATGTCATGAATATTCAGCATTTGCCCGACCCGGCAGGCCGCTGCCCGAATAAAATCCTGAAACAAAAGCTTATCCGTCAGAGCCACCATCTCACTGACATCTCGATCAATATAGGTTTGTAAATAGCTGGAATAGAACACATTACGATCTGTAAATTTCCCGCTTACATATCCAGGCAGAGACCCCCTCCAGATTCGTTGGTAAATCCCCTCCAGATTGGCCGGCTCACCAGTATTTTTGCGTGCCTTCAAGGCCTTTATATCCACCGAGAAAGGGGCAGCATCTCCCGATCCATAAACCTCATGCGCAGACAAACCAGGCATATGAAGCAGAGCCGTCCGTCCTGCCAGTGACTCCTGTGCAAGCTCCATCATATGGAACGCCTGCGAGCCGGTCAGCCAGAAAGAGCCTGGTGCAGCGCCGTTGTCAACAGCAATTTTAATATAAGAAAAAAGCTCAGGCGCATACTGCACTTCATCAATCAGGACAGGCAGATCGTGCATCTGAAGAAAAAGAGCCGGATCCTGTTTGGCCAGCTTACGCTCTTCCATATCATCCAATGTTACATAAGTTCGCTCACTGGACATCAGCTGCCGCAGAACCGTAGTCTTTCCAACCTGACGCGGACCAGTAATCAATAGACAAGAATATTCCTGAGAAAGAGAAAGGATTTTACTTTCTATATCTCTTTTTATATAATTCATCAGGATCCTCCTTTGGCTAAAATACGATTTAATCTTATTTTAGCCAGTTTTTCAGGTTTGTCAAGATTATGATCGCCTGTATTCCTGCCTTTTCACAAACCGTTCTGCTGCATCCTGCCGCTTTATACGCACTCATCAGCCTTTCTACGCCCTTCCCCTTCTCACCAACCGGATCGTCTTTCCGGAGAGAAAAAAACAGGCAGATTCTTTGGAATATTTCCAATGTTTTCCTTGCTGCCTGTAGAGAGCATCCCGCGCAGGAATTCCCGAAACAGTCCAGCAGGCATATACTTTCCGCAGACTCCATCTCTCATATAGTCATTGATTCCGTCCGTACTTTCACAAAGCCAGTCAAATTCCGTCTTGTTCGGCTTAAAATAACGTTTGGCCGACCCTGATGAATAGCATAAGCCCCCCAAGAGCCATTGCTGCCACACCATAATCCTGAGTTACTACGATATCGCCGCGTTTGCACTGATTGACGAGTGCAAAATCCACTGCATCAGCGCCGGCTCCGATGACCTGAATGTCACTGTAATCAGATTCCAGTACGTGATTCGTATCACATAACAGGGTAACCGGAATATCATATTTCTGTGCAATTCGCTCCACAGTATGAACCACTGGGTGCTGAGCGCCAGTGGCGTCTACACTCCGTTTCGGTCGGTCCTAAACGCGTGCCACTGGCACGCAGGACCGTTTAGCACCGACCGGAGCGGAGAAGGCATCGGCATCAACAAAAATCTTCATTCTACATTCTCCATATAAGCACACACTTACAATTTTCTTACTACAGTAGTCTTTCCCACAAATTTACAATCGGCCAGAATATACAACTCCGCGAAGCTGATTCCGGTAATCAGATAAGATTCTTTCTATTCGATCGTTCATATCCGGGTTTCGATAGTTTTCCGCTTCCTGATTCAAGCGTATCAAAAACTCTATCTCTGCTTTTGCATGACACAGATAATTTCCTTTATTTCTCTGAACATTCTTTACGGTCAGCCTGACTTGAGCCATATGCGCGCTCATATATGGAAACAGGCAATAATACAGTTCATCCTCTGCGAAGGAAAGATGCCCGAGACTGCCTCCGCTTTTATCCGCAATCATCAATCGTCCATTTCGAAGGGCCGCCGGATAGACATTTTCAGTGGCACGCAGGGAAGCTATTCTTCTCATGACATCCAGATTCTGCTTTTCTCCGACATAAGCACGAAAACGATAAATCTTGCGATTCTCTTTATCAACCTTTTCCGGCTCGGCTACTTTGGGCAGGCAATCTGCCGGTTCCACAAACTGCATTGCCAGGCAATGAAACAGGCGTTCTTGGCTGGAGATACGAAGTGCATCTGTATTTCCGGTAACATTGCATTCTGCTTCGACCGCGTCCAATAAATCTCGCGCAGCATGATAAATACTCCTCAGAAACAATGGAAATTCTTCTTCATTCGGGTCCCACATGTATTTTCCATTGGTTACCTTTTGATATAGACCTTCCGTATCAATATCCATGTGGTATGGAGCGTAAACATTTCTCGCTGTGAATACAGACTCATTTACGCGCTCTCTCCAAACAACTTCTGCTACGGCCTTCGTCAGGAAAATTTCTTCACTTTTGAGCAAAGTATAAGCAGCATTAATCCTCTGCGCCAGTTCCTGGTGTTCTTTAGAATCCGTTCCCGCTGCATCCGGATGATATTGCCCGATCAATCTCCGAAATTTTATCTTAGCCGTTCTGCCATCATCTTCATCCGTAATTCCCAGGATTCGTTTTGCTTCTTCTATATCCATATTCTTTTAAATTCCTTTGGGGCATTTCCTCAGCTGGCGTACCTTTACAGCCCGGCAAAAAACAGCTCGTAATAATCATCTTCTGCTTCCAGCATCGGAGAATTCTCTCCTCCACCATTTGTACTACGCTTCATTGCCGCATAGGATTCTTCTCCTGCTGCAATCACATCCATTTCAACAAGGAGAGCCTCGCCATGCAGAATCGCCTGACGGCGATGGCTCGGCCTACGTCCATGATTTGCTTCGCAAATCACGGACATGTCACAGGATACCCCAGTTCGCGGCACTTCGCACAGAAAGCGGAAAGTGGATTTTTTTGCTTTCTTGTGCGAAGCAGTTCTTCCTTCAGATCGGCATCTTCCTGCGCTTTTTTTCTGATTTCATCCAGCATCTCCGCAATTTCCATTCTCGTATCTCCTGTTCAGCGTTTGTCCTGTTTCATCCTGCTATATGAATGCTTTATGAGTCTTATCAGGTTTCATCACAAAGTATAAACGTTTCCAGAGACCATTGCAATCATGTCGCAGATATTTTTTTACCGTTCAAGTCTTATATCGCGATTGAGTCCAGATATTTTTTTACCTTATTTACAGAATACAAAACTCTCCTGCCAACCATGATTCTGGCTCCGGCGTCCTCACCAATCTGACGTGCAGTCGCTGTTCCGCAAGAGAGCATCCCTGCAAGCCGCTCTATATCTAATGCAAGCAGCTGTGATGAATCTATATCATGCTCTTTTGTTTTCTTCATAAAGCCTTATCTCCTTCCTGCCAGGGATGCATAAAAGCACTTTCATTCTCGTATCCCTTTGCTTTGATTTAAAATATCATTCTGTAGTTTTTCACTATTGAGATTCTGACATTACAGGCCGCCGCTGGCGCGGCTGTCATAGCTCCGCAGACGCCGTACTACCCACCCAATCGTACTTTATAAAATACACATAGTCGATTAATATGGGTCTTTCTCGAACGCCGCAGGGTTCTCCCCTAGTCTTTAGGAAGCCGTGAGGAAGTATCATTATGCCCCTGTACAGTCATCGCGTCCGGTGTGCCAATACCGGGTTAAAGCCAACGCTTATCGCTCGCGGAACAGCTTCTTTCGTCACCTCCGTGCTGTTCGGTCTTCGCGGCGCGCCTTGTTCGCTCGTGTGCAGGTTATGTACCTGTAATGTCATCCATATGAAGTTGTCAATGTGCGGTAAATCGTCTGAATTTTTGAATCGAAAGGGAAAAACAAACGCCGCTCTATTAAGCTTATTTCCTGTAATCCAAATCAAACTCCGGTATTGTCAGAATCAGCTTTGTTTCCAGGCGCCGGCGCATATCCTCATTCACAAATGAATAATAGCGGCCCGCGCTGTCATATCCCGTCCTGGTAGAAAGCTTTGTGATGTAATCTTCAAAATGCTTCAGCACAATGTTGACTGCAGCCGCATCACCAGCTGTAGCAGCGACGATAATTTCGTATGGAAGCAGGTTCCCAGACATGCTCCTGCCATACTGCTGTTTTCTTCTGTGTTTTCTTGTTTTACTCATGGGCATTTCCCTCCATAAAATCCTTCATCAAGCTTCAAAGATCTGTTTCTGCGGTATGCAACTGTCCTTCTTACAAGGTTCTTCCGCTCTGCGATTTCCTTATCGGTAAAACCGACTATGTAAAAAAGCAGTACAATCTCCTGCCTGTCCTCAGAAAGCGACCGCAAGGCTTCTGCAAGCAGCGCATTTTTAATCATCACTTCAAATCCTGTCATCCTGAAACGCTGATAGTCTTCATAGTACGTGTCGCACTCTGCGAGCTGTTCCAGTTCTTCTTCGGTGATCCGGGACAACGAGATTTCATGCTTCCGAAGATAATTCCGGTGTCTTTCAACATCAATCGCTTCATTCTTCAGTATCTGTTTGCAGTACGCATCAAAAGAATGTCGTATGTGTTCATGCGAATAAGGTTCCAATTTCTCACCTCCTTTCGCTTTCGCAAAAGGAGGTTTTTCCCTTTCGCTCTTACTACGAACAGGAGGCAACCCATTGGCAAAATTCCGCAGAGAATTGTTTTGAAAAATGCTTTTTTCACAGAATCTTCACAATTCAAATTGCTGTATTGAGCCATAGCAGGCTCATAAAGCACACTTCTGTCACAGCACATCAAAAAACCTCCATTTCAATCCGTTGTTTTCCAGTCGGTATGAAATGAAGGTGGAGATCTGCATCCCTGTGCAAATGTTTTAAATTCAGGATCCGGTTCTTGAGAATATCGTGCTGCTCCATGAACTCGGTCATGACCAGCTTCATAAAGATTCCGCCATAGCTAAAGGCGGCTTTCAGGAGTTTAACATCTTTGATATGAGCGACAACCGTATAGAGTATGAAGCCAATATCTTCGCATTGCAGATTTCCCTGCCTGATGAAGAAATTCTTGACTATATTGAAAGCGGATATGACATTCAGCAGATTGCCAGTATCATGAATTCCGATATCAACCTGGTCGCTCTGAAAAACGATACGCTGATCTCACAGGGATACCGCTTCCGGCACCTCGAACATGAAAACACGTTTCTGCGGTATGACAAATAAGAATACTTCATGCAGGACATTTTTGCTCTCCCTGAAAATTCTATTCATTTGGTTGTTCACAATGAAACCGCAGTTTATTAACCGTTTTCCCACAATTCAGTCATTTTTTCTTCACAGGGAATTAGTATCTTTTATTTCAGAAGCATACAGCAAGTGCTTTTAAAATCTTTCTTTTTCATACTCGCCGGGGTCAGGAATGATCCCGGCCCTCCCTTTTTTAGCACACGAACCATATGAGAAAACCTCTGATTTTTCACCGGCTCTCATGCAGATACTCCTGCCAATACAGTTCTTCCAACCATTAAACAATGTAACTTGCAAGAAGTTCGCAGTGCTTGCGGCAGCGAACTTCGCAAGTTAACGAGCAGATGGTTTTGCAGCGAGTATCATCGCCTATTACATGTTTCTGACATGCCGGGAACTCTGATTACATCTTTCAGTATTATGGGACTGAATAAATACGATTATTTTAATTATCCTGCGCCTTCACCATCAGCATGCTGTTTTCCACTGGGACGAGTTCATCGCTGACCGTCTGCCACAGAAACATCGGCGGAGTCTGATCTGTCACCTGCTTTTCCAGTGAAAAATAAGAAAGCTCCTCCTGAGTCGCATTCTCTCCGCATAAGGCTGCAAACGAATCTCTATGTGCCTGCTTACCCGCTGTAATAACAGGATAGGAAAGGATGACACCTGCCTGGATTGTTACCTCGCCTTCCGTTTTAATATTGTAAATTTATCCCTTCCCGGTAATCATGGTTCTGATTCCCTGAAAGAAATGCCCGTTTGCCATATGCAGCAACCCTTTGAACAGGCCTCCTTTGATGCCGCCGGAGATCTGCATTCCCCGCAGCGGACCTCCAGCAGAGGAAGCCATCATCATGCGGAATTCCGGGTTGGAATCATCCTTTTTCCCGCCAAAGCTTTTTGCCACGGTTGACTCTACCGCTTTGTACATGATGTTCATGATCAGGCTCTGATCCTTCATCTCCATGACGGAATTATCCATGGTGAAGCTGCCTCTGGTCGGAACGGTTTCCGTATACTTTCTGCCCAGCATCCGCTCCCATTCAGCCTGTGTTGGAGTTCCATGGGGCTTTTCATACCAGGAACCGGGCTGCCATACCGGGGCAGAGATGTCTGCACCTTTTTTATGAACGGATGCACTTAAATCCCCCGCCAGGATATCGTAACTGCCCGCAGGAACTTTCCAGCCATTGTCCCAGACTGCGAAGCTGCGGTCGCTCAGTGAAAAACTGACCTCTATGGATTCTCCAGGATTGAGAAATATCTTTTGAAAGCCTTTCAGCTCTCTGAGTGGGCGATGCAGTCCCGCTGTGTGAGGTGCAATATAAAGCTGCACTACCTCTGCTCCCGCGGCTTTGCCAGTGTTGGTAACGGTGACAGTCGCTTTATCGTCTTCCATCCGAATATTCGAATAATGAAACGAGGTATACGATAACCCATAGCCAAAGGGCCAGCGCACTTTTACCTCAGCCTTGTCATAATAGCGGTAGCCCACATAAATCCCCTCCCGGTACTGGGCGTCTTTCGTGCCAAAGCAGCCGGATGTTGGGCAGTCGGCGTATGCATACGGCCAGCTTTCTGTCAGTTTCCCACTGGGATTCACTCTCCCATACAACAAATTTGCAATGGCCTCTCCGCCCGCCTGGCCTGGCAGTCCCATGTAGAGAATCGCTTTCACGCTGTCCGCCCAGGGACATTCCACCACACAGCCACAGGTGAGAACCACCACGGTATTCGGATTTGCCTTTGTCACCGCTTCAATCAGCCGCAGATGTCCGTCCGGCATGGCCAGGTGATCCCGGTCGAAGCCCTCCGATTCATAGTGTCCCGGAAGCCCGACGAATACCACTGCTATCTCCGCTGCCTTTGCAGCCGCTATCGCTTTCTCAATCATGGAATCATCCGTGTTTCCCTGCTCATCACAGCCGCAGGCAAAGGCGCAGCCCGGCATGGCATCCGTTGCCGATACCACCCGGAAAGGATTGATATGGGAGGAGCCGGCTCCCTGATACCTTGGATGCTTCGCCATATCCCCGATCAGGGCAATTTTCTGAGTTTCCCTTAACGGAAGAATGTTGTCCTCATTTTTCAATAATACCGCGCCCTGTTCCGCCGCTTCCCGGGCCAGGACATGGTGATCTCCCCGGTCAAAGGTTCCCTCTTTACGGTTCGCAGTCTGTAAAACCAGCTTCAGTACACGGCGGGCGCTGTCATCCACCGCCGATTCTGGAAGCGTCCCAGCCTGCTCAGCCGCCAGCACTTCTTTTTCCATGTATTCGCTGCCGCCGGGCATATTCAGATCACAGCCCGCGCGAAAGCCTTCGATACGGTCATTCATGGCGCCCCAGTCCGTCACCACCATGCCGTCAAAGCCCCATTCCGCGCGCAGGATGTCCGTCAGCAGTTCTCTGGAATCGCTGGCGTGAACGCCATTGATTTTGGGGTAGGAACACATGACGGTATTGGGTTCGCCTTCTTTGACCGCGATTTCAAAACCCATCAGGTAGATTTCCCGCAGGGTTCGCTCATCCAGAACGCTGTCGGAATTGAAGCGGGAAAATTCCTGCTGGTTGCAGGCAAAGTGCTTCAGACTGGCGGACGTACCGTTCTCCTGCAAGCCGCGGATCAGCCCCGCCGCCATTTTGCCTGTCACATACGGATCCTCACTGAAATATTCAAAGTTCCGGCCGCACTTCGGATCCCGCTTGATATTGGCTCCCGGCCCCAGCACCAGACCCACATCGCAGGCTGCCGCCTCGGCTCCAATGGCTCTGCCGACTCTTTCCATGAGAGATACATCCCAGCTTGCCCCGGTAGTCACTGCCGCGGGAAAACAAGTGGCAGGCAAAGACTCATTGACGCCCAGCATATCACCGGCGTTTTCCTGCTTACGCAAGCCGTGCGGGCCGTCGCACATAAACATGTCAGGAATGCCGTATTTTCCCATCACCTTGGTCTGCCAGAAATTAGCACCGCTGCATAGCGCTATCTTATCCTCCAGGGTCATTTTTTTCAGGATTTCGTCAGCTAACTCGCATGTATTTCTTGATTCATCTGTGTCCATCCCTTAAGTCTCCTTATTCTTACACTCATAGGTCCATCTCCCAGCCAGAGCTGTCTCCCTGCGTCCGTCAGGCAGAACAATCTCCGCCTGGCAGTTTGCCGGGACTGTGATGTAAAATACCGTTCCGCCATGTTCCCGTTCCCAACCGCTCTCCACCATGCCGTAGGCGCTCCGGTAACGAGCCTTTGCGCAGGAAAAGCTGCCGCCGGGTACCGGCGTGATGAGGAACCGATTTTCTCCCGCAATCCGGATGCCGCACATGGTTGTAAAAAGCCATTCACAAACGGCGCCCTTGGAATAATGGTTCATGGAACCCAGCCCCTTTTGGTCCGCGTCACCTTCCCAGTTCTCCCACACCGTCGTGGCGCCGGATTTCGGCATATACAGCCATCCCGGCATTTCTTCATTTTCCAAAAGCTGATAGGCGGCCTCAGGGTCAATCTGTGTCAGCACATCCAGGATCAGCGGCGTGGATAAAAAGCCCGTGCCCAGCCTCCAGCCATAATGCTCCAACGCAGTCAGAAGCCTTTTTCCGGCATAAGCGGTCTGCTCCTCATCCAAAAGATCCAGGGCAAGCGGCCGCACCAGCATGGCCTGTCTGTCCGTATCCAGGCTGAATTCCGGCAGTCGGCGCATGGCCTGATAGGAGTGCTTTACCTTTTTTAAAAGCTCCCTGTATTCCCGGGCCGTGTCATCCTCTCCCATTTCCTGCGCCATCTCGGCAAAAAGCCGGAAACAGTAAGCGGTATACGCGGTGGAAACCTCCGGATGCGGCAAAATCATGTCCGTCCACTTATTGGGAAATACATCCGCGGGCTCCGCCCATTCGCCGTAAGACTGGCCGCAGTTGACCGCGTATTTCCGATCCTCTCCATGCATCCCCAGAGGCTTTGACAGCGGCGTGATTTTCCCACAGCGGCGGCGCAGAAAAGCGGCATATTTTTTCATGTCTTCATAATACTGCTCCAGAATCCTGCGGTCGCCATATTTTTTCCAGAAACGATAAGGCAGGAGAATGCCGATGTCCGACCAGCCGGGAGAGCCATTCATGGTCACCATGTAGCTGTCCACGCCGCCCTCCGGGGCAATCTGCGGAAGGTTGCCGTCTTTTTTCTGCCAGTCGAAAATATCACGCAAATGCTTCTGCGCAAAGGTGGCATAGTCAAACAGATAGCTGGCCGTACCGAAGAAAATCTGAGAGTCGCCGGTCCAGCCATGCCGCTCTCTGGTGGGGCAATCGGTCGGTACATCCAGGAAGTTCCCCTTGGACGACCATATGGTATTTTGCACAAACTGATTCAACAGTGGATTGGAACAGTCAAAAAAGCCCGTCTGTTCCAGATCGGAATATACCGCTATGGCCGTAAAGTCCTCCGGCTTCCAGATGGCCTCAGTTTCCAGCAGAACATACCGGAAGCCGAACACCGCAAACCGGGTTTTGTAATCGTTTTTCCCGTTCTTGCAGGTGTAATCGATCTGCTGCAGCGGTGTCGTGGTATGTTTATTGGAGCACTGAAAATTATGCTGAGTAAATTCCCCGTCACTGCCTAAAATCTCACCAAAACGCAGGAATACCTTCTGTCCTTCCTTTGCTTCCAGGGAAAATGCAATATACCCTGCAATGTTCTGTCCGAAATCCAACACAGTCTTTCCCCCTGGAGTGGAAAGAACCGTGGGAGAAAAATGCTCCCTCTCCACCACTGGCACGTTATTCGACGCGGCCGGAATAACGCTGTGCGCCGTCTTTTTTGCTCTGCCGCTGTAGGAGGGAGTCCTGCGTGCGTCATAAACCTCGCCGTCCTTGTTATCCGCAAACATAATGGGGCCATCGTTGCTCCAGTCCCAGGTTCCGTCCGTACAAAGAACCGCTTTTCCGTCGACCTCCAGCTGGGCGATCACCTTCGTTTCTGTGCCATACTGATTTTTCAGTCCCCAGGCGCCGCAGGAGCCGCGGTACCACCCGTCCGCCACCCATACTTCCATGGTATTCTCACCTGGCACAAGCAGCTCCGTCACATCGTAAGTCTGATATTGTATCCGCTTGCGGTAATCCGTATGGCCGGGAGCCATGACAAAATTTCCCACTTTTTTACCGTTGATGGCAGCTTCGTATAAGCCGCAGGCGGTAATATATAGTCGTGCAAAGCCTGCCGGCGCAGTAAATTTTTTGCGGAAGCAGTCCACTGGATAACGCTGCTTCTTATTCACTTTATAATTGCCGGTAATCCAGCCTGCTTTCCAATCGGTGGAATTCAGCAAACCCATTTCGAAGCTGTCCTCGCTCCAGTCTCCAGGATTGTCATTCTCGTCCCACAACCGCACCCGCCAGCGGATTTGCTCCCGGCTGGTCAATACATAAGGATAGACCGCCTGCATGGAAGCTCTGTCTACCTTGCCGCTGTCCCAGGTGATACCCTTTTCATTTTCGCAAACTACCTGATAAGCCGTCTGGCGGATGCCTTTCGTGCAGTTCCACTGCAGACGGGGATGTTGCATATCGATGCCAATGGGATGATTCAAGTATTCGGCTCTCAATCGAATCGCTTTCATAGAAAAGCTCCTTTACTGAAAAGTAAGTTCCAGAAGATCCATCTTGCCAGAGAGGGATTCCAGAATCAATTCTGTGTGGGCTCCCCCGGAAATTGGAATTCTGTACGCTGTCCAACTGGATGAAGCAACATGGATCTGACCCTGTCCATGTACCAGCAAATTACCTTCCCCTCTTGCTGTAATGGTGAGCTGCCGGGTTTGGGATAAGTCAAAGTATTTGTAGACCGTTTTGGTTCCAGTGGTTATGTCCTGCACAATATGGGTTTCCCCCTCATGACTGATCATGGGCATACCTTCGTGTTTCCCATTGGAACTATGCGGCATCTTTCCGTTCGTGAGCTGACAGCAGATGGTGGCGTTATAGCTGCCGATGCCGTCCAAATCTCCTCCGTTAAGTCCGCAGGAGGTAACCTGTACCTGCGGAATGCTGCCATCAGGATTAATCACGATTCTTTCAGCACAGGCCTGGCGGCTGTAATCCGTACCATGTGTCAGACGGTGGTAAAAGATATACCACTCGTCCCCAATTTTCTCTATACTCCCGTGGGTGGTGCCGGTGTTATTTACCCGCTCCCTGGGAAGTCTGCCGGCATAGCCCACATCGCCCGTAGAGAGAATCACACCACCATAGACAAAATCCCGATCAGGATACTGGCTGGTGCAGTAGCATAGCTCATGGTTATATACTGATGAATAAATAAAATAATAAGTACTTCCAATTTTACGGATGGAAGCTCCCTCAAAGAAACCATGGCCCGCCATAAACTGCCCATCCCTTGGCGGGATACACATTCTACTTTCCATGGGTGTTCCCCTCAAGGATGCCGGGAAAATCGGCTTAGGCGGATTTAAGATGGTCACCATATCCGGCTCCAAAATGCAGTGGACGGCACCCATAACGCCTTTTTTTATGTCTTTCAGGCTCTTTTTGAACATGGATGCCTGAACGATGCGCATAGTGGGCTGCGAAATTTTCGGAAGGCTGTCAAATGGGTATCGGGCACCATAGTACAGCCGGATCACGCCATCATCGTTGATGACCGCCGGATCAAAGGGTACAAAATCCATGCAGGGCCGCCCATCCGGGTAATGGACATGGTTCAGAAACTCATATTTTCCATCCGGGGTATCGCAAACCGCCACTCCAATGGGGCCATGATATCCTCCCTGCCCCTTTTCTCCACTGAGGCAATAGTAAAGGTAGAATCTTCCATCAGATCCCTGACACACATCTGGTGCATAAAGATATGGACGGTTGGTTTCTATAGAGAGCGGGTCCTGACTGGCGGAAAAATTGATGCCCTTGCTGCTCCAGTTTCCTAAATCATCCACTGGTGCAGACCAGAATTCGTAACCAAGCATACAATATGTATCCCCACCCTCTTTATCATGGGAACCGAAAATATAAACCCGGTCGCCAAATACATGGGGTTCCCCGTCAGGAATATAAGCGCCAAGGGGAAGATATGGATTCATTGCTTGTTTTTTCATACTTTTTGATTCCTCCTCGCAGCGATCTCCTCCTGCTCCTTTTCCACATTCTTCTCCGCCTGGAATTTCCACAGCAACAGGAAAATAATAACGGAAGTAATCACCTCCACCCCGACAAAGCAGAATGTAATCATGTTCTGAGTAGCGTTTCCCTGCGTGAAACCGGTGGTTACGTCGGTCACCGCGTCATAAACAGGCGCAGTATATCCGGTCCGCGCCAGCAGGAAGTTGAACAGGCCGCTCACAATACCTGTCGTGCAGGTCATGATAATCGTCTGCACGGAGGCGGAAAACCCATCGCAGCGGAAATCATACCGCCACTCAATATGATCCAGCACATCCGCAAAAAGGGCGCTCATCACATAGGCACAGGGCAGGCCGCCAATGTTTTTGATAAACTGACCAACCAGAACAACGACCATATTTTTCGGTGATAAAAGGCAGATCGCGCTGCCGATCCCATACAGCACAAAACCGGCCATTGTCACATTCCGCTTTCCGAATTTTCTGGCGAGAGGCCAGACGGCAAAAATACCAATTCCCATGGGGAACCCGCCAATGACAGAAACCAGAGTCTGCGTGATCCCGTCATTGTAAGTGCCTAATACATAATTGCAGTAATACACAAGCGCAATATTTTTGAGCTGTGCGCCGAAATTATAGAGGAAAAAGAAAGCCATGAAAATCAGCCAGGAGGGATCTTTAAATACCGCCTTCATTTGCTGCTTCATCGGGATGTTAGCGGCATTATTTTCAGCGGTTTCTTCTGTAATGCGCTCCCTCGTGAAATAATACTCCATCAGTGTCAGCGGAAGGACCAGGATCGCAATCACACTCATGAACCTGAGCCACGCGGCCTGATTGGCTCCCAGCGCCGGCATCACGATCATGGGGAAAATCAGCGCCACAATAATTCCGGACATCATTACCAGGGAAATATTGTTGAACACAGAAAGGGAACCCCGCTGCTTTACGTCTCTGGTAGAGAGCGGCGCCATCAGGTTGTGGCTCATATTGTAAATCGTGTAGGCAAAGGAATAAAACAGGTTATAAGAGAGCATGACCCAGATCACCTGAACACTCTGGCTTGCCCTGGGAACCGCAAAGAGCAGGGTTCCTGTGATCGTCATGAGCGGCGCCGCCAGAAGCAGCCAGGGACGCGCTTTTCCCTGTGCGGTGCGGGTTCGCTCGATCACCTGCCCCATGGTGAAATTGGTGACGGCATCAATGATTTTGGAAATGATCGGAAAAACAGTCAGAAACGCGCCTCCCCAGACGGATGTCAGATTCAGCACATCGGTGTAGAATACATTTAAGTAGCTCGCAAGAATCGCATTTAAAAGCAGCGCTCCGCCTGGACCCAGCAGATAGCCCAGCCATTTTTCCTTTCCTGTTACATCTTTGCTGCTGATCCGGCTTTGAAACATCCGGCCGCTCAGTCTCTTCTGTTTTTCCATAAAATAGCTCATCCTTTCTCTCCGGTTTATGTTGCTTTACATGATTCCATTGTAATGCGAATTCCGATAAAACGGAGCGGCTGTTCCGCGCCAACGGCGCGCTCAGTC
>JAJBVE010000177.1 GCA_020859995.1 Clostridiales bacterium
GACTAAATTCAACTTGTCCCCCTTCAGAGTGGAATTTACTTTTTCACTTCAGCCTTAAAAAAATTCTTAAAAAAATTTAAAATTGGGGGTTGCTTTTTTGAGTCTCCTGTATTATAATGTCATCTGCGTCAAGAAATGATTGAAGCGATCCAGCCAGATAGATAAGACATAGGACATGCGCGATTAGCTCAGTTGGTAGAGCACCTGACTCTTAATCAGGGTGTCCAGGGTTCGAGCCCCTGATCGCGCACTGAAAGCACTGTTTTCGATGACAATGAGAGCACCGGGGGCGGTGTTTTTTTTATGTCTGGAAAAAGCCAGTGACTACATATCAAAGAGTTTCCGATTTTCATTTTTTCCGGCGTACGGCTTCTTTTCCGCCATTCTGAAGCAGCTGCCTGACTGAGTCGAGAGAACGGGCAGCCTGCAGAAGTTTCCGGTCCAGCTCCGGTCTGGCGCTGGTCAGGATAAATAATCTCTTCTTAAATCCGCGAATGCGCATGGAATCCTCTCCCATGAGTATCGGTTTGTTCTTAATTTAATATATGCTTCTGATCCTGAAAAAGGTCAAACACCTTTCGATCTGGAAATGATCATTTTGCAGATCGGATTTCCTTTGCTGGAGAATCGTTCTTCATATTCTGTCATAATGTTTCCGCGCACCATTTCTTCGTCCGCATGGAGATCGTACGTGCAGCCTTCCAGCTGCCATCCGGAAATGCGCGCCTCTTCGAGGGCAAAGTCAAACAGCTCCCGGTTGTCTGTTTTGAATTCGACTCGGCCGTCCGGCGTAAGGATCTCGTCATAGCGCGCCAGAAACTCCCGCCCCGGCAGGCGGCGTTTCGCGTGGCGGTCTTTGGGCCACGGGTCTGAAAAATTCAGATAGATGCCGGCGACTTCCCCGGGAGCGAAAACATCGGTCAGATCCTCCGCCTCCATCCGCAAAAACAGCAGGTTCGTCAGGTCCTCCTGCTGCTGCCTTTTTTCCAGTGCCCGGATGAGTACGCTGGAATATTTTTCTATACCAATAAAATTCCGGTCGGGATATTTTGCGGCCATTTCCATAATAAAACGGCCTTTGCCCATACCGATCTCCAGATAAAGGGGCTGCGCGTGCATAAAGACAGTATCCCAGTGTCCTTTTTGATCTCTCATGATTTCTTCTGATATGACAAATTCGCTCGCGGCAATCGCCTCGCGTGAGCCCGGTATATTCCGCAGTCTCATACTCACTGTCCTCCCCAGCCTTCTAAATGGTATTTCTGAATGGTATTTCTAAATAGTATTTCCGAATGGTAATTCTGATTGGTGTTTCTGAATGATATTTCTGAATAGTGTTTCTGACTGCTATTTTGGGCTTCTGGTTTTGATAATGTTTTATTAAAAGGTTTTCCCGAGCCACAGCACGGATGACGCGATCAGATACTGTCCCGCATAATAGAGGACATAATTCACAGCGATCCATGCCGGACCATATTTACCCTTTCCAAAATAAATATTCGACAGTACGAGATCCGAGAGCAAAAACAGCGCGCTGCCAATTCCCATAATCAGCAGTCCCATGTTTCTCTGCAGAAATGCGCAGCAAAGGGTATATACAGCCATAAAAAACAGCACCGCGCCATAGACGGCGGATATGGATTTAAATCTTCCGTATTCGAGGCGCATCGGCTTTTCGCCCAGATAAATAAATAAGAGTGCCAACAGTGCTCCCGCGAGTCCCGCTGCTACCGCCGCGGGCAGAACTCCGGCGGTGAATATAACTGCGGCGATATAGAAAAAATGGCCTACGAGGAACACCAGAAATCCCATCATTGTCCAGTTGTCCGAATCATCCGGATACAGGTATTTCAGATCCAGCCAGATATCCCCGAGCAGGCCGAGCAGCAGTCCGCCGCCGACAAAAACAGCAAACCGCAGGTGTGTGTGCTCCGCCAGAATTGCGGCCCCCAGAGTCATCAGGAAAAAGAAGCTGGTAAATGCCTTCAGGACAGTGGCCTGCCAGCTGGGTCCATGAGTTCTCATAACAATCATCAAAACCAGATAAATCAGCCCGACAACCAGCATCGCGTAATACATCATCATGGCAGATCGTTCCCTCCCATTTTTTCAAATCCCCCGGACTGCAGTTCTGGAACCGCGGCTCTACGCACCATACAAGAAGAGGTGCCGCGCCAGGAAACGCGGCACCTCTGTACTTTCTTAAACCGATTTCATTTGTAAACAGTTTTCTTTCACGAACTATTTTCGTTTGCCGGCAGATTTCATTTCTTAAATCTGTTGCGTCGGTAAGCTGAATCAGTAATTCTCCGCATGTACCTCGAAATAGCTCTGCGGATGGCTGCAGGCCGGACATACGGCCGGTGCCTTTGTGCCTACCACGATGTGGCCACAGTTGCGGCACTCCCATACCTTCACTTCGCTCTTCTCAAATACTTCTTTGGTCTCTACATTCTTAAGCAGGGCGCGGTAACGCTCCTCATGATGGCGCTCGATCTCTGCTACCAGACGGAATTTCGCAGCGAGTGCCTTGAAGCCTTCCTCCTCCGCGGTCTTTGCGAAACCATCATACATATCGGTCCACTCGTAATTCTCACCCTCAGCGGCCGCAAGAAGATTTGCTGCCGTATCGCCGATGCCTTCAAGCTCCTTGAACCACATCTTTGCGTGCTCTTTCTCGTTGTCCGCGGTCTTCTGGAAAAGTGCCGCGATCTGCTCATAGCCTTCCTTCTTCGCTACGGAAGCGAAATAGGTGTATTTATTTCTTGCCTGGGACTCACCTGCGAAAGCGGTCTCAAGGTTTTTCTCGGTCTGTGTTCCTGCATACTTGCTCATAATCATTTCCTCCTGATTTTCATTATACTTTTTGTTGTGTAACAGTATTGCCTTTCTGACGGCATCATTTGGTCAGGCTCTGCCCGCGCGGCACTGGTCGCAGACGCAGATCAGCTTCAGGTCATAGGATTGCAAACGTACCCCGGCCTCGTGTTCGAGCAGGTCAGTCATATCCTCCAACATCAGGTCGCTGATCTTTCCGCAGACACTGCACACCATATGATCGTGACGCCTGATCTTGTCAAAATGGACCATCTTGCCGTCAAAGGACAGTCTGCGTATCAGTCCTTCGTCCGCGAGGGTATTCAGATTGTTATACACGGTCGCCAGGGACATCTTCTTCCCCGCGGCACGGATCTGCTGATAAATATCCTCGGCCGTAGGATGATTATTCGCGTTTGATACGATGTCTAAAATAATCTTCCTGTTCTCTGACATAAGCGCCTCCCAAATTTAGAATTATTCTAATTTAAGAAAGTGTATTTGTCAAGTACTTTTACGAATCTTTTTCTGATTTTCAACGATCATTTTTCTGCACCGTACCGTATTAAGCCGGGTACTGGTTTTCCTGATATTGGGTCAGATCATTTCGCAAACAAAAACTCAGATAAACGCGTTTCGCCCTGCGTCATATTCATAATCGGCCGCGCGTAGCTTTTCGATGATCTCCTGGCGCGGGACGCCCAGCCCCGCGCAGAGGTCGTCGAGCGACGCATAATTGTCCCGAAGCTGGGTATTGATATAGCTTAATAAAATCATCGGGTCGCTGGGGAGTTGCATGTGATTTCCTCCTGCTGTTTTTTTGCCTGTTTCATGCTACTATATGGCTGCTTTTTCTGCCTGTTTTATGTCACTATGCGACTGCTTTTTCTGTCTGTTTTGTGTCGCTATGGGGCTGCTGTCCTTGCCCGCGGCATCCCTCACGTTTTCCGCCTGGCGCGACACACCCTCAATGTTTCTACATACGACAACATTTTCTCCCAGTTTCTATGCACTGCGAGTTTTCCTGCGGTTTCTGTACACTGAGGCGACTTCCCACATTTTCCGTGGGCCTTGTCAGGGCGCAGCCTGTATCTGCAGCGCTCAGCCTACGGTCTCCACAACCTCCCGCACATCGGCGGTCAGCTGACCGCCCGCGGTCGCAAAGACGATGGTGTCATCTGGTCCGGCTTTGCCGGAGAGGATGAGCCGCGCGGCGAGGGTTTCTACATTTTTCTGCAGGAATCGTTTCAACGGGCGCGCGCCGTATACGGGATCGTAGCCGCCCTCGATGATCCAGGCTTTCGCGTCCGGTGAAAGCTCCAGGCGGATGTCCTGCGCATCCAGGCGGCGGTTCAGGTCGTCCATCATCAGGTCGACGATACTGCCGATATTGTCTTTGGTCAGCGGCTTGAAAAGAATGATTTCGTCCAGACGGTTCAGGAACTCCGGGCGGAAGCTGGCGCGCAGCTGGCTCATCACCTGCTCCTGGCAGTCCGGGCGGATGCTGCCGTCCGGCTCGATGCCTTCGAGCAGATACTGGGAGCCGATGTTGGAGGTCATGATCAGGATGGTGTTTTTAAAGTCCACCGTACGGCCCTGGGAATCCGTAATGCGCCCGTCGTCCAGCACCTGCAGCAGCACGTTGAAGACGTCCGGGTGGGCTTTTTCCACCTCGTCAAAGAGGACGACGGAGTAGGGCTTGCGGCGCACGGCCTCGGTCAGCTGGCCGCCCTCCTCGTAGCCCACATATCCGGGAGGCGCTCCGATCAGACGGGAGACGGAATGCTTCTCCATATATTCACTCATGTCAATACGAACCATGTTCTGCTCGTCGTCGAACAGGCTCTGCGCCAGCGCCTTGGCCAGCTCGGTTTTGCCGACGCCGGTCGGTCCCAAGAACAGGAAGGAGCCGATCGGCTTGGACGGATCCTTGATCCCGGCCTTGGAGCGCAGAATGGCCTCGGTCACCTTTTCTACGCCGTCGTCCTGGCCGACCACGCGTTTGTGGAGCTCGTCGTCCAGCGCCAGGATTTTTTCACGCTCACCCTGCGTCAGTTTCGCCACCGGGATGCCGGTCCAGCGAGAAATGATCCGCGAAATTTCTTCCTCCGTCACGCTCTCATGGACGAGGGACATATCGCGCTCCTGCACGATTTTCTCCTCGATTTCCAGCTGCTTCTGCAGCTTCGGCAGCTCGCCGTACTGGAGCTTCGCCGCCTTTTCCAGGTCATAATTGCGCTGCGCCAGCTCGATCTCCTTATTCATTGCCTCGATCTGCTCACGCAGCGAGGAAAGGTTCTCGACCGCCTTTTTTTCATTGTCCCACTGCGCTTTGCGCGTAGCAAACTCGTCACGGAGCTCAGCCAGCTCGCGCTGCAGCTCCTCAAGGCGCTCATGGCTCGCCCGGTCGGTCTCTTTTTTCAGGGCGGCCTCCTCGATCTCCATCTGCATCACCCGCCGCTGCAGCTCATCCAGCTCGGTCGGCAAAGAATCCAGCTCGGTCTTGATCAGGGCGCAGGCCTCGTCCACGAGGTCAATCGCCTTATCCGGCAGGAAACGGTCCGAAATATAACGGTGGGAAAGCGTTGCGGCCGCCACCAGCGCGCTGTCCGTGATTTTCACACCGTGGAACACCTCGTACCGGTCCTTCAGGCCGCGCAGGATCGAGATCGTATCCTCCACGGTCGGCTCATCGACCAGCACCGGCTGGAACCTCCGCTCCAGCGCCGCGTCCTTCTCAATGTATTTGCGGTACTCATCCAGCGTCGTCGCGCCGATGCAGTGCAGCTCGCCGCGAGCCAGCATGGGCTTCAGCATATTTCCGGCGTCCATCGCGCCGTCCGTCTTCCCCGCACCGACGATCAGGTGCAGCTCGTCAATAAAGAGAATGATCTCGCCTTCACTCTTGCGGACCTCTTCGAGCACCGCCTTCAGACGCTCCTCAAACTCGCCGCGGTACTTCGCGCCGGCCACCAACGCGCCCATATCCAGTGAAAAAATCTTTTTCTCCTTCAGGCCCTCCGGCACGTCGCCGCGCACAATCCGCTGCGCGAGGCCCTCGACCACCGCCGTCTTGCCAACGCCCGGCTCACCGATCAGCACCGGGTTGTTTTTCGTCTTACGAGAAAGAATGCGGATCACGTTGCGGATCTCCGTATCCCGCCCGATCACCGGATCCAGCTTCTGGTTCCGCGCCTTTTCCACCAGATCCTCGCCGTATTTATTCAGCGTATCGTAGGTCCCCTCCGGATTATCCGTCGTCACACGCTGATTGCCGCGCACAGTCGAGAGGGCCTGCAAAAACCGTTCCTTCGTAATACCAAACTCTTTAAAAAGCTTCTTCATCGAAGGGCTCTGGTTATCCAGCAGTGACAGAAACAGATGCTCCACCGACACGTACTCGTCGCCCATCTGCTTCGCCACATCCTCCGCGCTCACCAGTGCTTTATTCAGATACTGGCCGATGTAGGGATTCCCGCCGGATACCTTGACCCTCGCGTTCAGCGCCTGTTCCAGGCTGTTTTCGAAATAATCCTTCTGGATCTCCATCTTCTCAATCATCTTGCCGATCAGGCTGTCCTCCTGATGCAGCAGCGCGTAGAGCAGATGCTCCTCCTCGATCTCTTGATTGCCAAAATCATAGGCGATCTTCTCCAGATCGTTGACCGCCTGAATCGACTTCTGCGTAAATTTCGTAATATTCATAAGCTCCCTCCTCGTCTGTTGCTTCTATCGCTGTCCGAACGCCGCGGACAGACATCCGATTTTCGCCGGACTGATGTCCGATTGCTGCAGGATCTCCACCGGACTGCAGTCCGATTATTACAGAATCTCCGTTGGACCGCATCCAATTGCATTAATCCGCAGTCCGTACATACAGGTTTCAAAATCCATGTACCGAACAGCTCTTTTCTGTTCCATTCGAACTATAACACCTTTTGTTAGCCACGTCAAGAGCTGAGTGCTAATTTCTGAATTTTCTCCAAATTTGCCCTTTCTGAAATATGGTTTTTCAGTAAATCGCAAATTGCGGCGTAGTCCAGCAATAGCTTTTCAGTAAATCACAGATTGCGGCATAGTCCAGCGATAGCTTTTCGCCAAACCCGGCATTTTTTATACGTACCTCCCAGCTTGTGTGGGCTATCGTCCTGAATAGAAACAGTTAATCTGCTCAGACAACCGCCTCTACCAGAGTTTTCCCCTGCAGGCTGATTTCACGAACCCCTGGAACTTTATTCTTGTTAAAGCAAAAACTGAGCATGTACCCTTTTTCCAGATGATAGTCATTTAAATATCCAATCAGCTGATTTTCTCCCCGTGTATTGTATTCATTTCCATGCCATATTTTCAGCTCGATAATATATTGTTTTCCAAGATAATCGATAATAATATCCGTCCTGGTCATACTTCTGGTCCGTGATTCCACATAATAATTGCCGGTCCCATTAATAATCGGCCGAAGATATAACAGAAAAAGGCGGCGGCCATTCTCCTCGATAAATCGATCTGAACTTGCAGCATAAATCTCCGTAAAATGCTCTGTAAATTTTCCCAGGATCCGATCCATGTCCAGAATTGCCCCATGGATAAATTGATTTTTTGCCTGTATAGCCGCCTGATAGGTGTAATTGCCGACATCCTCACGCGACAGATAATAATTATACAGCCTCATTTCAAATATACGATTTGCAACTGCTATCTGGCTTTTTATTTCTCTGATAAATCCAAAACGAATCCCCGTCGATATTTCCTCCGTATCTGGATTGTATGAAATACTGCGTCCAGAAAAGAGAATGGAAACAAGCATGTTGGAAAGAGCCGGAAATTCATTCAGCTTTTTAAACATATCGTCAAAAAGCGTATTGTTTTCCAAAAGCAGAAGCCGGACGGCCTTTTGAAAGCCATTGCCTGTCCACGCATCGGAACGCGACGGATATTCATTGCTCCCCGCCACCTGCTCATCCAGCAATTTACATATTCTGGAGACCAGAAAAGGATAACCGGCGGAATATGCGTAAATCATCTGACTCATAGCATCCACATCCATACCAGTATGATAATCCGCTTCGTATTGTTTAAGCATACCGGATATTCCTTCTGCTGAAAACGCCATGTCAACCTCAAAATCAGCAGCAATGTTCCAAGGAGAGCCCGCCATTTCAGTTCGCCTTCGGCGAAGGGCGGGCCTGCGTCCTCGATTCGCTGCGCGAATCGAGACATACCAAGGAGAATTATATTTTGAATCTTCCTCCGGATGCATTTTCAGCTTCAGGTTTTTAATATCATAAACGCCTGCCAATATTACAGAATGAAAGCCCCTGTCTTTCCCCAGCTTTTGCTTCAGATATTTGTCCCTGAGAAATCCCAGAAAGGACAAAAAAATCTGGTTATCCGCATTTTTGTCCACCTCGTCGATCATCAGAATTACCTTCTTCTCACTATGAGAGCAAAGCGCAGTGATATGCCTGCCCAAATCTCTCAGCGGAAAATCCTCAGACAGCGGACGCATCCACTCTTCCTGAAGCGACGCAGCGATATTCTGGCGAAGCAGCAAATCTCCAATGTCCATCCACAATCCCTGTGCAAGGGTTTTCAGAGACTGAAAATATTCATCGGCAGCCTCAAAGCTGATGTCAAGGACAATATAATCTTCTCCAAGCTGCCTGCAAAGCAGCTCCAGCGTCGTCGTTTTGCCATACTGACGGGCACGGTTAATGGTAAAATATTCCCCCGGAACGATGTATTTTTCGATAATCTGCCGGTTTGCCGCAGAAGTATCAACCATATAATGTATGCCCGGCACACAGACTCCTGTCGTATTGAATTTTTTAGAGGTTTTCACAAAAATCCCTCCTTTGATTTCTCTGACCGTATCATATAACATAACTGAATATTCTGATGCATAAACAGATACCGTAGATTCTTTGCAGTCATCATAGCAAAAAGCTCCCCTGATTTCAATCTCATTTGCAATAATAATGACGCGTTTTTTGAAGTCAAAAACCCCGATGCTTCGCGGGAATTCGCAGAACGCAGTCCCATATGCTTTCGTCAATGGGCAGTTCGCATGTCCAGGCACATTATTTACAAAGATGAGTTCAAATTGACAAATTTCCTGCCAATAATTATACTACGCTATATACTTTTATACGTACCTTGCAGCAAGCCATAGCAGTGGACACGTGAATTAGTGCAGTCCCATCATTTTGGACACTTTGCAAGGTATGGTTCCGGATAGACCGTTATTATCTTTTTTTATCACCTTCAGGAGGACATCCGCCATGAAAGAGCTGCTCTGTAAAACAAGAGGCAATCTCAGTCCGGCCAGAAAGACCCGTGTATATTTCACCTGCCATCCGCGCGATTTTTCTGTTTATTTTGACTCGGTTGTTTCGGATATTTTAGAGATTCAGGATTGCGCCGTCTGGTACGACGCTGAGCCGGATGCTCCGTGGGAAGATATCGAATTCGATTTAAAACAGATGCAGCTGTTTGTCATTCCGATCACCTCCCGGTTTTTATATGAAAAAAATCGCGCGCGGGACATCGAGTTTCCCTTTGCTCTCAAACACCATATCCCGGTTCTGCCTTTGATGATGGAGTCCGGGCTGGAAAATGACTTTAACCGGATCTGCGGTGATCTGCAATTTCTGGACGTGAATTCCGCCGCCGCGGATCCTACGGTTTTGCCTTATAAGGATAAATTAAAAATCTATCTGCGTTCCGTGCTCCCCGGCGACCAGCTCATTACGCGTGTCCGCTCTGCTTTTCCCGCCACTATTTTCCTCAGTTACCGGAAGCAGGACCGAAAAGACGCCCAGGAACTGATGAAGCTGATCCATCAAAACCACTTCTGCCGGGATGTCGCCATCTGGTATGATGAATTTCTGACCCCCGGTGAGAATTTTAACCAGGCCATTCACGAAATTATAGAAAAAAGCCAGCTCTTCGCCCTGGTCGTCACCCCAAGTCTGATCAGCCGGGATAACTATGTGATGAAAATCGAATACCCGGCAGCGCGGGACATGGGGATGGCAATCCTTCCCGCCGAGATGGAACATACAGACCGAGAATCCCTGCAAAACTGTTATCCCGGCATCCCGGAGATCATCAACGCGCATGACCGTGCCTCGCTTGCTTCCGCGCTGAAAGAAGCGCTTTGCAAAAAAGCTTCTCATGAAGCGGTATTTCCTGATGAGACGCTTTCTGAGGCAACGTCCTCTGAGCCAATTCCTTCTGAGAACAACGAACCGCAGCATTTGTATTATATCGGACTGGCTTACCTCTTCGGAATCGACATGGAAGTTGATTACGGCCAGGCCGTATGCCTGATCACGAGCGCCGCGGATGCCGGCCTGAGCGAGGCCTTACAAACGCTGACAGATATGTATCAAAACGGCGAGGGCGTACCGCGCGATATGCATGCCGTCATTCACTGGCAGAAAAAATACGTTGCCCTGAAAGAAGAAAATTATCAGAGAACCCAGACGGAAAGTGATAAAGGCGCACTGCTTGGCGTTCTTTTAGAGCTCGGAGATTTTTACCGTGAGCTCCGCGACATAGACTCCGCGAAAAGGGTGTTTCTGAAAATACTGAAGCTTTGCGCGGATTCTTCCGCGGATAGCGGGAACGCGCAGAATGCGCCGAATACACAGAATATGCCGGATACGCAAAATGAAACCGACAGGATACGTGGATCTTACGATTATCCGTATTTCCAAATATCCGCCTGCCGCCGGCTCGGTGAACTCTGCGAGAAGGAAAGGAACCACTATGAGGCGGAAATGTATTACCGCAGGGCATTTACGCTGTGTGAGGAAGCCTATCATAAAAATCCTTCCTCTCAGGTCACCCGGGAGCTTTGCGGATGCTACAGCGATCTGGCATCTATCTGTCTGGCTCAGCTGTTTTTCGATGATTCCAGACTCCAGGACGCACACCTTTATGCGGAAAAAGCGCTTCATCTGTGCCGGCAGCTGGCAGAGGAAGCTCAAACACTGGACAACCTCCAGTCTCTGGCCTGGTGCTATGCAAATATGGGGCATATCTGCGCTCTGGAGGCCCGCAATGATGCGGAGGCTGCCGCCTGCCCTGCAGACACTCCTGACGAGCTCGCCTATCTGACTCAGGCCAAAAAAATTTATCTGTCCCTGGCAGACAATACGAACGTCCGGTCCGTCCGCGAAGGTCTGGTGACGGTGTTCATCAATCTGGGCACCTGCCATTTAGGCAGGAAAGAATATATTAGCGCCGCGACCTGCTTTTTACAGGCTCTTTCAGAGGCGTCAACCCTGGCATCTGATTTTGAAACAATCGATGCGTATAAGCTAAAAAGCAGAGCCTATCAGGCTCTGGGAGAATTATCCGGCATGCAGGGAAACCCAAAGCAGGCTCAGATTTACTATGAAAACAGCGCTGAAATCCTGCGCAAGCTTTCTCTTAAAACCAATGCCGTAGAGTTATGGCACGAATTAATTGCCTGCTATGAAAAGCTTTCCGGTTTCCTGGAAAAAACAGAGGACCTTTCTGATGCCCGGAGATGTCTGAAACAGGCGCAACAGCATGCGGAGGCCATTGTGGAAAAGCAGAACTCACCGGAAGCCAGAGAAGATCTGGTTTACGTCTATTCTGACATTGCAAATTTATGCACCCTGGAAGGCAGCTACGACGAAGCCGTTGCTTTTCACAATCAGACAATTCAGCTCTATGAGACTCTGAAGGAAGAAACAGGAAAGGAGAAATTAACGGACACCCTGCTTAAACAATACCTCAGGATCGGAGACTATTGTAAAAAAGGCGGAGCCGCGGCCATCCGCACCGCGCTGTCCGGACAGGCTGCCGGCAGTTCCACCAGATACGATCGTTTTGGCACTGTGATGGACTCCAAAAGATTTTTGACGGACGCCATGAGCTGTTATGAAAAAGGCGCCCTGCTGTGCTGTCAGCTAATCGAAAAATCTGTAAAAATATCTGAAATGCGCAGCTATCTCTCCTGGTTTTTCCCGCGTATTTCCGAGATCTATGAATTAGAAAAAAATCCGTCCAGTCAAAAACTGTATTTCAGGAGAGGCTTCGCGCTGCGGGAGGCTTTAAGAGGCGACCAGTGCATGCGTGAAAAAGACTATGCGGACGCTGTCAGATATTATGACAGTGCCCTCGCGGAGGAAGAGACTCTGGCCGGACATGCGGCTCTGACCGATCTCAAAGGGCTGACAAACAGAGAACAGGAATTTACATATTTTCTGCGTGAACTCGCCATCACATACTATCATTCCGGCAAGGCCTGGAGCGCCCTGTGGGAAGCCGATTTCTTCGACGATGACGGCAAACGTGACAAAGCCTTTGCGCAGCTTCAATCCGCGCAGGATATTTTTACAGAGCTGTATGCCTCGACCGGGTCGAAGGCCGACTATCAATTCCTTTTAAAATGCTGCGTCCAGCAGGGGCAACTGCATACCGCCCTCTTCCCTGACAGCCAGGATATGGAAGCAGCCATCAAGTGCTACGAAAAAGTATACAAATTATACCTGGCAGCTGCGAACAGCGTCAACGATCCGGCGACCGCGCGGCTGTTTGTCAGATGCTGCGCCCATTTGGGCGATGCCTGGTGGAAAAAGGACCGGGCAGCCGGATGGCATTATTACGACGAGCAGTGCAAGGCAGGCAAGGCACTTGTCCGGGAAGCAGGAACCCTGGAAGACATCCGTGCCCTGGCCTTCTGTTATTCTCATATTGCAAGCGTCTGCCACCTTGCCAAAATCAATCCGAATCAGACCCCCGGATTTTGTCTGGACGGCGAAACATACAGCATCGAATCCCTGCTGAATGCTGCCGGCGCCATTTACAGACGATATCCGCAGCTGCATCAAGAAGCGGAGGAGCTGGAAGCATACTGCAGGGGAATCGGGATTGCGGCTGCGTTCTGAGGGGAGAAACACAGGACTTGCGCCATCCTTCCTATTTTACTTACTATCCGCGCAAAACCCGGCATTTCTTCCCACTGAATGCTATCCCGTATTCCTCTATCTTATTAATCTGAAATCCAAGAAAGTACTCATTATAATTCATGTCTTTGATCTGCTGACATGCTTCCTCGGCCTTATCCTGAAGCTTTCGCTCATTACTTGTATGCTTCACTTCTATCATAATACCTTCCTGACTCATACGATTAATAAGAATAATATCGGCTCTTCCTTTTCCAGCTTCTCTATTAGACTTAACGATCCAGCCTTTCCGCCCCTTTGCCATCCCGATCAGCAGCGTATGATACGAAGATTCTTTCTGTTCTTCTGTATTACCGCAATCCATGAAACTGATGGACTCTTTTAAGCATGCATTAATACACTTTTCAATCTCCTCAGCCTTCCCTCTGTCGAAAGCTTTGTAAAGCTCCAGTAAGCCTCCCTCCATTTTCACCATAAACCATTTCTGGATCTGATCGGCAAATACCTTTCGAATTTCCCGGTTCGGAATGGCGAGACGATAAGTCCCGTCCTCGTTTCGTCCGCGCTGCGTAATGTAGCCTGCGGTAAACAACAGACTCCAAAGATTATCTGTGCTGCTGTAAAGATCCGGATAGGTCTGTTCAAAGTTTAACTCTTTATCCACACAACCGCCTTCTGAGAGTACCTCCAGGTCATATCGGTCCGCATCCTCGGCCATCCAGGCAAACCGATTAATAATGCTGTTTTCTCCTGCATTTGTCCAGTAATTCCCAGGTGTCTTATCAGATGAGGTTAAAAGCTGATTGCACCAGTTGATTACATCCCAGGGACAATAAATGTCCGTTACGCCAATACGGTATCCATCGTACCAGTCCTTTGTAGTGTCAAAATATTGATCCATATCAATGTCATCCAAAAGCTTCCGCACTTCCTGATCGGTGAATCCGAACCATTCGTCACATTCATCATTCAGCATCGAATAAATCTTCGGATTATTTAAATCGGAAAAAAGGCTTTCCTTGGAAATCCGCATACAGCCCGTCAGGACTCCAAACTGCAGCGACTCATTTGATTTTAACGCATACCCGAAAATCTGACGGATCAGAACAACCATATCGTCATAGTAATCATGCTGGTAAGCCCTCTGAAGCGGTGCATCATATTCATCAATCAGAATAATGGTCTTTTTGCCATAATGCCTGTACAACAGCCTCGACAGCAGCCTCAGCGCCGTCTGAAGATCTCCTTTTCCCTCGCTTAAGTCGTATATTTTCCGCTTGTCCCGCGAATTGAGTACGGTACTCTCTTGCAAATAATCAAGCTGCTCCGCAGCCTCAGTGATAACATTCCACAATTGCTGCCGTGCTTCATCAAATGTGGAGCCGTTCACCTGCTTCAGCGATATAGAAATCACTGGGAACTGACCTAAGTATTCTTCGCAAAGCTTAGTTTCTTTCGAAATTTCCAACCCGTCAAAAAGGCTTTTATCCGTACCGATTTCGAAAAATCTCTGGAGCATGCTCATAGTCAGACTTTTTCCAAATCGACGCGGCCGGGTAAAAAGATTTACTTCGCCCCAATTATTCAAAAGCTCTTTTATCATTCCGGTCTTATCTATATAATAAAAGTCATTTGTTCGAATTTTTGCAAAATCATCAATACCTATCGGCATTCTTGTTTTATCAGCCATGCTGCTCACCTCTGCTTTCCTGACAGTCAAATATCCCGATGCCAAGCATCGTGTTGTTTGTTTACGCTTCACGCCGTTCTATCTCAGGTTAGCTGCGTCAAAGCTTTTTCTGTGTTTTAGTCTAACATATACATCTTTCATTCACAAGCAAAATTAAATCGAGCAGGGAGATTTTCTCCCTACTCGCCGCGCGGTATGCCATAAGGATTGCCGACGCAGTCGGAGGATTCCTTATGGCTATGGGCTGTGTCCGACGACAACCCGGAAAATTCCTTACCCAGCTCTGTGCATCATTAAAAAGACCCGCCTGTACTTTTGTACGGCAGGTCTTTTTCTTCATTATTAAATTGAGAAGAAAACCGCTTCTCCTAATGCTCCAGAATCTGGCGATTCTGTCGCTAACTTATCTACAGCGTATACCAAGCTTCTGCGCATGGATCCGCACGGACTCCCGGGTGCGGCCTTCCAGGCGTTCGGCCGCGTCCGGACCTTCGGTCGGATACCATTGAAACAGGATCTCGTCCTCTTTGGCGCTCCACCGGGCCTTGTTCAGCAGGCCGATTCTCTGTGCCTGCGCGCGCACGGCGTTCCTTGTTTTTCCTGGAAGCCGGTTTACGACATCGCTGCCTTCGGTCAGGTAGCAGGCCTTTAAGATGGCCAGCTCCTCCTCACTCCATTCATCCGCGGGCGCGGCAAGACCAAGTCTGTGCGCCCGCTGGGTAATCATACTTCTTGTCCGGCCAGGGAGCCGCTCCATGACCCGGATCCCCTCTTTCGGGTACCCTTCCGTCAGGATGGCCAGCTCCTCGTCGGTCCATAGTCTTCCTGCCATCCGGTCACGCCTCCGTT
>JAJBVE010000015.1 GCA_020859995.1 Clostridiales bacterium
CCGCTAAAATAATTCCTTTCATTTGATTATGACCCCTTCACCTATAATTGTAATGCATTTTAAAAATTTCCATCCACATATCTGGCAATAAGTGGTTCTCCTAAAGAAACCGATCTTCCTTTCGATATGAAAACGTTTGTTTGTTAAAGGATTTTTCTTATCAACTTGAACAAGAAATTCTCTAAACATCCCGCCTGGAGGCAGGGCTACGCACTTCTCATTAACCTCAATAGTATAATGAGCTTCTGTCTCATGAGCTTTCAACATTTCAGCAATGGCTGAATTTTTCCCAGTGCGAACCGCATACAGTTTAATTTTATAGTTAATCTGCATATCATCCGCGAGTTTCTTTTCCATGTCTGCAATAAATCCGGCCTCGTTCATACAAGCAAAATCTTCCAATGATTTTTCGGTTTTTGAGAAAATCCTCCGTCTGACGGGTCTGTATATTCCGGCAGACTGGCTAACGTATAAATTAAGACATTCTTATATAAATTTTCTTATTCTCTTTCCGGGGTTGTACCCCGCCATACTCTCTAGGCAGACAAAGATATCTTTTATTTTTAAGGATTTATTCTACATTTTCAACAAACTCATAAGACATTCCGAATGCAATGCCTCCGCTGCTCTGTTTATAGATCACAACATAATAATTCCCTGCCGCGAGAGAAATTCCCTCAAAATAATGATTATCTGTATCGGCTGTTCCATCCCAAACATGATTCCCATTTATTGTAAGTATCTCGATTTTAGCACTCTCATTTGTATCAAACGCGATATTTATATAGCCATTATAGGGGATTGTCAAATTATACTGCTCCGAAGTCTCATTTGAAGCAACAATCCCACTTAACGTGGTATCCGTTATCATATCGGAACTCGTAATCACACAAGTCTCGGATGAGAAAGATAGCAAAAAATTTCCGGTATCTGCCGCATCCGTACTTCCTTCCCTCCCAGATATACGAAGAAAATATACCCCCGGATGCAAATATATAGTGTAGGTATTAATTGCTTTCTCCAACGATTCTGTTTTCTCAATATTTACAATTGAATAAAAACTGTCCGTTTCTGTTTCTGGATAAAGCCACCAGCTTATACAGTTCATATAAGATGTTACGATAAAGGTTATTTTTGAGCTTTCTGTAACTTCAAAAGAATAAAAGCGATTTCTCTCTGTAAGAGATATCTGATCTTTTATATCACAATATAAGGTAATTCCGTAAGCAGAATCCAGAGATGTGTGTCCTCCTGATTCAATACAGGAAGCAGATTCAAAATCAATAGCCATACCATATAAGCCTGATGTTGATTCGCTATCAGCATACTGTTGCCCTGTAATCTTAATAAAATATGTATCCTTCGATAAATCTAATGAAAAGGTTTTTTTCCAGATGCCTACTGAACTATCATATCTATTGTTATCGGAATACCAAATTATATCGCTACTTGATGATGTATACACATATATAGCCGTATACTCCATTTCGGATGTTATACCAATGTCTAATCTTCCAGATTCCGAAAGAGTAATTTGATATATGTCTATATCTGACAAGTCAGAAATTTCCCCTTCAATATCACATGGTATCGTTATAATATTCGCACTTCCAAATGTATCATTTGTCTCGGCTTCCCCAATAGGACGAATCTCACCTTCTCCATATGCTGTAATTACGCAGGTTGTTTCTTTCCCACCATATGTAATCGTAACTGTATTTGAGCCAGCTACAACCGCCGTTGGATCATACGAATACTGCCCTTCATTAATTTCATAGTCTCTGCCATCTGAATAAGAAGCTATCACAGTGAAATCGGAAGGGTTAATAGCTGTCCCTTCCATCAAGTCCTCCCCTGTATATGTTGCAGAAATATTCGTCAACACTGCCTCCTCAGCCACTACAGTAAGATCATAGGTTTCGGTAATTTCATTTTCCGTATAAGAAACCGTAATAATATTATCTCCACTCTTATTCAGCACAGTATCTGTACTAATTTCATATTCTTCTACTTCAAGTTCTCTTTCAGAATTATCCGTATAATAAGCAACCACTCTGAGATCTGACTTTAGAATCTTATCTCCGACAAAATAACTTCCCCATACATTTGTAACGACTATTCTGTCCAACTGAACAGCCTTCATCTGATCCAGGCTTAGCTGTCCTGACTGGTATTCAGATATTTTTGAATAATCATAAGTAGTGTATAATGTGATAGAAACCGTATTTTTTATTATCATTCTCTCAGACAGAGTCTTTCCTGTATCCGTTAAAACAGCTTCAAAAACATAGCTGTCATCTTGCCCTGCATATCCATCCGCATAATTTATTTTGCAAGCATGATTCGCTGCATCAAGCAAGGTCTGCTCAGCAGCCGAATATAAAGATGAAACAATGTTATCTGGGAACTGAAAATGAGAAAAATATATTGATCCACTACGAAGCAAAAGTGCGAAAACAAACACTTCCAAAAGCAATATACCGACTTTTTTGGGAGTTCCCATAGATTTATATCTCGTAAAAAGCAATGTTGGAAGCGGTCCCAGCGAAAGAATAAGGGATAACGATGTTACCCCTACATTTGTTCCAAAGATAAATTCTCCAATCGTAAAAAAAAACAGACAACAACATCTTTCATACCTCACGTTTATTCCATAAATCACTTTATCCAATATGCAAATGATCTGAAATTTACAGCATCAATATCGTCCTTGTCCACATACAATACCCGGCATATTAAACCTTTGTAGTATTCCGCAAGCTTTCTCAATCCGGTTCGCAGTTCTATATCAGGTTTAAAACCAAAATCCCGCTCCAGAGCACTCGTATCCGCATATGTGACCGCCACATCTCCCGGCCGCATCAGCACGAGTTTCCTGTATGCTTCAAAGTCATAATTCTTCGGAAGTACGCCAGCGCGAATCAACTCCTGCTGAAGGATATCCACATAATAATCAAGCAGATTCTACGATTGGCTGTTTCCGATACTGTATACTGTAACGCGGCGGAACAGGAAGTCCATCTTCCCTCGTCAATTTTTTTGATGCGCATTGCATCACATGCATCTGTCACCTCTTCATCATACCTGTTTATGGTTTCCAGTTTTCCAACCTATACTACCTCCAACTCTGTTATATTTATTATCATCATTGCCCATCATCAATTATGATAACTGATGCTTCCACTTCCACCAGTTATATAATAAGTCTCACCAACAATCAGATTACCAAAATCGCTAACCATAAATGCTGCCAAAGCTGCAATTTCTGACGGAACTGAGTATCTTCCTGACGGGTGTCCCGGTTTTGATAGATCGCCCTCCGGGTCTTTTCCCCACATTTCTGTTGCCACAGCGCCTGGGCCAATAGCATTTACTATAATCCCATAAGGAAGCAGCGTATCAGCCAAGCCTTGAGTGAAGGCGCTAATCGCTCGTTTCGATATTTGATAAACATTCCAGGCGGGTCTCAAAGCTGATGACGAAGAAAGATTCAAAATATGACCTTTTATATTATGCTTAATCATATAAGCACTCATCGCCTGGCACATAAAAAACGTACCCTTCACATTAATATCCATAATAGAATCATATTCCTCAACAGTCATTTTATCAAATCGGGAATGAGTAATGACACCCGCAGAGTTGACTAATATATCAATCTTTTTCTCATCAAACATATTTGCAGCCTGTTCTATTTTTTCAGGCATGGTTTCTACATCCAGCACATTCAGGAGCATATATGCCCCCCCTACATCGTTCAATTTATCACGGCAATCGCGTAATTTTTTTTCATTTGTGCCACAGATAATTACCTTGCATCCACATTCAAGAAATGCTTTTGCCATTGCGAAACCGATGCCACCGCTTCCACCTGTGATCAAGGCCACTTTACCGGCAAGAATCTTCTGTGCATTTACCGGATATGGAATCGGACATAATTTGACAGTTTCATTTCCATTTATATTTTCCATTTTCTTATTCTCCTCATCTGTTTTCTGCTTAACTCGCTCTTAAATATTCGAATCATTATAGCTTTCAAAATGTATTTGTTTTGCAAGAAGTAAATCTTCTACCGAGTCAACTTCTGTCCATTTATAGTCTCTCACATCATCATAATATAAACAAAAATCCTCATTAAAAATCATTTTTACTAATGCGTTCTCATACCACTGATCGTACATCCCTGAATTTACCATCTGTTCCACCGAAGCTTTCAGTTTTTGTGCCGAATTGGCATCCAGTTTCGTTATTCCTACATACTCACCATAGTATGTTTCCAGATTCTTGCTCATCGCCAGAATCCTATCTCTATTTACTTGTACATTATAGTCACCATTACTGCGAATGCTGCTATCAATACATACTCTTGGTTTATCTGTTTTTTTACAAATGATTTCCTCAACCATTCGTTCCTCGACAACTACATCGCCATTTATAATAACAACTTCATCCTTGTCAAGATAATCTTTTGCAAACCATAAGGAAGCGATAGAATTTGTCACCTCATAGAATGGGTTGTTCACATATTTGACATCTGCAATTTCATTTATAATCTTACCGCTTTCAAAGCCAACAACTATCACTATTTCTGCATCTTTATCATGTTTCTTGATCAACGAAACAAAGCGTTGCAAAATACTGGTATCTTTATCCAATCTATACAGCGACTTTGGATAGTCCAAAGTTAAAGGATGCAGTCTGGATCCTTTACCTGCATTTAAAAAAATATATTTCATCACGTTTCCCTCCTTAGATTGATTGCTTTATTAAGACTTACCACAATAGTAAGCCAACTCTCTTCATATCCTTATCAGGTGGAAAAGTTATTTCTAATCCGTATTTTGAAGCTGTTCTCAAAATATTTATACCTAACGCTTCGACAGGCGTCCTTGCTTTATACGGATTAGCACATTTTGTCGGAGCACAGCCTGATTTGCATAACTTACATGATCCTCCAATAAAGGATAGTGCGGTTGAATTATTATGTTGATACAGCCACTTTTCACATTCCAATAAGGCAAGATGAAGCTTTACAGAACTCTCTGTTCGGACAGTCGAGTAGTCTTTTCCTTCTTGTAACGAAAGTGATACATATATCATCGCTATGTTATCAAATTCAGAAAACATTTTTTTATAATCTAATTCGGGAATTCTGGGAGGACATTTCCATGCATTATTATATTTTCCACAATAAAAACAATTCATCCTCACTCGTTCCTCAAAAACAAGATCAGATGAATTGATCATACAACCATATATAGGATATCCAAGTTCCCTCACATATTTTATAATCTCTTCAAGCATTGTTAACCCTTTCTCTGCTACTCTGCTTAGGTTTTATATTATTTTTTATTTCAATTCAATATAATTATAATTCTACACTTAAGCAAAGTAGCAGATTTTCAATTTGAGGTTCTAAAATACGAGTACCATTTCAATTATATTCTCTGTCAATCATTTCTGTATACTCAATAACATTCCATTTTCAAAAGCCTGAGTAATCTGCACCTAAAATCCCGTGCGGCAGTTTTAAACCGCCGCACGAGTCTCCTTCATAATGGTGGAAAGTTATACTGGTAAATCTTTTTCAGAAGCATCTCGTACTCTCTGTGCATTTCTGAGTCGTCCAGCATCGGCTGGTTTACCTGCCTTTCCATGGTCCACTTAAGAAGAGCTTTATAATCGTCTCCGGCCGTAACAGTGTCCCGGAATTTTTCCCAGGAAATTTTGGTACCGTTGTGTACCAGCCGCTCTAACGTTTCCCGGCTGTTATTACTTATCGGAGAAATCAGCCAGCGTTTTTGGTGCCCGCCATTCTCCCTGGTAGCATACGGGAGCTGATCAACCAGCAGTTTTTCGTGGATTCCGGGACTTTCACGTGTGACCCTTTCTTTGTTATTTGCATCCGTATAAATCTGTTTGTAGAACTGCTCCGCATCAATTACAGCTTCAGGCTTTTCTTCTACCTTCGAAAACTTGACGAGCAGATCCTCCCGGTTCACAATACGGATGCCTTTCCTGTCAAATTTCCCAGAGGCTGCCAGTATCTCGCTGATCCGGTTGTCTGTAATGATGAATTCTGCAGAATTAAACTCACAGAGTAATTTCTTAGCCTGGTTACTTTTCGGCATGAAAGAATCAATGGGAAAGGTTTCCTCGAGGTGCTTATATACATCCGGGACAATCGCGTACAATGTAACTGGTTCCTCCCCGGCGCATGCTGCCCGAATGTTCGCAAGCACATCGCTCCCCTTTACGGCATATTTTTGTTCATTCAGCTTCGGTCTATCATTTGCTTCAACATAGGCACCTCTGGCAGCCATCATTTCGCCCGATATTTCTCCTGTCCATCCAGGCGTTTCTGCAAGCAGCTCCCCGATCAGGGTGTATATGTAATTATTCTCGAGATCGAGAGAGTTTCTCATCATGCCGGAATAGGTGCGGTACCGGTCGCGCAGTGCACGGATAAATACATGCAGCAGATCAGCAAACACCTGCTGGTGTTCAAATTCATCCGCAAAATCATTTCGATTGAGCCGTACCACATTCTCCGCCTTGCCTCCCAGAAAATCCAGGCAGCCTTCCAGATACTCAAACGGTGCAGGTAACTCCCGCTGCTCAACCGCATTTTTGACGACCACATTTTTAAACGCCTGCCTGATCCGCATCGGAACCGACTTTTTGTCAGACAGTGCCAGCGAAGCAAGAATGCTCCGATCCTTCTGCCAGATATAGATACGCCCGTCCTTGTCGGGGTTCGTGTATATGCACTGATATTGTTTTCCTCCGTACTCCTGCACGCTCGAGCAATACTCCACTATATCTCCCTTGTAATACCGTCCTTTTTCCCAGTAGGGAGTATAAGGAAGATACGGTTCACAGCAGACGACATCCTTCCGGGCAGCATTTACGATCCTGACCGGTATAGGAGAGTCAACCAGCAAATGACTGGTCAGCATCTCGAAAAAGCGTATGACATAATTCAGATTTTCATCCTTGTCAAAAAAATCCTGCGGCGGCTGCTTCCGCCTGGGATCTGTATACGGCAGAGGAGAATAGACGGTGTGGCTTTTCCCTGATTCGTTTCTCCTGTCATTCCAATTCTGAAACTGCGCAAGCGGAATTTTCATAGATATGACAGAACCTGACTGCGGTACCATGCAGGCTTCCTCCACAATGCTCCTCTCATTCGCGCCTCCGTTGCGGATGGTCAATTTCCTCCCCATGGTTTCATCGCCGCTTCTGGTGATGATCTGCACTTCTCTGGTAATCATAAACGCGGACTGTATCCCGATGCCAAAGCCGCCGGTAGGACGCAGCCAGTCCGGCATGGCGGTCAGCTCCGCCGCATATTTCTTCCTCTTTTTCCAGCCGCTGCCGATTGAGGCGATCGCTTCTACGCACTCCTTGTCCATGCCAATCCCCTGGTCATTTATGGACAGCATTACCAGCTGCGAAGCCATATCCAGATCCACTGCCACCTCGATTTCATATTGCTCATACACAGCTCTGTCAATATCCAAAGGAGTCAAATCACGAACCGCACGTACTTCTCTGTTTACCTGCGGCGTGTAACGCCCCCTCTTCAGATCCAGCCAAAGTTTCATTTTACTGGCGTCAAGCGCATTCTGAAGGTATTCCCGGTAAAATTCAAAATTCCCATCATAGATATTGCTGCCGACCACCAGCTTGATAAACTGCCCTTTATTGACATTAAAGTCCAGTTCGGGGTGTTCGGAAAACAGCGTTTTTCTGTCCTTATAAAATACCTCGTAGGATCCCGGCTCCAGCAGACATCCTTTCAGTTTTTCCGGAGCCATAACATTCCAATAACAAATCAGATGATCCACTTCACTCTTCAGCATCCGGAACCAGTCGTTGGTAACCCTGCACACATCGTAGTCGTCCGAGATTGCCTCCGCCTCGATTTTCTCCGGGCGGATTGCAAGATGCGTTAATGCGTGGTGCTTTTTATAATGCAACATGCTTAGCTTCGGAAAGTCGCCAAAATGCTCCATCGTGTAAGGGTCAAAACGATTGTTGTCCATATCCAGCAGATCGCCGATACGGAGCATCGCAGCAGCAAATTGGGGATGAAGCACCATGCTGTCCACGCCCTTGGTACAGTATTTCAATTCCTGCATGATGCTTTCGTAGCTGTTCGCCCCATGCATTCTGGAAACATCCGCCACCACTTTGTAGAGGCGGGTAGGGACATAAGACTCCCTCGTACTGTTAAAATGGCGGACTGCATCCTGCGCATGCCTTCTCCGCTTATAGCTCGTCGTCAAAAGCAAAAGGGCATTCTGCACCTGTACCATCCACGCCTTTGTCCCTTCAAAATCAATTTCCTCGCCTTCCTGCAGTTCCTCCATCTGTTTTTTGCTGTGGATCAGATTATCCATCTGATAATACAGATTGGCCGCATACTTCTCGTCAACATCATCTCCTGTCAGCCTCTCGCGGACATATTTGTGGAATTCATCGTCATTTTCCCACAGCTTCACGATCTCCTCATGGGTCATGGACATCCCGATGTCATGGAAATACGCGCTTTCCAGCAACAGCCACAGATCGCCTCGGGAGAGCATCTCGACGCGGTCCCTGCCAAGAAGCATCTCTATGGATTCCAGGATACTGACCGAATGAGACGCATCATGGCGGCTAAAATGCTGAAAATCGTAAACTGTCGTGGCAATCCTCGCTACATACTCTCCCTTCCTCGTATGCCATTCATCCAGAATATGCATCCCGCTCTCCGACTGCCGGCAGAGCTGTTCAAATCTCCATTCTATATACGTATCCGCAGCAGTTCCGCAGGGATCCGTCCTCCAGAAGTTTTCTTCCGGCTCTCTTCTGTCTGTGCCTCTCCCTCCACATCCGTCTGTCATTTAAGCATCCTCCTTTTCTCTCCGCGCCAGGTCATATCCGGATCCGATCAGCTCATTTATATTCGGCTGCTCCATGTCAGCCAGACCGCTTCGCTGCAGATACTGCTGATATTTGTCAATAAGCGCATCAGACTCGTTGCCACTGTCACTCAGGCTCATTTTTCCGGAACAGGCTTTGATTCCTATCTGCTCCAGATAGCCATCCAGACAAACGCCCCATTCATCTGGCAGTTTCAAATCATCCTGAAACTTGTAATAATAGAATGGAAGAACCGCCGCCAGCGCAAAAAATTCACTTTTTTCCTTTTCCGAAAATCCGTCCAGATGATTTTTCCAGACATAAAAAAAGCGAATATAAAAGCTGGATGCGACATCCCCTATGGATTCGTATCCAGCTATTTGTACTTCCGTTTCCGATTCTTCTATGACATGGCACTCATACAGATCATTCTCCAGCTGCATAAGCGGCATGACATCATTGATGTCCTCCTGCTTCCTGGCCAGATAAATGCAGAGGAAAAACTCCCGCAGCGGAATCCTCCGCAGAAAACTTCGCCGCTTTCGAAGATCCATTTCCGGCCTTATATGCACATCCGCACAGCACAAATACTCCAAAATGAACTTATTATTATCCATTTTTCATCCCACCTGTCTCTTGATTCAGATCGCCCACTGGCGCATGTTTTCAAAGGCCTCCGCTATATATCTGTCCCCCTGTCCTCTCGGCGCGCTGAAATAATCATCAAGCAGGAGCTGCTTGTTCTCAATATGCCTCTTCAGCTCTCCAGTGCCGATAAACCGTAAAAAATACCTTTTGTAAAACTGGAACTCTTCCTCCGACATCAAAACGCCAAAGTAATTCTTCTCTTTAAAGAAATACTCCATCCTCTCCAGACACGGCACCGCCCTTTCTTCCAGCCCGCCATCCGGATATTTCATGCTCAATGCATACATATAAGGATAAAAATATACCAAGCGCTCTCCAAGATACAGGTCGCTGTTTTCACCCGGTCGGAACTCCCGGATAATCATGCCGGACGCGGCGTCCGTAAGGACATCATTTCCAACGCAGCTGATCTCCAGCATCATCAGCAGAATGCCAGAAATATACGTGCGTCTCTGTTGGTCTGAGTCAAACAGGAAACGGGCAGACAGTTTATGATCCACCTCTTCAAACGAAATATTCCGGCGCTTCATTTCCGCCGCAAGCTTATGTTCCTGAACGATGTCATGAAAGCAATTGTAAATTCCTTCCTCAGACGCCTGTCGTCTCGAAAGGTTCTGCCGTCCAGATTCCTTATCCCAGTCATCCGCCGGAAGCTCTGCCAGACTGACTATCTCCCCCTTTTGTACCCATTCTGGTTCCGTTCCGTCTGTCAGAAAATCTGCCAGAGAATCCATCCATGACGTCTCCTGATGCTTTGATTTCATAGTAGAAATAAAGGATTCCTCAAAATTTTCCTCCATGATTTCCAAATCCTCTTTCAGAGAAACCCCAACAGCAGTTCTGGCATATATCTTAAAACAGCCGCTTACAAAATCACTGATTTCAAAAATAAGCGAGCGATAAAGCTTCAGGCAGAGAGCCGGTTCGTATACCATCATCCGCTTTACTGCCTCATCAGACAGCTGTTCCATAGAATCAGGACACTCTCCCTGCGGAAACAGCTCCCCATAGATCCTGAAAACATCTCTCTCCGCGTCTCTGAAGTACTCCGTACCAGCAAAAAGGGCACAGAAATAACGGAACGTATCCAGCATAGACATCGACTTTACAATAGCAAACGGGACAAAAATCAGATGTACGCTGCCGTCAGGCATGGTATTATACTTGCATTTCACCACCAGATCATAGATAAAATTCTCCGTTTTCCGGAGAATCTCTTCGTTCTTCATCTGGAAAAAGCCGAAATTCAAATTTACATCCTTTTCCCGGTAATGAATCTGTGTAAATTGCCAGTTTGCATTTCCCTCTTTCAGTTTTTCAAACTGCTCCCCGGTCAGGGAGACATACCTTTTGTCTTTTTCCTGGCTGTCTGCATCATACCGCAGCATCGGTAGGTTCATCACCAGTGGGCACAGATCCTCCTGAAATGTATTTGTCAGCGCAACCGAAAAGCCATTGATCATATTCGCGCCTACACGGATTCCATATACCAGATCCCTGTCAAATGCCTCCTGTTCCGTCTGAAATCCAGGCATAAGCTCCTCGTCAGAGCTGCATCCGCCCCTGAATATAGACTTATACAGTCCGAAGCGGTTTGCAGAAACCTGATGCCCTCTGTACGTCGCATTCAGATTATAAATCACAGGAATCACCGTTCCGGATCCGCCTGTCCGGTTCTTCAAATAAGTATAAAAATAAAACAGCCTGTTTCCCTCATTCATGCTGTCATCAATCACCAGGATCTTTTTTCCCTCCATCCCGGAGAAATCCAGACACCTGCTGATATAGCGATCACTGTAAACCTTCTGTCCATCCTGCAGCTGAATGCTGCCGTTCTCCTGGAACAACCGGTAAGACCAGTATCCACGCCTGGTAACCAGGATACAGTAATCCCACTCTTTTGTAGATTCCGGCGCCTTCTCGTCGCTGTTCAGCACAGAGCGCAGGAACCTCTCATATCTATTTATAACAATCCTCTTATTCCGCATAAAGACCTTTCACATTGCATTCCGCGCCAATTCATCCGGCTGATGCAAAAAACGCCCCATTGACAGGGCAGAGTCACTCTCCGTCCATTATAAGCAACAATATCTGATATTGCAACAATTTTTATTCACGTTTCACCGTGAATTTTCTGTGGCTGCTGGGGGCTAAATCAGCCGAAACTGAAGAGCCTGCAGCAACATACAACCAGTCATTTCCGGGCAGCCATACGGTCCTCTATCCGGAATCATCCATTTTAACAAGTTCCGAAAGCGAAATTCCCATATATTCCGCAATCAGAACCAGAGTCCCCAGCTTCGGCTCCGTAGCCTCATTCATAAAATCCCTCAGCGTAGAATATGAAATGTTCGCCCCCTGGGCAAACGCGTAGAGGCTGAGCTTCCTCTCTACGCAGTAATTCCTGATTCTGCAACGGATACATTCCGCTATCATGCGGATTTTCTCTTTTGTGTTTTGGGAGATCATAAATATTCAATCCTCCTGGCGGATATTTTCCTTCCTATTGTTAATAAAATAATCTGCTTTCTCAACATCAAGCGGAATAGAAGACATCATCTCTATCAGATTATGTTGCAGCAATCTGAATATCATCCTTACTGTTCACATTGAGCTTTAGCAATTCAATAACCTTCATCATCTGCACAATCTTTTCCCGCACTTCCGGATGCTTTTTCAGCCAATGTGTCATATCATTACTCAGAGGGTATTCCTTCGCCTCCTGGGGCTTCCAGTTCACAGCCACCTCCCCATCTCCTACGCAATCCGAAACTCCACTGGTTCCGCCTGCAGATCTGGCTCCACTTGCAGCAGCCGGACATTCCGGGCCATTTCCACCACCTCGTCCCATTCCTGTGCTGTCTCTTCCATACCATCTAAGACATCTTGATACAACTCCGTATCCAGTTTTATTTCCTCATCCCGAAGGTTATGAGCCAGATCCTGCAGTGAATCCTCTAAATCCTGCCACAAGGAACCGATTTCCACCACAGCCCCTTTGGCTTCCTCTACACTGGCCTCCGTTTCTTCCAGCTCTGTCTTCAAAATTCCGATTAGGGTCAGGTCATAGGTGTAGTCGTCCAGTTCCGCCCTTCTCTGGTCGATCTTTTCTACATCGCTGGTGACAACCTGCTCAAGGGAAAACGATACAATCGTAGTAAGAATTACAATCGATGCGGTCAATACCTGAAGCCAAGTCAGTTCTAAAATGGTTCCCACAATTGCCGCAACCCCGGCCACACCTTCCACTACCAACATTCCAATTTCAGAATTATTCATATGCTTAATTTTCTCGTTCAGCGAGCTGATTTCCTTCTGCAATTCTTCCGAGAGTTCCTGATCCGCCTGCTCTGTCTTGCAGGCATCCGTATACAGGTCATCGAAATATTTCGCGGCCTCCTGAATTTTACCGGACATATCCTCCATCCGTCCGGCAAGGTTCCCAGCCTGGCCGCCCAAAATGCCAACCTCACTGGCCAGCCACTCAATCTGGGCAGCCAGCTCTGCCCGCTGAGCCTCTGTCACCTTCTCCGGATCGGCCAGCATTTCCTGCAGTTGATCTACAATGGCATCCTTGACGCTCTTATAAAGCGAGTCATAAGATAAAATTCCCTCCGGGACTTGTTTCAGCTGCTCCAGGATTCCATTGTTCAGCCACATTTCCGGCACAAGCTTCATCTCATTAAACTTCTCAATCACCTCGGCATTGAACCAATCCGCTTTCCGCAAAGTAGGCAGCGTCATATGATACATCTTGGTGCAACAGCTAGTTACCTGAAATACTTTCTGACTATACTCTGTAAGCTGATCCTGAAGAAGTCTGCCGGTCATCCTCCGTTTTCTTCTCCATTTGCTGTCTTTCCGGCCTGTCACTAATGTAAGCATCCTTTTACCTTTCCTTTCCGCAATCCTTGAGTGCTATCTGATCTTTCTCGTTCACTCAGGCTACCTCTGCCGGGTAGATCTGGTCCAGTTCTGGCTGCGCGGCATTCAGGCAAACATCTTTCGCCGCTTGCACCACCAGCGCCCACTCCTCGTCTGCTTCTTTCAGCAGATCGATCAATTCCTTATACAATTCTTTTTCCTCTACCTCATCCACCTTTCCCAGCGCAGCAAGTACTTGGCTAATATTATCCTCCAACTGCTTCCAGGCCTGGTTAATCCCCTCCAGAGACTCCTCCACATGTCCCAGCGTCTGATTCAGAGATTCCATTCGGTCAATCAATTCCTTTAAAACGGACGCGTCAAGTGTGTAGGAATCAAACATTCCATTCAACTCTGCCAGCTTTCGGGCGTCCTCTTGAATTTTTTCGTTGGCTACCACAGCGGTAATTCCCTCCGCAATCATCCCCATGCCCAGAATCAGACCAACCAGGAAGCCAAAAGGTCCGCAGCCCAATGAAACTGGAACAATTAACGCCTCCACACCCATGGCAATATACATACCTTTCTGTACATCCGACCATTTTTTCAAATCCGACTGCAGAGTATCAATCTGTGCCTGGTACTGCTCCAGCAGCTCCTCATCTGCCTTTTTGGTATCCAGGGAATCCTGGTACAGCTTTTCAAAAAACGATTTATATGAGCCTACATCGCCTTTAAACCTGGCCAGAGACTCCTGAACCTCCTGGATTTCACCTTGATACAGCTGTACACTCCTCCGAAGGCTGTCCAAGTACAGCTTCAGCTGTTTTTGGGCTTCCTTTGCGATTTCAGACCCCGGGTTCGAAATAATAGTCTGCGCAAAAACAACAATCTGCTGACTGTACAGCTGGTACATTGCATCATAATTCACGATATTCTGAGGGATGGCAATCAGCTTCATCAGGATACCATTATCCGTCCACTGGCTTGTGTGCGCTTTACAAGAAGCATATTTCCGGATAAAATCCGCAGTATACCAGTCTGCCGGATTTTTCAGCGTTACTGCCGGCAGATTCCGCACCGCAGCACAGTACGCTGTCACCCAGTCTACCATTTGGCTGTAAGTATCCAGCGTTTCATGCAGTCGGAAATCCCGAAAAGAAAGCTTCCCTTTCCATACCGTTTTCGTTTTTTGAATCGTCAGCGTTAACATAGCATCTTTCTCCTTTCGTTCTTACTGGCTAAAAACAGCTTCTACATTCATTTATCACATTTCCAAGACGATATCCATAAGGCAGCATCGTCTCTGACAACATCTGTTTCCGAAATTTCTCAGCGTAGAATAGGAAATATTCGCCCTCTGGGCAAACGCGTAGAGGCTGAGTTTCCTCTCTTCGCAGTAATTCCTGATTCTGCGACGGATACATTCCGCTATCGTGCGGATTTTCTCTTTTGTGTTTTGGGAGATCATAAATATTCAATCCTCCTGGCGGATATTTTCCTTCCTATTCCAATTCTCTATACAAATACTGCAGCAGTAATTGTCCTCTGATTTCTTCAGGACATTTTACAGTTAGTATTTTCTGCACAGGTACGCCGCAATCCAACAGTCTTTCTGTTTCCCTTTCTGCGATTTCATAGTCCACTGTTGCTATTAAAACATAATCAAAATCAATATTCACCAGGCTTTCCACAGAGTCAACATTGATGCAGCATCTTCTATATTCCCAATAATCGTCGTCCACCCATC
>JAJBVE010000166.1 GCA_020859995.1 Clostridiales bacterium
GTAAGGCAAAGGTCTGCAACACCTCTATCGCCGGTTCAATTCCGGCTGGCACCTCTGGAAGAACCACTTTTTTGTGGTTCTTTTTTATACCGTTTAACTGAAAAGCTGACCGTTCACATCTATTCTCTTGATTTTTATCCATAAATGAATTAGAGTAATTTCTGAAGTGATCAGAAGATGTCTGGTAGTTCGCGGATGCTATGGGAAGAAAACCGCTCTTCGTTCCACTTTGGTCGGCGAATATCCCGTCCAAAGGACGGGATGCCACCCGGCGAGGGCTGAACGGACATCCACTGGATGCCCAGCGCCCCATAATGCGATTTTTTGATTTCAGAATTTTTGCTTTAGGACGTATCATAAATGGGGATATAAATATATTTATCTGTCTGAGCGGAGAGGACCGTATACAGTTGCATATGGATATGGAGGACAAAGATGACGCGGTTTGTTATTTACACGGATGATACAAAGAATATCCAGGAGTTGGAGCAGCTCCTGCGGAAAGCTGTACTCGCGCGCAGAGAATGGCCGCTCGTTCAGACTTATGTCGGAGAGGAAAATTTCCCGGCATATCTGCAGTTTGTACGACAGAATCCGTATCTGATTATGGTGGCTGCAGCTACTGGCCTGGAAGGACGCAGGAAGGCTATGCGGATCTGGGAAATTAACTGGGAAGCGCGGATGCTTTGGTTCTCTGATAAGTCGAATGAGACTGCCGCAGACTCTATTGGAATTACGGCATTTGGCCTGCTTCCAGCCACTATGGAGGACGTAGAGTCTGCGTTGGATGCGTGTAATGTATGTTCAAACGCTTCGGATGCCGCTGACGTGCGAGCTTTAGTTTAGATCGTTTTCTGGTATGTATTTTTTTGCTTTTGTTCCCGCAAAGCAGCGAGCCGAAAGCCATGGTGCCGGAGACATAGCGAATCCACTGTAATGGAGAATTGGCATGACCGAAAAAAAGAAATATACAATCGATGATATTGCGCGTGAACTCGGGATCAGTAAGACGACCGTTTCACGTGCTATTTCCGGGAAGGGCAGAGTCAGCCAGGAGACGCGGGATAAGGTGTTGTCCTGTATTGAGAAAAATGATTATCGCCCGAATGTGATTGCTAGAGCTCTTTCAGAGAGCAAGACCTATAACATAGGCCTGCTGCTTCCCAATGATTATGCAGAGATAGATTTTCCATTTTTTAAAGAATGCATGAGCGGAATCTGTGAGAAAGCGTCACAGCATAATTATGACATCATCCTCCTGATGGTAGATGGGAAGGATCTGACGCAGCTGCGGCGGATGATTTCCAATCAGAAGGTGGACGGTGTGATTGTGACTCGTGCGCTGACTAATCCGACGGTGCGCAGCTACCTGAGCGAGGAAAAGGTGCCGTTTGTGGTGATTGGGACTCCTCAGAGTGATGATCCGGGCCTGGTATGGATTGACAATCAGAACCGAGAGGGCAGCCGGGAGCTTACAGGTATTTTACTGATGAAAGGACTACGTCGTCTGGCTTTGGTCGGCGGCAGCCGCACTCATCTGGTCACCAGCAGCCGGGTGGAAGGCTTTGAGGATGCGCATAACGACTATCATGTGCGGATAGATGAGAAACTGCTTTTTTTTGATGTGGACAGCTATGCGAAGGCAGCAAAGGCTGCGGATATTATACTGGATGAAAAAGCCGATGGAATTGTCTTTATGGATGATTTTATCGCGAACATGATGCTGGGATGTCTGCGCGAGCGGAAGATAAAAATCCCCCAGGATCTGCGTGTGGCCAGCCTGTATGACAGTGCACTGCTGGAGTACCACATTCCGGCTGTCACAAGCCTGCATTTTAATACCAGAAGTCTGGGCATGAATGCCTGCCAGCTTTTGCTGGACAGGCTTGGTGAGCCGGTGGACGGAGAGTATGTGCCGCTGAACTATCAGGTCATTCTCCGGGAGTCCACAAAATAGAAGCGTAAGCTGCTTATGCTGCCTGAATTATTTAACTCTGAAAGATAATCCTGTGAAAGACAATCTTGTGAAAAATAATACCGTGAAAGACCCTACTATGAAAGACAATATCGCCCGGATTTAAAGTCCCGGGCGAAAATAATGTTTTAAATAAGGAAATCAGCCAAACATATTATATCGTCCAGCCGGTAAAATCCATCAGAGTATAATTGATCGTGCCACCCAGTTGAAAGTGCATCAGAGGAGAAGATGCATTTTTACTGGGCGCTTTTTCGTGTGGAGAAGCGTTTAAGGAAGCTTTTGAGGAAACATCAGAAAAGGCACCAGAAAAAGCTCCTGAAGGTGAATTTGAGGCAGATGCAGAGGCATGAATCCAATCCGGCGTAACGAAGGAGAGGTTTGAATGCACATAGAAGGAATCCAGCCCTGCGCGTCTGGCTCCGCCGATATCATTGACTGCGTCATTTCCGATGAACAGAGACTTTTTAAAATCCAGTCCGAACTGTTCAGTCAGTTGATGGAAAAAGAATGGATCGGGCTTGCCCACGCCGTAGTCAGAAGAAATCAGAATGCCGTCAAATCGCTGGTCAAGGCCAAGCAGGCGCAGCTCGTACTGCGTAAAAATGCGCTGTGCGTTTGAGAGCAGCCAGATCTTTTTTCCTGCTGTGCGAAGATGCTCCAGCATCTCGACGGTCCCATCATACATACGGATGTATTCCGTAGAGAGTACGCGGAAAAACTGCCCGGTGTGCACCACCAGATCCGGACTTGGGGTGATACCCTTCTGATGATAAAGTGTTTTTACCACGCAGGAAAGATCGATCTCAGGAGAGGCTTCATAATCCTGATCCGCGCGGGATTGCTGTATGTGTGCTGCATCTGTAGATTCTGTTTCTGCCCTGGTTTTATCGGAAGCAGGGGGCAGCCAGGACGAGGCAGTGTTTCCGGAAGACTGTTCTTCTTTAGAGAAGACGGAAGGTGTATGCTTCTTTGCCTCCCTGCGGTATAGCTCCGTCAGAGAATCCCATGCCGAATGCAGTTCCTCCGGCGAATAGTTCGCTCCATAGTACCCATAGAACAAACACATCTTTTCCCAGAGCGCCGGGGCATTCTCGTCTGTGTGGATGTCCACCAGAGTTCCGTAGAGATCAAAAATATAATTCTTGTAATGATAGGGGAGCTGCGCTTTCATTTGTATGCTAAATCCTTTCCCTTTTAACTTTGTTTGTAGTATAGGGGCTGTTTCTTTGATATGCAAGTGATTTTTTTGAAAGTGAAAGGAGCCAGAACGGCCGGAAAGAATAAATGTGGAACCTAAATAGCCGAAACATGTATCACTGGAAATTTTATAAGGAAATCCTTATAAAATCGAATGCGCAAACGGTTGCGCAAAGAATAGAGACGAGTAAAAATACATGGTTATTTTGCACAAAAAAATGGTCGGAATACTGTCTATTTAGTATAGTTGACATGAAGAAACAGATAAGGTATACTGTAGACACGGTGAAACGATTGCGCAACAGTTGCGCAACGGAATGACACGAGTTGCGGCTAGAAGCAAAGACAACTTGTGAACGGCAGCCGGAGCCGGGACTGGTTCCGCGCTGTACCTATCAAATCCATAAGGAGGATAAGCAAATGAAATTAAAAAAGGTTCTTTCAGTTGCACTGGCGGCAGGCATGGTTATGAGCATGGCTCCGGTTGCATCAGCAGCTGACGACAATGTCATCACGATCTGGGTGGCAGACAACATGGTAGACCTGACGATCGAGTATGCGACCGCATATCTGGAGGAGAATTATCCGGACTATACCATCGACGTACAGGCAGTCGGCGAGGGCGATGCAGCTTCCAACATGATTACGGACGTTGAGGGCGGTGCTGATATCTATACCTTCGCACAGGATCAGAAGGCTCGTCTGGTAAGCGCGGGCGCGTTGAGTGAGCTCTCCGATTATTACGCAGAGTGGGTAGCGGAGAATAATGACGCCGGCTCCGTAGCAGCAGTACAGAACGGCGAGTCTACCTATGCATTCCCAATTACCTCGGATAATGGCTATTTCCTCTATTATGACAGCAGCGTGATCTCGGATCCGACTTCTGTTGAGGCGATTCTGGCAGACTGCGAGGCAGCAGGCAAGGGCTTTTATTTCAGCATCGACAATGGCTGGTACAATGTAGCGACCTTCTTCGGCGCTGGCTGCACTCTGACCTATGAGGCAGATGAGAGCGGTACCTATACCTCTATCAATATCGACTATGCTTCTGACACTGGTGTGATTGGTATGAAGGGTCTGATTCAGATCGCGTCCTCTTCTGCATTCTACGCAGGCAATTCTATTGGTGATGCTACGAATGTTGCAGCAATCGTAGATGGTACCTGGGATTCTTCAGCAGCACAGGAAGTGTTTGGCGACAATTATGCCTGCACGAAGCTCCCGACCTTCACGGTTGATGATACAACTTACCAGATGTACAGCTTCGGCGGATACAAGATGCTCGGCGTAAAGCCGCAGACCGATGAGAACAAGGCTCTGGCGTGCTTCGATCTGGCTCAGTATCTCTCTGACGCAGAAGTACAGCTGGCTCGCTTTGAGGCTGAGGGCTGGGGTCCGTCGAACCTGACCGCACAGGCAGATGAGTCTGTACAGGCTAACGAAGCTCTTACCGCTCTTGCCGAGCAGAGTGAGTTTGCGATTCCGCAGGGCGACTATCCGGATGATTACTGGACTGTATCCGAGGCTCTTGGCAAGGATATCGTTGCAGGTACCTACAATGATTACACGGATGAGCAGCTGCTCGAAGTCCTGACAGATTTCCAGACACAGTGTGAGGCTGCTGTTACGGGCTGATCGTGAAAAGGAATGAATTTTCATTCAGAACTGCGCTGATGGGCTAAACGATTCGCATTGTTTGGCACCGGACAGAGGAGTTTCTCCTGTGCTTATGTAATTACAATTAAATAGGCGTGGTCTTCTGATGACGAAAACCAAAAGGAAACCTGAATGCAGACCGTCTTTTGGCGGTCTGCATTTTTTGTGAGGTGTATTCATGAGGCACCTGAAAGAAGAAAAATTCTGACAGCCTTATGTTTACCTTATGTGAACTGGACAAGAGCCAGCAGTGCCCTTGTCTGTAAAAAAAGGGAGGGACCAGACCGCAATGAGTCAACAAAAAGAATCCCTTTCGGCTCGTATGGGCAGAGGCTTTACACGGGTCGGAAGAAACATCGCGGAGATCGGTACGACTTTTAAAGAAGGCGACTGGACCGCGAAGCTGTCCTTTTTGATCATGGGATTTGGACAGCTGGTACATAAGCAGTTTCTGCGGGGGATTATTTTCCTGGGGACAGAGATTCTGTTTATTTACTACATGGCCACATTTGGTGGGCAATATTTATCAAAGCTGCCGACGCTGGGTACAGTTGAGACCTACGTGGACAAGAGCGGAAAGATTCCGATTACAGTATATGGCGACAACAGCTTTCTGATTTTACTGTATGGCCTGCTGAGCATTTTTGTAATCGCAGCTTTCATCTTTATGTGGAGGATGAATGTCGGGCAGCAGCGCCAGATTCAGAAGCTTAAGGAAAGTGGGAAGAGCCTGCCGACCACACGGGATGATCTGAAATCCCTGCTGAACGAGCATTTTGCCGCGACACTGCTGGCGATTCCGAACCTCGGTGTGTTTGTGTTCATTATTCTGCCGATTATTTTCATGGTCTGCATTGCGTTTACCAACTATGACGCGACCCATCAGTCTCCGACGAACCTGTTCTGGTGGGTAGGCCTGGAGAACTTTAAGAATCTGTTTTCCATGGGATCATCCGGTTTTGGCAGCACGTTTTTCCGGGTACTGGGCTGGACACTGGTCTGGGCCTTCTTTGCGACCTTCCTGAATTTCTTCCTCGGGCTGGGCGTGGCCATCATGATCAACAAAAAGGGAATTAAATTCAAAAAGCTGTGGAGAACCATCCTCGTTATGACGATCGCGGTACCGCAGTTTGTATCCCTGCTGTATATGTATAAGATGTTTGCCAACGACGGTCTGGTGAACACGTACCTGCTGAAATGGGGACTGATACAGACCTACATTCCATTCTGGACCTACGCGATGTCATCGAGAATCCTGATCATCCTCATCAATGTGTGGATCGGCGTTCCGTACATGATGCTGATGACGACCGGTATTCTGATGAATATTCCGGAGGATCTCTATGAGAGCGCGAGAATTGACGGTGCAAACGCATGGCAGATGTTCCGGAAGATTACGCTTCCGTACATGTTCTTTGTATTAGGACCGTATCTGTTGACCTCCTTCACCGGCAACCTGAATAACTTCAACGTGATCTACCTGCTGACGCAGGGGCAGCCGACGACGATGAGTATGACCGGCGGCGCGGGCGGCACCGACCTGCTGATCACCTGGCTGTACAAGCTGACTGTCAACGATACGAACTACCGCATGGCAGCTGTCATCGGTATCATGGTATTTGCGGTAACGGCGATTATTTCCCTGGTGGTATATCGGATTCTGCCGTCTGTAAGAGATGAGGAGGGATTCCAATAATGAATGAGAAAAAGCTGAGATCAAAAAGCGGGCATGACCGGATGCTCAACACGATTATTTATATCGTATTAATTCTCATGAGCATTATCTGGCTGTTCCCGTTTGTCGGACTGGTGCTGCAGAGCTTCCGCTCCTACGCAACGGAGTACGGCGGCATGGTAGCGTACTTTGTGCCGAAAGAGTTTTCGCTGGATAACTACACCTGGCTTTTGAAGGATGCCGGCAGCTCCTTCCCGAGATGGTATCTGAATACACTGATCATTGCCATTTTTGTGGCGATTATCAATACGGTTATGATTGTGGCCGTGGCTTACGCGCTCTCCAGATCGAGATTCGCGGGCAGGACGTTCATGATGCAGCTTTGGCTGATCCTGGGCATGTTCCCTGGATTCCTTACCATGATCTGCCTGTATTTCCTGCTGAAGCAGATGGGACTGACCCAGGCAGGCGCGATTCCGGGATTGATTCTGGTGTCATGCGCGAGCTCTGGTATGGGTTATTACGTCTGCAAGGGCTATTTTGACACGATTCCCAAGGCTCTGGATGAGGCAGCCCGCATCGACGGCGCCTCCAACGCGCGCATCATGTTTACAATCATTATGCCGCTGACCAAGCCGATCATCATCTACACTGCACTGACCGCTTTCATGGCTCCATGGTGCGATTACGTCATGGCTTCTTATGTGGCCTTTGGCTACAGCGACAGCTACAACGTAGCCGTGGCGCTGACGCGCTGGGTATGGACCAACGATTACCAGGGCTACTACACCAGATTCTGCGCGGGCGGCGTGCTGGTAGCCATCCCGGTAACCATCCTCTTCATGTGCCTGCAGAAGTACTATGTAGAAGGTGTGACTGGCGGCGCTGTGAAGGGCTGACGGAAAGATGCCTGCTGGGCGGATACAAAGCGAATTCGGCTGAACGGCATAGCAAAAGGCGGCAGGTGGCCGACACAAGTGTGCCTGACATGATTGAAAAGAGCAGCAGTGGGCATCTTAATACGTTAAAACAGATCGGGGCAGGATGTGCCCTGCCCCGATGAAGACAGAACGATTTGAAGAAAGATAGAGGGTTTGAGAACAGAATGAGAAACAACGCATTTAAGAGGGCGTTTTCTACTCTGTCCGCTGTTTTCTGGCAAAATCGGAAAGCAACCGGGAGCAGGCTGAAATACCTGTTGCCGGTGTTTTTTCTGGCAATCGCAGTCTGCTTTGGGCGGAATGCGCCGGTAATGGCATCGTCAGAAAATGAAACTGCCGGGATGAGTGAAGCACTTGATGAAGCGGCCGACGGACTGGATGCAATCGATGACAATTACCGCAATTACTATGAAATCTTTGTTTACTCCTTCTATGACTCAGACGGTGACGGCATTGGCGATCTGAACGGTGTCCGGGAAAAGCTGGATTACATCGAGGAGATGGGCTTTGACGGGATCTGGCTGATGCCGGTGATGCCATCGACGACTTACCACAAGTACGACGTGACAGATTATTATGGGATCGATGAGGAATATGGCACGCTGGAGGATTTTAAGGCTCTGGTGGAGGAATGCCATGAGCGGGGGATCCGGGTTGTGATGGATTTTGTCATCAATCATACCTCCTCGCAGCACGAGTGGTTCCAGGAGGCCTGTGCATATCTTGCAACGCTGGAAGAAGGAGAAGAGCCGGACGAGACCATCTGCCCTTATGTGGGTTATTATCATTTCTCGCAGACACAGGAGAGCAGCGACTACTATGAGATCCCTGTCGCGGGGAGTTCGACCTGGTATTATGAAGGTGTGTTCTGGTCAGAAATGCCGGATCTGGATCTTTCCAATGAGGCACTTCGTGCGGAACTGGAGACAATTGCTGCATACTGGATTGAGATGGGCGTAGACGGCTTCCGCATGGACGCGGCGCTGCATTTTGAGGAGAGCGACACGGCTTTTAATACGGAAGTGCTCAACTGGCTGTATTCGTACTGTCTGACGCTGGAGCCGGATTTCTACATGGTATCCGAGGTCTGGTCGAGCGAAACGACGATCGCGGACTATTACGCGAGTGGGACGCCGAGCATGTTTAACTTTGACATGGCGGACGCGGAAGGCAAGCTGATCAAGGCAGCGCGCGGAACCTTGAAGGTATCCAGCCTGATTGACTATATGATCAAGTGGCAGGAGGACTTTTCCGCGGAAAATCCGGACTATATTGATGCCGCGTTTATTTCTAATCATGATACAGGCCGCATTTCCAACGCACTGGTTTCGGATGAAAATGATGTCAAAATAGCAGCGGGACTGCTGATGACCATGAGCGGCAGTACGTTTGTCTACTACGGCGAAGAGATCGGCATGAAGAGTAAGGGCACAGCGGATGAAAACAAACGCCTGCCGATGTACTGGTCGGAAACGGATACCGAGGGGATGACGGATGGCCCGGCGGATGCGGAGGAAGGAATTGTCTCTTCCTTTGCGGCAGCGGATGAGCAGCTTGCGGATGAGACATCCATTCTCAATTATTATAAGCGGGCGATTGCGCTCCGAAATGAAAATCCGGAGATTGCGCGCGGGACGATTGAGAAGGTCGAGGAGCTGTGTGACGGCAACCAGGCGGCAATTTTGAAAACCTGGGAGGACAGCACCATCGCGATTTTGTATAATACTTCGGATGAGGAACTGGAGGTAGATCTTTCTGGGACGGTACTCTCCGGGATGGAAGCTGGCGGATATCTGACGTTAAACAATGAGGAGATTGTGCTCACGGACGATGTGGCCGTGATGCCGGCACAGTCAATTCTGGTCCTGCGGTAAAATCATCACAATAGCAAGAACAGAGGTATTTTCTGCTCATAAGATAACTTATCGGGTGAAAACCCGCAAGCGCGCTTCTACGCTTCGCTCCGGTCGGCGCTAAACGGACATCCACTGGATGTCCAGCGCCCTTCCGATAAGTTATATAACAGACCTGCGTCTGCGGTCGGACTCTAAGTGCAATGCCTGCAGGCGCGAAATCATCAACGATCAACGAAAGGGAGAAATCATGGACAAATTTGTTGTAAACATTATTCACCGTCCTGAAATGGTGCCGGAGTACGCCGAGAAGGTGACCGGGCACGGCCAGGCGGAGGATATCGGGCGCAAGGCACTGCTGACAGAGAGCCTTGACATTTTTAAGACACAGCAGGAATGTGCGCACAAGAATGGTCTGAAGACGACAATCGAGATGACCTATGCCAGTCTTTTCAACGACGAGGCAGTGGCGCTTGCAAAGGAACATCATGAAAAATATGGAGATGAGATTGCTCTGACGCTGCTTGGCCTTCCGTGCAAGGAATTCCGTGAAAAATATAAGACAAAGGATTTCTGCATCTGGATGTTCTCAATGGAGGACAAAATGGCGATTGTGCAGGACGTGTTTGAGAAGTTTTATGAGAAGTTTGGCTTCTATCCGGAATCGACTGGTTCCTACTATATGGACGCGGAGCTGACGAATTACATCAAAGAAAAATATCCGTCTGTCAAATGTGCGGTGGCGACCTGTTGGGAGGAGGGCCCGAAGGCCTATCATACCTGCAACAACAGCTGGTACACCTTTATGGACGGCGGTCCCTGGGCGCCGTGGATCCCGTCGAAGCAGAATACCCACGCGCCGGCTGCGAATGAGGCGGAGGACTCCGGCATTGTGGCCATCCCGCATTTAAGCCGCGATCTGATCGCGTGCTATGACGGCAACGGCTCGAACTTTGGCACTCATCCGCAGAACGTGCTGCGCGGTATGATTTACGATTCCGACACCTGGGAATATCCGTATCTCTATAACCTGATTGATCAGTACCGCTATCAGGCAAAATTTAACGACGGCTACTCCTACAATATGATGTTCGTAGGACCAGGCTGGATGAACAAGATGGGCCGCTGGGAGGCACCTTATGAACTGTTGCTGAAATCCTACGAGGATGGCTGCGCGTACTATGGTAAGCTGAAAAAGGAAGGCAAGCTGATCGACATGACGATGAGCGAGTTTGCGGACTATTATCGTCAGAAAAAATCCTACACGGAGCCGGAGTGCGCGCTCTGGAGGGACATTCTCTACGGCAGCCAGAAGCAGGTATTCTGGTACTGCGATCCGTATCTGCGCGCCGGCGTCAATATGGATCAGGGCGGCGCGATCGTCGACCTGCGCCCTTATGTCGCGAAGCTGAACTGGCCGGTCGGCATCGGCACTCCGCACATTCAGGATGCCAGCTATCCGTTCCTGATTCAGGAAAAATACCGCGCCGGATATTTTACCCATTACGCAGGCGAGGGAACCGTCCGCAGCGCCAAGATCTGCCACAACGGCGAGGAAGTTGATCTCTGCCTCTGCCGTACAAAGGCGCATTTCTCGGAGAAAGTGATCTCAGGTGAAGGTGCGGTGGCCGCAGGCTCGGTTTCCGGTGCGTGCGCGGATGAAGCAGGAAGTGATTTTGGTGCATGTGCAGTGAACGGCGGTTTCATTTCTGAAGAAAGTGCGGCAGGCAGCGGCGCGGCGAAAAAGGCTGTGAAAAACCGCATCCTGACGCTGGATCCGGTAGACATCGAGTTCTCAGATCTGACCGTGAAGCTTCAGACGGTGATGACCTTCATTGAGGGTACAGGAAAAATCCGCATTGACCGCAAGGTGCTCTCAATCACACCGAACGGCGCCGGAACATCTGCGGAAACAGGCGCGGATATGGATTGCGCAGCTGCTGATATTACCATTAATGAATATATGGTGGGCTGCTATGGCACGACCGAATACACGGAGGACATGTCCAGCCTGACCCTTTTCCTGGAGAAGGGTGAGGAAAAGACAGAGATTCCTTACGAGTACAAGTGCCGTGAGGCATCCATGGAAGGCGCAGACAGTGCGACCTGCATCGTACCGCCAATTGACACGGTAGTTTCCATGACCTGCGAAGGCCGTGACAAGGCAGGCTATATCAAAGAGGGATATGCATTCAGCCCAATGTTTACAATCGGATACACTGGGAAATTATGTGAAAAGGAGGTCTTCACGACATGGCTCAATCTGGAAAAGGCAAATTAAACTATCGCTGTCCGTCCTGCTTTATGCGCGACCTGGATCTGGATATGTTTTATGATAAAGAAAAGAAGGAATACTATTGCATTCGCTGCCAGTACCGCGGCAGTGAGGCTGATGTGCTGGAGAAAAACCAGATGGCGCGTTTCCGCTACGGTGCGATGATGCGGAGATTTGAGGAGAAGGATTTCGAGGACTTCTCGGAAGGGTGAGTCCGGACACTGTTTTTGACAATGAAGAAAAGGGGCCGAAACCTGAATATAGCAGGCTTCGGCTTCTTCTTTGAAATTGATCGCTCTAATGCGTCTATATGTTCATACTCGCTTGCGGGCATGGACGCAGACCACGCTAATCCCACAGCGATCTTTAATTGCGCGGTTATCCTTGTATTTTGTCTGAACTTGCGCAGCAAGGATTTTTCATTTTGATGTGGAAAAGCGAAAGTGAGTATGCTAGAATGAAAATAACACAACTTACAAAAACTCATGTTGCTTGCTGCAATGAACTTCGTAAGGCAACAGGCAGCCGATTATGCGACGAGTGATGCAGACAAGGATTCTGAGCATTTTTTTAGAAGAGATAAGCGGGGTGAAAACATGGGATATTATCTGAACTCAGAAGATGCGTATGGACTTTACGAAAGGGAGACAAAGAAAGCTTACTTTATAGATAAAACAGAAATGCTTAAGGAATTGATCCGGATTATAGATCAGGGGGGAGACAGTATTTCCATTACCAGACCCCGAAGATTTGGAAAGTCTGTGATTGCAGCCATGATCGGCGCATTCTTTGGAAAAGGAGTTGACAGCAGCGCCCTGTTTTCGAAGCTTAAGATAGCTGAAAATTCGGAATACTCGAAGCATCTGAATCAGCATAATGTGATTTATATTGATTTCAGCAAGGGGCCAGCTGACTGTAAATCCTATGACGAGTATATTCACTTTATTCAGGATTGGCTGCTTGATGATTTAAAGGAATCTTATCCGAATGTTAATATTCACGCGGGAGACACGATAGGCTCTGTCTTACGGAATGTGTTTCGATTCTATAATCGTGAGAAGTTCATCTTTGTTTTTGACGAATGGGACTATATTTTTCACAGGGATTATTTCACGGAAGCGGACCGTGGCAGATTTACTGCTTTTCTCGGGGATCTGACAAAGGGCAGGGCTTATGTCACACTGACTTATATGACGGGAATCCTTCCGATTAAGAAATATTCCGGCAGTGACACGATGAATCATTTCGCTGAGTTTAATATGGCAAACAGCGGTATGTACAGTGAATACTTTGGCTTTACAAACGCTGAGGTAGACGAGCTTTATCAGCGGTATATCAAAAATACGCCGAATCCGGTCATTTCCAGGGAAGATTTGAAAGACTGGTACGATGGTTATCATCGAAAAGGAAGAGAGAGCGTTTACAACCCGAATTCGGTGGTACTGGCGCTTACACAGAATGAACCGGGGAACTACTGGGCGCGTGCCGGTGAATACGAAGAACTGAAGGATTATGTTCTGAATGATATTGATGGTGTACGGGATGCCGTAATGCTGCTCTCGGCGGGAGAGTCTGTGCAGGTGGACATACAGGAATATGCGACTTCAGCGCGGAAATTGGAAACCAGAGACGAAATTCTCTCAGTTATGACTGTTTATGGTTATCTGAATTATTTCGATGGCTGCGTGAGAATCCCGAACCGGGAGCTCTGGATGGAGTTTGATAAAATCATCCGCACAGCTCCGAGATTTAATTATATGCGCGAGCTGGAGAAAGAATCACTGCGTATTCTGAAGGCGACTTACGATGGGGATGAAGACACAGTTGGAAAAATGCTGGCGATTGTGCATACTACGGAATCTCCTTTAAAAGCTTATAGCGATGAAGCAGAGTTATCCGGCAGCGTGAAGCTTGCTTACATTGCCGCAAGGAATAAATATAATATGGAAAGGGAGGATCAGGCGGGTATCGGATACGTAGATTATATTTTTTACCCGCATAATCGTACAGATGATGGAATTATCATTGAGCTTAAGGTAGACGATTCCCCGGAGACAGCTCTGCAGCAGATTAAGGATAAAGATTACGTGTTAAAGTTTAAGGGAAAGATGGAGGAGCAGCCGAAGACGACTGGCAGGATTATACTGGTCGGGATCGGGTACTACAGGAAAGATAAAGTGCATCGGTGCAGGATTGAAATTTTGGATAGCTTTTTGGCAAAATAATGTAAACATAATAGGGCTTCGGGAGAGTTTAGTCGGATGGAAATCTGAGCAGAAGCCGGTTTTATTAATGATATCATAATACAGTGAAAGGCAGAGTAAGGAAAAGAAAACATGAACAACAACTGGATTACAGGAATGGATTTATCCACGCTGCTGGCGGTGGAGGAAAATGGCGGTAAATTTTACGATCATAAAGTGCCTGGCGGCGCGATGGAGATCTTGCAGAAATATGGCATGAACCTGGTGCGGCTGCGCATCTGGAATGACCCATATGACGAGCAGGGAAATTCCTACGGCGCGGGCGGCTGCGATATTGAAACGGTGCTTTCACTTGCAAAGCGGGCGAAACAGCTGGGCATCGGCTGGCTGCTGGACATTCATTACAGCGATTTCTGGGCGGACCCGGGGAAGCAGTGGATGCCAAAGGCCTGGCGAAACAGGAACGCGCAGGAGCTGGAGCAGGCGATTTATGACTACACGGCAGAGGTGCTGGAACGCTGTCGGAAGGAAGATGTCCTGCCGCAGATGGTCGCGGTGGGAAATGAGCTGTCGAATGGTTTCCTCTGGCCGCTCGGGCAGCTGCCGCACGGCGGGAGCTGGAAGCGGCTGCTGGGAGAGGAGCAAAACCAAGACGGCGCGGTTAATGAACAGAATGAGAAGGCTGCGGTCAATGGTCAGAGAGAGAGAGACGCATTCAGAGAACAGGACGAGAGTGCTGTAATTGATGAGGAGAACGAGTTTTCGCCCGATGGCGTTCGCTTATCGGACGCATATAAGAATGTCGCGGCATTCGTGAGCGCCGGGATCCGAGCAGTGAGAGCCTTTGGTGATGCGCAGCAGCTGCCGGTCATGATTCATCTGGACGCCGGCGGCGACAACGAACTCTTCCGCAGATGGTTTGACCACTACTTTGCGAACGGCGGGGAAGATTTCGAGTACATCGGGATGTCCTATTATCCGTTCTGGCATGGGACACTGGATAAATTGCAGTATAACATGAATGACATCGCGCGGCGCTATGGGAAAAAGCTGGTCGTGGCGGAGGTGTCGATGGGCTTCACGATGGAAGATTACGC